>CAYTHY010000001.1:0-9373 GCA_964437715.1 uncultured Candidatus Saccharibacteria bacterium
CTCTACATATTAAAGTTAATTTTATGCTATAGTAGTCTGTATATGGGATTGTTTTCAAAAAAATTAGGAATTGATTTAGGGACAGCAAACACGCTGGTCTTTCTTCCTGGTAAGGGAATTGTCTTAAATGAGCCTTCTGTTGTTGCTGTTTCTGAACAAGACAACACTATTGTGGCAATAGGTGCTGAGGCGAAAGAAATGATTGGGAAAACTCCTGACAGTATTATAGTTTATCGTCCGATGAAAGATGGAGTCATCGCAGATTATAGAGTGACAGAAGCAATGTTGCATTATTTTATTACAAAAACATTAGGTAGATATAATTTATTTAAGCCAGACGTCATGGTTTCAGTGCCAGCGGGAATTACTTCAACAGAGCGTCGGGCAGTTGTAGAAGCGGCGGTTAGAGCTGGAGCACAGAATGCTTATGTTGTTCGTGAGCCAATTTTAGCAGCCATTGGAGCTGGTATTCCAATTCACGAATCAAAAGGACATATGATAATGGATATTGGTGGAGGAACGACAGACATCGCAGTTATTTCTTTAGGTGGAATAGTTTCTTCAACTTCTGTTAAGTGTGCAGGTAATAAAATTGATCAGGCAATTACAGATTATATTAAAAAAACATTCAATCTAGCTATTGGCGATAAAACAGCAGAATTAATTAAAATAAAAATAGGAGCGGCAATTCCTCTTGAGGAAGAATTAACTATTACAATTAAAGGGCGAGATTTTATTCAAGGTCTTCCACGAACAGCTCAAATATCAACTAATGAGATTGTTATAGCTATTGATAAAGAATTGAAAGTAATGATAAATGCGATTAAGGATGTTCTTTCTCAAACTCCACCAGAATTAGCTGCAGATATTATTGATGACGGAATAATTATGACTGGAGGTTCTTCTTTACTTAGAAACCTAGCCGATTTAATTTATAGAAAAACAGGAGTTAAAGCTAATGTTGCAGATGATACACTTTTATGTGTTGCCAAGGGAACAGGGGAAGCTCTAGATCACTTAGGTAAATATAAAAAAGCTATTCTTGCAAAAAAATAATTTCTCTAAATTAATAATATGAATATTTTAAATAATTTATTTCCAGAAAATTTGTATCATAGTTATGTGGTAGAAGGGAATCCGGAAACAGTTACTCATGATTTACTTGAATTATTAAAAGACCGTGAAGAAATTAAAAGTAAAAGTCCAGATGTTTTTTTGAAAGTGTATGATTCTTTCACTATGGCCGATAGTAATAAAATAAAAGAATGGCATGCTGAATTAGGAGTTGGTGGAGGGAAAAGAATTTGTATTATCGGAGCTGATTTTATAAATCATGACGCAGAAAGAACACTTTTAAAAATTATTGAAGAGCCGGCTGATAACACTCATTTTTTTATTGTTGTTCCTAACGCTTCAATTTTACTTGATACTATTCGTTCGAGAACTCATCTTGTGGTTACTCCTAAAAAAGAAAATAATCTTGTCAAAAAAGATGCTCAAGAATTTATTTCTCTAAACCCGAGAGGACGGATTGATTTCATAAGTAAAAGAATTAAGAAATATAAAAATATTGAGAGTAATAGTAAATTGAGAAATGACAGCATTTTATTAATTAATGAAATAGAAAAAATTATTTTTGAAAAGTTTAAGCTGAATAAAAAAAATAAAGAACTCCAATTTGTGTTAGAAGAAATTCAAGAAAAAAGAAAATATTTAAATTTACCAGGATCTTCAGTGAAAATGATTTTAGAACACCTTGCACTTGTGCTATAATAACATTCGTTTTAATAAATAAGTTATAATTTAGAAAAATATATGTCATACGATACACAAAATTTTAAAATAGAATTAAAAAAAATTGAGGAATGGTTAGTTAAAGAATATTCTTCAATTCGTACAGGTCAAGCAACTCCGATGGTTCTTGATTCTATTTTGGTTGATAGTTATGATGGAAAAATGCCCATAAAAAATATAGCTCAAATCTCAATTGAAGATTCTAAAACTCTTAGAATTATTCCGTGGGATAAAAATAATATTAAGAATATTGAGACAGCAATCTTGGCTTCCAATCTTGGCTTGTCAGTTGCTCCAGATGGTGAAGGAGTCCGAGCTATTTTTCCTATGATTACGACAGAGAATAGAATAAATATGGTAAAAATTTTAAAAGAAAAATTAGAAGATTCCCGTATTCGTGTTCGCCAGGTAAGGCAGAATGAAATTGATAAAATTGCAGATTTATCTGAAGATGAGACAAAAAGAGCTAAAAATAATATCCAAAATTCTGTTGATGAAATTAATAAAAATCTAGAATTAATTTTCGAGAAAAAAGAGAAGGAGATTATGAGTTAATTTAATTCTCTTTGTTTATATGTCTATTATTATTTTTTTTATAATTTTACTTGTCCTTGTCTTGTCCCATGAATTTGGGCATTTTATTGTTGCTAAAAAATCCAATATTAAAGTAGATGAGTTTTCTTTCGGATTTCCTCCAAAACTTTTTGGTAAAAAATTTGGCGAAACAACATATAATTTTAATGCTCTACCGTTTGGTGGATATGTAAAAATTCATGGTCAAAATCCAGATGATTTACCTTTAGATGATGAAGATAAAAATAGAAGTTTTAGTAATAAACCCTGGTATATAAAAGTTGGAGTTCTATTGGCTGGAGTTGTTATGAACTTTTTAGTTGCTTGGTTGTTACTTTCTATTGGTTTTATTTCTGGATTACCGACTTCTGTTGAATTAGCACCAAAGGGGGCAGTCGTTCAAAATCAAGCCTTAACTATTGTCAGTGTTTTGTCTGATAGTCCAGCGCAAAAATCTGGATTAAAATCTGGAGATAAAATTTTGTCTTTAAAAACAAATAAAGATTTTATTAAAATCTCACCTCTTAATTCTCCAGCTAAAGCTGTTCAAACTTTTGTAGAAGATCACCCAACAGAAAAAATAGATTTTTCTTTAATGAGGGGGAATAAGCCAGAAGAAATTGTCGTAACTCCTTCAATAATTAAAAATGGTGGAAAGGTGATGGTTGGAATTAGTATGGATATGATAGGAGAACTTCATTTACCATTTTATCAAGCTGTTTGGGAAGGATTAAAACTATCTTCAGACTTAACAGCTAAAACAGCTGTTGGTTTCTACAATTTAATTGCTAATAGTGTGAGTGGACATGGTAGCTTATCTGGAATTACTGGACCAGTTGGAATTATTAAAATAGTTGGAGACGCTGCTAGTTTTGGTTTTATTTATTTACTTTCTTTTACAGCTCTTATTTCTATCAATTTAGCTATCTTAAATTTAATTCCATTTCCAGCTCTTGATGGTGGTCAATTACTTTTCATTTTAATTGAAAAAATAAAAGGTTCACCCATCAATCCTAAGGTTGCTAACATAATAAATCTCATAGGATTTAGTTTAATAATGATCTTCATGGTAGTAATCACTTATCATGACATTGTAAATTTACTGTAGGTAGTATAAGATAGAGTCTTTCTATTAAAAAATTATGGATATGAAATCAATCGAAATAAGAAATATTGCTATTATTGCCCATGTTGATCATGGCAAAACCACTCTAACCGATCAAATGATGAAACAATGTGGAATGGTGGAAGAAGGTGTGTCTATGGACTCAGACTCTATTGAGCTTGAGCGTGGTATTACTATTTATTCCAAAAATACTTCTGTTAATTATAAAGGAACTAAAATAAATATTGTTGATACTCCAGGTCATGCCGATTTTGGTTCTGAAGTTGAGCGAGTGCTTAAAGCTGTTGATTCTGTTTTATTGGTAGTTGACGCGCAGGAAGGTCCAATGCCTCAAACTCGTTTTGTTTTAAAAAAATCATTAGAGTTGGGATTAAAACCAATAGTTGTTATAAATAAAATAGATAAAAAAGCGGCAGATCCTGAAAGAGTTCACGAAGAAGTTTTTGAACTTTTTTTGGAATTAGGGGCCACTGACGAACAATTAGATTTTAAAACAGTATATTCTATTAGTCGTGATGGAATTGCCAAATTAAATTTAAACGATGAATCAAAAGATTTATCACCTTTGCTTGATTTAATTTTACAAGAAGTTCCAGAGGCTTCTCTAAACAGAGAAGGAAAATTCCAAGCTCAAGTTTTTAATCTTGGTTATGATAATTTTCTTGGTCGTTTAGCAATTGTTCGAGTTTATGCTGGTTCAATAAAAACCGGTTCACAAATTATTATAAAGAATAACGACAGCAAACCTCGTACTTCTCGAATAAGTAAGATGTTTACTTTTGAAGGCATAAAAAGAAAAGAAATAGAATATTCAGCTACTGGAGATATAATAATGATAGCGGGGATTCCAGATGTTTATATTGGTGAAACAATTTGTGATAATTTAGAAACAGAAACTTTACCCTCTATTGAAATTGATGAACCAACTATTTCATTAAATTTTATAGTAAATGATTCGCCCTTTGCTGGGAAAGAAGGAAAATTTGTAACTTATCGTAATATTCGTGAACGATTAGAAAAAGAGCTTGAGATAAATGTTGGGTTGCATATTGATTTTAATGACGAAGATAAAGAAGAAATTAAAGAAGGATATCTTGTCTATGGGAGAGGTGAACTGCACATTGCTATTTTGCTTGAAAATATGAGACGAGAAGGATTTGAACTTCAAGTTTCTCAACCTCATGTAATTATAAAAAATGAAAATGGTAAAAAATTAGAGCCATATGAAGAAGTAACAGTTGATGTAAAAAAAGAATATTCAGGTTCTGTTATAGAAAAATTAACAGCTCGTCGAGGAATTATAGTTAGTATGTATGAGAAAGAAAATATTATTAGAATGTTAATAGAAATTCCGACTCGTGGGTTGCTTGGATATCGTGGTCAATTTGTAATAGATACTAGAGGGGAAGGAATTTTAACTTCGCGTTTTATTGGATTTAAAGATTACGCTGGCTTAATTAAAAGGAGAGATGTTGGTTCTATGACTTCGATGGTTAATGGTAAAACTGCCGCTTTCTCTCTCTGGACATTACAGGAAAGAGGAATTCTTTACATAGAACATGGAGATGAGGTTTATGAAGGAATGGTCATTGGGAATGTGACAAAAGGAGAAGAGATGTCTGTTAATCCTACTAAAGGTAAACAACTTTCTAATATGCGATCAAGTGGGGCTGATGAGGCAATTAACGTAAAACCCCCATATAAATTATCGATAGAAAGGGGTCTTGAGATTATGGCTGACGATGAATATCTTGAAATTACTCCTAAAAATATTCGTTTACGTAAAAAAGTATTAACTGAGCAAGATCGGTTTAAAGTTAAAACGGCTAAGAAAAAAAACAGTTGACTTTACTTAATACTAGTGATATTATAATTTTAGATAAAAATTTATTATTTTAATTTCTAAATTCAAATGGCTAACACAATCTCATTCAAACCAAAACAGGTTACCAAAAGAATACTTTCTGATTTATCTCCACGAGCACATGAAGTAATTGTGAATAGGTTCGGATTGACGGATCTTGCTGAACGTAAAACCCTAGAATCTATTGGTAAAAAATATGGTATTACTCGTGAGCGTGTTCGTCAGATTGAGAACGCCGCTCTTATTTTTATCAGAAAATCAGAATCATTCAAGAATGAAAAAGATGTCTTTGAAGAGCTAAAAAAGTTAATGCACTCATTAGGTGCAATTGTTTCAGAGCAAGATTTTATTAATCATATTTCAAAAAATAAATATACCCAAAATAATATTCACTTTTATTTAACTCTAGGTGATGATTTTACAAAACACAAAGAAGATAATTATTTTAAAACAAGATGGAGTGTTGATAGTAATGTTTCCGAGGTTGTTCATAATTCTTTAAAAAAACTTTATGAAAATATTTCAGACGAAGAGTTAGTTCTTGAAAGCGAGCTTGTTGCTAGATTTCTTGATGAAGTTAAAGATTTATCAGAACAATACAAAAACGAAGAAATTGCTCGAAGGTGGTTGTCTATGTCAAAAAAATTAAGTAAGAATCCTTTAGGAGAATGGGGAAAATCTAATTCATCAAGTATTAAAACTAGAGGAGTTAAAGACTATGCTTTTCTAATGATGCGTAAACATGGTTCTCCTATGCATTTTAGAGAAGTTGCTACAGCTGTTGCTGACACCTTTGATAAGAGATGCCACACAGCGACTTGTCATAATGAACTTATTAAAGATCCGCGATTTGTTCTTGTTGGACGTGGAATATACGCATTGTCTGATTGGGGTTATAAAAAAGGAATTGTTCGTGATGTTATTAAAGAATTAATCAAAAAAAACGGACCAATGTCAAAAGAAGATATTATTGAAAAAGTTATGAAAGAAAGATACTTGAAAAAAAATACAATTTTAGTAAATCTTCAAAACACAAAATATTTTAAAAAAAATAAAAAAGGATTATATACTGTAGTTTAATAAATATAAAGCAAAAAGAAGAAAGCTTAGGCTTTCTTCTTTTTGCTTTATTGTAGTTATTTTTTTTGCTATAATAAGAATTGTGATAGAAACATTTTTTACGATACATTCAATTAATTTATTACAAATTATAATTGTAGCAATTGGCTATTTAATGCCAATTCCATTATCTATTGCTGCTCTCCATCTATGGCACGAGTATAGACAAGAACGCTTTATTATGGGAATAAAGTGGGTTCTTCTTGAAATTCAAGTTCCTCGTGATGTGATTAAAACACCTTCAGCAATGGAATTGATTTTTTCTAACGCTTTATACCATCAAAGTAATAAAGGATTTTGGGAAATATATATCCAAGGTGCACCATGGTTTTGGTTTTCACTTGAGATGGTTTCAATTGATGGACGAGTTCATTTCTTTATAAGAACCCCAACTAGAATTAGAAGTTTAGTAGAAACACAAATCTATGCTCAATATCCTCAAGCCAAAATTATAGAAACAGAAGATTATGCTTATAAGGTTTCTCAGTATGAAAAAAATGGAGATTGGAATATGTGGGGTTGTGAATTCACAAAATTAAAACACGATGCTAATCCAATCAAAACTTACAAGCAACAAGAAGAATTAAAATCAGGGACAAAAGAAGAATTTAAAATAGATCCAATCACTCCAGTTATTGAATATCTCGGTTCACTTAAAAAAGGTCAACAAGTTTGGATTCAAATTATTGTTAGACAAAGTATTAAAACTTATCGTAGTAAGGTAAATGGGAAAAAAGTTAATTTTGATAAAATTGCACTAGAACACATAGAAGAAAAATTAGCTCCTTATACAAAAGTTGGAAAAGGAGGTGGTATCGGAGGTAGAGATTCTAAAGAGGTTAGAGCTCCAAGTTTTGTTGATCCTTTTGTTAAAGATATGGTTATTAATTTGCAACAGATACATTTTGATTGTGGTATTCGTTTAATAACTCTAGCTAATAAAAAATATAATACTGAGGAAGAATTTAATAGTATTCGTCGGTCTTCGCGACTTCTCTTTCGTCAGTATGCTTCTCCAAATGCAAATCAATTTGATCGTATTAATTCAACTCAGTTTGATGCACCATGGTCTGATCCGACTGGATTAGCTCTAACTAAAATTAAAAGAAGAATGTTAAATTTCTACCGTACCAGAACTTTTTTTCATCCGCCAATTCAAAATTCTTTTAAATACCCTAAACTTATAAGTTTTTTCTTTCCTTCTCATAATCCTGAAATTTTTGTTCTCTCTAATGAAGAACTAGCTTCTATTTTTCATTTTCCTGGTATGGTTTCAGAAACTCCTACCTTTAAAAGAGTCGAATCAAAGATTGCTAAACCTCCTACAAACTTACCTGTATAATTTATGGAGACAGAAGAAACTGCTTTAAAAATAAAAGCTAATGAACCTTTTAGTTTGATTAAAATATTAAGTGTGCTATCTGTGCTTTTAGCTTTTTTTATTTTATCAAATTATTTATTTTCGGCTCCTAAAAATAATACTAAATCTCAAAGTGAATTAATTCACATATCTTCAAATGATACTTTAAATTCTCTTGCAATTAAATTAAAAAATGAAAATATTATCCGTTCAGATTTCTTTTTGAAAGTTTTTGTTTCTCTCTTTAAATCAAAAAAAGAAATGAATAGAGGTGATTATTTATTCAAAAGAAAAAGTTCTGTTTTTGTTATTGCTTGGCAATTAGCTAGAGGTATCCATAAGGTTAATCCTATTAAAATAATGTTAAGAGAGGGGTTAAATAATGATGAAATGGCCAACATTTTTGCGGAAAGGATGATTAATTTTCAAAAAGATTTATTTTTAGAAAAATCAAATGGGAAACAAGGGTACTTGTTTCCTGATACTTACTTCTTTTATAGATTAGATACAGTTGAAGAAATAATTACTAAATTATCAAATAATTTTAATAATCATATAAGAAAGATAAATTATTTAGTAAAAGCTAGTGGAAAAAAGTTACCAGAGATAATAACAATGGCTTCAATAATCCAAAAAGAAGCTAAAGGTAAAAAGGATGCTTCAATAATTTCTGGTATTTTATGGAAAAGAATTAAACTAGGAATTCCTTTGCAGGTTGATGCAGATAAATTAACTTATAAAGTAAAAGGATTACCTCCAGAACCGATAGATAATCCAGGATTGGTTTCAATTATGGCTTCATTAGAACCTACTAAATCACCATATCTTTATTATCTTCATGATAAAAAAGGAAATGTTCACTTTGCTAAAACTTTCAAGGAACACAAAAAAAATATTATTCGTTATCTTAGGTAAAAGTTAGAAATATGATAAAGAAAATAAAAAAAACAGTTTTTGTCGGTGTTTCAGGTGGCGTAGATTCTTCTGTTTCTGCTATTCTCTTAAAAAATCAAGGATACAATGTCGTTGGTGTTTTTATCCGTACTTGGACACCTGATTTTATAGAATGTAGTTGGCAAGATGAAAGACGTGATGCTATGAGAGTTTGTGCCTCAATAAATATTCCATTTCTTGAATGTGATGCGGAAGATGTTTATAAAAAAGAAGTTGTAGATTATATGATAATGGAATATAAAAATGGTAATACTCCTAATCCTGATGTTATGTGTAATCGTCAAGTAAAATTTGGTGTCTTTTGGAACTTTGCCCAAAAACGCGGAGCTGATTTTATTGCTACAGGACACTATGCAATAAATAGTTATAATTTAAAGAATGAAAATTATAACTTAAAAAAAGGACTAGATCAATCAAAAGATCAATCTTATTTTCTTTGGACATTAACTCGGAATGATTTAAAGCACGCACTTTTTCCTGTTGGTCATTTACAAAAAAAAGAAGTCAGAAATTTAGCTAAGAAATATGATATACCAGTTTTTAATAAAAAAGATAGTCAGGGTATTTGTTTTTTAGGACCAAT
>CAYTHY010000001.1:9473-41784 GCA_964437715.1 uncultured Candidatus Saccharibacteria bacterium
AATAGTTGTTTATAATGGAAATATTTGTTTAGGTGGGGGAGTTATAGAATAAAAATGATTTTTGTCTATTCTCATAGAAATCCATAGTAAAACTTGACTAAATAGAAAATGTGTGATAATATTTCAACAAAGGTAAGAACGGTTGTTCTTTTAAAATACACCTAATAATTTTTCAAAATCAAGAAAAATGAAAAAAAATATAAAAAAAATAGATAGAATACTTTTAAATATTCTGTTTATTGACGCAATCGGACTAATTATACTTCTGGTTGTGTATTTCATCCTTACTGGAAGAGCCTTAGATGGGAGTTGGGGGCATACTTATTTCCCAGCGTCTATTTTTTTGGTTTTTCTTTGTATCGCTGTTTTGGTGATAATAAAAAAAATGAAAAAGAAAAAATGAAAAAGAAAAAATGAAAAAGAAGCTTAAATTATTATGGTTTGAGCTTTTTTGTTATCTGGCTTTTAGTATATAATAAAAATTTAAATATATATCACTTTTACACACCTGTGTAAAATACTATATTCTTTTTACCCCCTAGGTCAGACCTAGGGGAAAACTTTGTATGTTTCTTTTTTTTATTTTGTCTATTTTGTTTTTTAGTATAATATATAAGATATGACATCCAATGAAATTCGTGAAAAGTTTTTAAAATTTTTTAAAGAAAGAGGACATAAAATAATTCCCTCTTCTTCTCTAATTCCTGACGATCCATCGGTTCTTTTTACTACAGCGGGAATGCAACAATTTAAACCTTATTATACAAAACCAGAATTAGCCGAAGAAAAATTTAAATCAAAAAATGTCGTTACTGTTCAAAAATGTATTAGAACAGGGGATATAGATGAAGTTGGAGATAATACCCATCTTACATTTTTTGAAATGCTTGGAAATTTTTCTTTTGGTGGATATGGTAGGAAAGAAGCTATAGAATATGCATATGAATTTATTACTAAAGAAATGAAATTAGAAATTTCTTATGTCAGTGTTTATAAAGGTAATGAAAACTTACCAGCTGACGAAAAATCATTAAATTACTGGGAAGAATTAGGAATAAAAGATATAAGAAAAGAAGGTGAAGATGTTTTTTGGGGTCCTACTGGAGATTCTGGTCCATGTGGTCCAACAACTGAAATTTATTGTAAAAATATATTAGGTGAAGATGTAGAGATTTGGAATATTGTTTTTAATGAATATTTATGTGATGGGTCTCGTGAAGAATTGGATAAAGGAATAGCAAAATTAACAAAATTACCAATGTTAGGAATTGATACAGGAATGGGATTAGAAAGATTAGTTTCAATAATTCAAAAAAAAGAAAGTGTTTATGATACAGATATTTTTTCTGGCGAAAAAAGTAAAAGAGAAAGAATTGTTATTGATCATATTCGTGCATCATTATTTATTATCTCAGATGGAATAAAACCAGCTAATACAGGAGCGGGATATATCCTTAGAAGGCTTATAAGAAGAGCTGTTAAATTTTCTAATAAAAGATCATTACAAATTATTATAGATAATTATAAAAATTTCTATGATGGTATCTATAAATTGGACGATAAGGGAATCATAAAAGAAGAAGAATATAAATTCAAGAAAACATTAGAAAAAGGTTTGAAAGAATTTGAGAAAGGAATTGATCCATTTATTTTATTCACTACTTATGGTTTTCCTATTGAGCTAACTCAAGAATTAGCTAAAGAAAAAGGAATGAAGATAGATTTAAAAGATTTTAAAGAAAAAATGAAAGAGCACCAAAAACTTTCTCAAACATCTTCAGCTGGAATGTTTAAAGGAGGATTAACAAATCATGATAAAAACACTATTAAACTTCATACTGCTCACCATTTGTTATTAGCAGGACTTCAAGCTGTTGTTGATTCAAACATAAAACAAAAAGGTAGTAATATAAACGAGAAACGTTTACGAATAGATTTCCTTTGTGACCATAAACTAACAGATGAAGAAAAAGAAGGAGTTGAAAATTGGGTAAATGATAAAATAAAAAAAGATCTTAGTATAATGAAAAAAGAAATGTCTCTAAAAGAAGCAGAAAAAATTGGAGCAGAAATGGAATTTGCTAAAAAATATCCAGAGATAGTATCTGTTTATTTGATAGAGGATAATGATGGAAATATATATTCAAAAGAATTCTGTGGAGGTCCTCATATTGATAACACTAGGGAATTAGGTCATTTTAAAATTATAAAAGAAGAAGCTGTGGCTTCTGGTATTCGTAGAATTAAGGCGATATTAGAATAATCATATTTTTTCTTATACTTTTTTAAAATCCTGTAGTATAATACAAGTATAATGGGATTTTTATTTGAAGGAAAAAAGAATAAGGAAACTGTCGCTATTTTTGATATTGGTTCTGGTAGTGTTGGAGGAGCTGTTATTAACATTCCCAATGATACTAAAGAAACACCATGTATTATAGATTCTGTCCGTACTGAAATAAACTATAATGAAAATAAAATTGACTCAAGCTTATTCACAAGGAGTATGCTTAGAGCTCTTAGCTTAACAATTAATAAACTTTTTAAAATTAATTCTACTCTTCCAGATAGAATAGTTTGTGTAGTTACTTCACCTTGGTATTCATCAGAAACTAAAATTGTAAAAATAAAAAAAGAGAGTTCTTTTATTTTTACTAAGAAAATAGCAGAAGATTTAATTAAAAAAGAAATAAAAAAGACTATGATAACTCATAGTAAAAAAAATAATACCATTTACAATAAACTTGAAATTATAGAACATTTTATTATGAAAGTGTCTCTCAATGGATATCAAGTAGAATCTCCATTAGGTTCAAAAACGAAATCAGTTGAAATTAGTATGATTACGTCTTTTTCTCAGAAATTTTTCCTAGATAAAATACGTAAAGTCATTTTAAAAACATACCATGAAATACCAATCTCTTTTTCTTCTTTTATCTCTGATTATTATTTCTCTATTCGTAATAAATATATTAGTCCTGATTCCTATCTATTACTTAATATTAGAGGAGAAATTACTGAAGTTGGAATTGTCTCTAAGGGAACTCTAAAAGATACTTTATCTTTTCCTTTTGGTAAAAAAACATTTTTAAAATATATTAGCAGCAAGTTAGAAATAGAATTGCGAGACGCTAAAGAACTCTTTAATTTATATAGTTCGGGTTATTTATCAAAAGAAAAAGAAGAAGAAGTAGCTCCTCTTTTTAAATCAGCAGAATCTTCCTGGAGTGAATCTTTTCGAGAATGTATTAAAAATCTTCCTTACACTTTAGCTCTTCCAGATACAATATTTTTAATTGCTAACTTCGATATAATAGATTATTTTTCTAGTGTTATTAATAATGAAAAGTTTATTCAAGCGATGACTATTAAACATAAATGTAAAGTTATTCCAATAAGAGGGTCTGAATTTTTAAATATTTGTAAATATAACGAAAAGATAATTCACGACCCATTTTTAATGATTGAATCGGTCTCAATAATCAAAAAAAATAAACAATATGAATAGAAAAATAATTGAAGATATAAAAGTTAAGAAAAGAATTAAACTCGATTATCAACATTCTGATAGTATTGTTGTTAAAAGAGTAACCAAGAGAAAAAAAACTACAACTAGAAAAATATCAAGAAATCCTAAATTAATAAATAAGAAAAAAAATTTTAGTATTTATATTCTTATTTTGTTTTTTTTATCTATTCTAATTGGAGTAGGTTTCTGGGGTTCTATCTTTTTTAGAAATACCAATATTAATATAGTCAAAAAACAGCAATCTTTTTTCTTGAATAAAAAGTTATTTAAAGCTTCTAAAAATTTAAAAGCTGAAATTCCTTTTGAGGTGATGATCGTAGCTGGTAATAAGTCAGAGAAGATATCTCTTTCAGAGTCAAAAAAAATTTCACAGAAAGCTAGGGGAAAAATTATTATTTACAATAAAAACAGCAAGAAAAAAGAATTCTTACCGGCTGATACTTATTTATCTGATGAAAATGGTAAAGTTTATTTAACGGATGAATCTGTTCACATACCTGGTTTTACTTTAATTAAAAATAAAATTATTCCAGGTAAAATAACTGTTAATATTACTTCATTTTTACCTGGTAAGGTTTACAATGGAGATCCTACTGATTTTTATATTAATGCTTTCAGGGGGACGAGTAAGTATAAAAAAATTTATGGTAAAGCAAAGACTGCTCTTGTTGGAGGTGCTCAAGGTTTATATTATTCATTAAGTAAAAACGATGAGGGAAAATTAAATAACAATAGTATTTTAAAAGATCAACTTACCAAAAAAGCAAGTTTACTTATTCCTAAAGATTATATTTTTTATCCACAAGCTTCAAATTTTTCATATAAGATAGATAATAAAAATATTTTATCAATTACGCCGACTGCTGATGTTGCAGTTTCAGGAACCCTTTCTGTCGTTTTGTTAAGAAAATCAGAATTAAATAATGTTATTTTAAAAACCTTATTAGCAAAAACTCCAGTTAAAGAATTAAAAACTATTCAGATAACAGGACTGAATAAATTATCATTTGAATTTAGTGATAAAAACCAAGAAATTAATAAAGATTTAAAATTATTATCTTTTACTTTAAGTGGTAAATTAAATTTGACTTGGAATCCAGATTTAATTCAATTGAAGAAAAATTTATTAGGAATTTCCAAAAAAGAACTCCCTATAATTTTTAAAGACTATGTTGGTATAAAAGATGCTAGTGTAAAAATATTTCCTCCATGGCAATTAACATTACCATTAGATCCTTCAAAAATAAAAATTAATGTTTTATAAAATTGACGATTAATTATTTTTTTGTTATTATAAAAAGTATAAATGATTCAAAACGACAATAACACGATGGGCACAGTAGTAGAAGCTCTCCCCAATACACTCTTTCGGGTAGATATTGGCAATGATAAGATTATCATTGCTTATCTTTCTGGTAAGATGAGGATACATAGAATTAAAGTATTAATTGGAGATAGGGTGGAAGTTATTTTAGATCCATATGGTGGAAAGGGTAGAATTATTAGAAGAAATTAATTATTATTTCATTGGAAAACTTGCATTTATTTTTAAATAGTGTAATATAATTCGGTAGTGTTTTAGATAAAATAAAGGGGTAGAAGCCCTATATTTTTCTTTCACGTTATAATAAAATGAAGAAAAGAACAGCTGTTAAAAAAATTTGTACTAATTGTAAAATAGTAAAACGAAAACGCCATCTTCGTGTTATTTGTTCTAATCCTAAACACAAACAAAGACAATAAAATTATGAGAATATTAGGTATAACCATCCCAAATAATAAACATTTAGATATTGCATTAACCAGCCTTTATGGTATTGGAATTTCACGAGCTCAAAAAATATTAGAAGAGGCTAAGATAGATTCTAATCTTAAGGGTGATAAATTAACGCCAGAACAAGAAAATACTATTCGTAAAATTATTGAAGCAATGACGATTGAAGGTTCCTTAAAGCGTGAAATTTCATCTAATATAAAAAGATTAAAAGATATTAAAACATATAGAGGAATTCGTCATTCTCGTCGTTTACCAGTAAGGGGGCAAAGGACTAAAACAAATTCTCGTACAGTTCGTGGAAATGTTCGTAGAACTATGAGTAGTGGTAAACGAAAAGCTGAAAAAACTTAGAATTTATACTTGGAAATTGTAGCTTTAATTAATAAAATATGGGAAAAATAAAAATAGTAACAAAAAAAGAGGAAATTGATCCATTACCTAAAAGTGATGCTGTTAAAAGTACTCCCAAGAAAAAAGGTAAAGCTTCTAAAAAGAAATTTGTTTCAGGAACATTACACATTGAAGCTACCTTTAATAATACGAAGGTTTCTCTTTCTGATAAAAAAGGTAACACTCTCTTTTGGACTTCATCAGGAGCACTTGGTTTTAAAGGAGCAAAAAAGGGAACTCCATTTGCTGCTTCAAAAGCTGGGTCAACTATAGGTGAAAAAGCTAAAATGATTGGAATTAAAGAAGTTGATGTAAAAGTTAGTGGGGTTGGTAGTGGTCGCGAACCAACAATTAGAGCTTTTATGGCGTATGATATTGAAATTTCAGAGATACATGATGTAACTCCTGTACCACATAACGGGCCAAAACCTAAAAAGCCACGAAGAGTATAAATTAAAATAATTTTTTATCTTATAAAATATAAAATATGAAAGCAGTTAAAAAATATAAAATGTGTCGTCGCCTAGGATCTGGAGTGTTTGAAAAATGTCAAACACCCAAGTTTATTTTATCTGAAGCTCGTCACGCGAAAGCCTTAAAAGGAAGAAGACCAAGACGACCATCTAACTACGCTTTGCAGTTCAGAGAAAAACAGAAAGTTCGTTTTATGTATGGAATAAGTGAAAAACAACTGTCAAATTATATAAAAGAAGCAGTTAAACATAAAGGAGAGCCCACGAATGAATACCTTTTTGAATTACTTGAATCTCGTTTAGACAATATAGTTTATAGAATTGGTCTTGCTCATACTCGTCGATTATCTAGACAAATGGTTTCCCATGGTCACATAATTGTAAATGGCACTAAAACTAAAGTTGCTTCACGACGTGTTAAAGTTGGAGATAATATTGCTGTTCGTGCTGGAAGTTCCAAAAACCAATTATTCAGTGATATTGCTAAGAAAATGGAAGAATATACAATACCGAATTGGTTAAAATTTAGTACGAATACTCTTTCTGGTTCAGTTCAAGGTAAACCAAAAGGAGAGGAAGGTTTTTTTGATCTTAATACAGTGCTTGAATTTTATAGTCGTTAATATTATTATGCATTGGTTTTTTTAATAAGTAATTTTTAAGCTTTTAGCTTTCTAATATATTATATGTCTGATTTAAATATTATATTACCTTCAAAGTTATCTATCGTTGAAGAAAAAGGGACAAAAGGTGTTTACGAGATTGATGGTCTTTATCCAGGGTATGGACATACTCTAGGTAATTCACTTCGTCGAATTATTTTATCTTCTCTTGTTGGTTCAGCTATTACTTCTTTTAAAATTGACGGCGTTGACCATGAGTTTTCAGTAATTGATGGAGTTAAAGAAGATGTTATCACTATTTTATTAAATTTAAAACAAATTCGTTTTCGTTTATTAACAGACGAACCGCAAGTGATAAAACTTTCAGTTAAAGGACCACAAAAGGTTACAGCTTCTGATATTGAAGCTACTGGTCAAGTTGAAATTTTGAATAAAGATTTATATATAGCTGAAGTTACTAGTAAAACTACACTTTCTATAGAAATGACCGTTGAGAGAGGTTTAGGTTTTGTATCTAAGGATATGCATCAAAAAACTAAAACAGAAGTTGGAGTTATCGCTATCGATGCTATTTTTACACCTATTAGACGAGTTTCTTATGAAATTGAAAATATGCGTGTAGGAGATAAAACAAATCACAATAGACTAAGAATGACAATTGAAACGGATGGGACTCTAACTCCTCACGAAGCCCTCGAACAAGCTATAACAATTATGGTAGAGCAATTACAAGCAATTGCTGGTTTTGTTATTGCTCCTAAAATAAATGATAATAAACTTGAAAAAAATGAAGAAACAGAAATGAAAGAGGAAGAAAAGAAAAAAGAAGAAAGTAAGTTTACTGATATATTAAAAACTAGAATTGAAACATTGAATCTTTCAACCCGAACACTTAATGCCTTAATTGGAGCTAATATCAGAACTATCGGAGGTATTGCTCGTAAGAAAAAAGAGGATTTATTAGAGATTGAAGGGATAGGTAATAAGGGAATTCAAGAAATTAAAGATATCTTAGAGAAATCTGGGCTTTCCTTAAAATAATTAGCTTGTTATTAGATAATAATTTATTTAGATATGAGACATCACAATAATGTAAGAAAATTTGGAAGAAAGAAAAATGGAAGGAATGCTCTTTTAAAAGGTTTAGCTTTGGCTCTTATAGCACATGGTAAAATTGAAACTACAGAAGCTAAAGCTAAAGAGCTTAGACCGATGATTGAAAAATTAATAACAAAAGCTAATGTTGGAACTCTTTCTTCTCGTCGCTTAGTTATTTCTCGTTTATATAATCTTAAAAAAGAATCCAGCAAGTTAATTGATGATATTGCTCCAAAATACAAAGATCGTACTGGGGGTTATACACGCATTACTAAATTGCCTCGTCGAGCAGGAGATGCTAGTAAAATGGCTATAATTGAGTTTATTTAATTTATGACTAAAAGATATACAATAGATGCTACTGATAAGATTTTAGGCCGTGTTGCCTCTTCTGTAGCTAAAATATTAATGGGTAAGACAGAAGCAGATTATGTGGCTAATAAAGTAGCTGATGTTTTTGTTACTATTGAAAATGTTTCAAAAACAAAAATGAGTGAGAAAAGAAAATCAGAAACTTTGCATACTCATTATACAGGTTATCCTGGAGGATTAAGATCAGAAACAAATGCAAAAATTATTGATAAAAAAGGATGGGCAGAATTATATAGGTTAGCTATTCGTGGAATGCTTCCAAATAATAAATTAAGACCTTTAATGATGAAAAGATTAATAATTAAAGAATAATATTTATGGCAGAAAAGAAATCAAAAAAAGAATATATTAGAGCTGTTGGTCGTCGAAAAACGGCTACAGCTGTTGTTAAACTTTATAAAGCAACTAAAACTTCATATTTAATTAATGGAAAAGAATTAGATATATATTTTCCAACAGCTGAGTTAAAGAAAATAATCACTGGAGCTTTTGAAACAGCTAATTCATCTCAAAAATTTGAAGTAGTTATAACGACAAAGGGAAGTGGAATCCATTCTCAGTCTGAAGCTTGTCGTCATGGTATTGCTAGGTGTTTAATAATTTTTGATGAAGAACTTCGTGATACCTTAAAGAAAGCTAAAATGCTTAAGCGTGATCCTCGTAGAAAAGAACGAAAAAAATTCGGACTCAAAAAAGCCCGCAAAGCCCCACAATGGAGTAAACGATAAATAAAAAACCACCCCATAGGTCTTGCTTATGGGGTGGTTTTTTATTTTGCAAAAAATTTTATTTTCTGTATACTGGAAAAGTTATGAAAAATAAGAAAAAAGATATAGATGCTTCTCAAAATGATTCTCTCGATTCGGAGATTATTAATGATGTTGATTTTGTTGAGAGTACAGAAGAGGGAGAAGATTTGAGTAATAAAGATAAAATAAAAAAACTTCGCAATGATTTAAAACTTTGTCGTCAAGAAAAAGAAAATTATTTAGTTGGTTGGCAAAGAGCTAAGGCTGATTATGTTAATCTTCAAAAAGAATTAGAGCAAATTAGAAATAGTAGCTCTCTATTAGCTAAGGAAAATATGATAATTAATTTATTACCGGTCCTTGATAGTTTCAGTATGGCTTTTAATAATAAAGATGCTTGGCAGAAAGTTGGTAAAGAATGGAGAACAGGTATTGAACATATTTATCAACAGTTTTTAAATGGTCTTTCAGCTTCTGGAATAGAGAAAATAGAAACGATAGATGTACCATTTAATCCGCAAATTCATCATTCAATAAAAATAATAAATACAAAAGAAAAAGAAAAAGATCATACTGTCGCTGAAATTCTACAAGTAGGATATGAAATAAAAAATCCAGCTAACTTATCAGAAATAGGGCGAGTAATTCGTCCAGCTAGTGTTAATATTTATGAATATAAACCTACCTCTAATTCTCTAAAAAAAGAGTAAAATAAAATCTTACTTTTTTAAAGTTTTATTCCACAGATAGAAAAAAATTCTTTTTCAGTTTTTTCATCTATTTTATCTGTCACTAAAATCATCATTTCGGTAGATAAATTTAAATCTTTTTTTATATTCATAAATAAATGTTCAAAGGGGTACATTGAAATCCAAACAGAATTTTTAGCACAAAAAAATCCAGCTTTTTTTAATAAATACCGCAAAGCTTCTCTTTCACTTTTTCTTTCTTCGGGAAGATCAAGTAAAATTACTCGCCAAAAACCATCCCATTTAGTTGAGACTAAGCTTAAATCAGATTCTAAAATTATGTTATTAAGTTTTTGTTTACCGTTTTCAGTTAAACGAAAATACCGGCTACGCTCAGAATTAAGAGATTCAATAAGTCCACCACTAAGAAGATTATTAACAGAACGGGTAATTGCGTAATTTAATTTTTGCTTATCAACCGTATTAGCTCGATTTTTATCCTTATAATAAGTAGTATCTTTAATATCTTCTTTGATAGATTTCATTGAAATAGCCTTTTTTTGAGATATAGTTTTTAAAATAGCCTTTTGAATTGATGGTTTTTTTGTCATATTAATTATTATAATACTATTATATGCTTTTTACAAGTATTTAGTGCTCGCGAAATACTTGTCAAAAATAACATATAGGTATATAATAACCTTCAGATATTTTAAATATCTAAATAAATAATTTATTAATCATTATAATTAATTTATAACTCATTGAAGAATAAATTAAAATGAGTTAGAAAAAATATGTCAAAAATAATTGGAATAGATTTAGGAACAACAAATAGTGCTGTTGCTATTATAGAAGGTGGACAACCTAAAATTGTTGAAAATGTTGAAGGAGCAAGGACTACTCCTTCTGTTGTAGCTATTACTAAAAAAGGAGATAGGATGGTAGGACTCTTAGCTAAGCGTCAGGCTGTTACTAACCCAGAGAATACCGTTTATGGTATTAAGCGTTTTATTGGTCATCTTTATAACGATCCAGAAATTCAAAAAGATGAAAAAACAATTCCATATAAAATAAGAAAAGGAGAAAATGGTGGAGTTGAAGTTAAAATGGGGGATAATTGGTTGCGTCCAGAAAAAATTTCAGCTGAAATTTTAGGTAAAATTAAAGCTGACGTTGAAACAAAGCTTGGTGAAAAAATCACAGAAGCAGTTATCACCGTTCCAGCTTATTTCAATGATGCTCAGCGTAAAGCAACAAAAGATGCAGGAATTATTGCTGGACTTGATGTTAAGCGTATTATTAACGAACCAACAGCGGCTGCTTTAGCTTATGGTTTTAATACTAAGAAAAATGAAAAGATAGCAGTTTATGATTTTGGTGGAGGAACTTTTGATATTTCCGTCCTTGAAGTTGGAGATGATGTTATAGAAGTTAAATCTACAGATGGAGATAGTCATATGGGTGGTGAAGATATAGACCAAAAGATTATTAAATGGATAGCTGACGAATATAAAAAAGAATCAGGTATTGATGTAACCAAAGATGTTTTAGCTCTTCAAAGACTAAAAGAAGCAGCAGAAAAGACAAAGCACGAACTTTCAACAACAATGGAATCAGAGATTAATATTCCATTTATAACTTCAGATTCATCTGGTCCTAAACATTTATTACTTAAAATGACTCGGGCTACGTTAGAATCATTAGCAGAAGAATATATAACTCGCTCGATTGAAATAACAGAAAGAGCTATTAAAGCTTCTCCTTTTGAAATTTCTGAAATTGATGAAGTTATTTTAGTTGGAGGACAAACAAGAATGCCTGCAATTAACGAAGCTGTAAAAAAACTATTTGGAAAAGATCCGAACCATTCTATTAATCCAGATGAAGTTGTAGCTCTAGGAGCTGCTATTCAGGCTGGAGTTCTTCAAGGTGATGTTCGTGATGTTTTACTTCTAGATGTTATTCCTCTTTCTCTTGAAATTGAAACTTTAGGAGGAGTAGCAACAAAATTAATTGAAAGAAATACAACAATTCCAAGCTCTAAATCTCAAGTATTTTCAACAGCAGCTGATAACCAGACATCGGTAGAAATACATATTACCCAAGGAGAAAGACCCATGGCGCAAGACAATAAATCCCTAGGTAGATTTATTTTAGATAACATTCCACCATCTCCAAGAGGTATCCCTCAAATTGAGGTAACTTTTGATGTTGATGCCAATGGTATCTTAAATGTTAAAGCACAAGATAAAGCTTCTGGTAGGGAACAATCTATTAGAATAGAGGCAAGTTCTGGTCTTTCTGATCAAGATATTGAGAAAATGAAAAAAGATGCAGAAACACATACGGAAGAAGATAATAAAAAGAAAGAACTAGCAGATGTAAAAAATACAGCTGAGATGATGATATTTACTGCAGAAAAATCAGTTAAAGATTATGGTGATAAAGTTTCAGCCGAAGTTAAAACAGAAATTGAAAATAAAATATCAGAACTAAAAAAAGTTAAAGAAGAAAATAGTGTTGAAGCTATAAAAAAAGCTACAGAAGATTTATCCACAGAAATGTCTAAAATTGGTGAAACTATGGCTAAAGAAGAAAAAAAACCAGAAGAAAATAAAGAAGAAAGTAAAATACCAGAAGAACAAAATTCAGAAATAAAAAATGCAGAAGTTAATGAAACTCCTGATGAAGATAAAAAATAATGTCCAAGGATTATTACAAAGTACTAGGGATTGATAAAAATGCTTCAAAAGAACAAATTAAAAAAGCTTTTCACGTCTTGGCTCTAAAATATCACCCGGATAAAAACAACGGAGATGATAAAAAATTTAAAGAAATAAATGAAGCTTATCAAACCCTTTCTGATGAGAAAAAAAGAGCCAATTACGATCGTTTTGGTTCGGCTGATATGAATGGTTTTTCTCAAGCAGGACAACAATCTAATTGGGGTGGTTTTGATGGTGCGCAATATGGTTTTTCTCAAGATATGGGTGGATTTGATATGGGTGATTTAGGAGATATTTTTGGTGATTTTTTTGGAGGAGCTCATAGTAGGAAGAATGCTCGTCGTGGCCGTGATATTTCTACAGAAATTAAATTATCTTTTGAAGAATCAATATTTGGAACAACACGAAAAATTAAAATAAATAAACAATCAACCTGTAGTGTTTGCGGAGGAACTGGAGCTAAAAAAAATACTAAAATGGAAGTTTGTAAAACCTGTAATGGACAAGGAAAAGTCCGTGAAGTTAAACGTTCTATTTTTGGTAATTTTTCAAGTGTTAAAGTATGTGGATCTTGTTATGGTTCTGGGAAAACACCATCAGAAAAATGCCCTGAATGTCGTGGAGCCGGTGTTCATAAAAAAGAGGAGGAAATTGATATTAAAATCCCAGCAGGAATAAATGAAGGAGAGATGGTTCGCTTAAATGGAATGGGAGAAGCTATATTTAGTGGAATCAGTGGAGATCTTTATATTAAAGTAAAAATAGGCAAACATCCAATCTACAAAAGACAAGGGCTTAATTTGACAATGGATTTGTCTATTAAATTAACAGATTCTCTTCTAGGAATGGTTTATAAATTAAAAACATTAGAAGGAAAAATAATTGAGGTTAAAATACCAGAAGGTATTAAACATAAAGATTTATTAAGAATTAAGGGTAAGGGAGTTCCATCTGGTAATAGTCGTGGTGATATTATTATACAAATATTAGTAGATGTACCATCAAGAATTTCTAGAAAAACAAGAAATTTAATTGAGCAATTAAAAGAAGAAGGTTTATAAGATTTTATAGATGTTAATTTTTGGATATCTTGGGACCCAACGATGAATCTTCAACTCCATAACCAAGATTATTTATTTTATCTCTTAGTTGATCGCTCTTATCCCAATTTTTATTCTCTCTAGCTATTTCCCTTTCTTCTACTAATTGCTTTATCCTTAAAGGAATAACATCTTTTTTTAATTGATCAAGACCTAAACCTAAAACTTTATCAAAATCTAATAAAGTAGCTTTTTTATTTTCTTTAGATATTTTAGTATCTTTTATCAATTCCCATAAAACTGTTAACGCTTCAGGAGTACCTAAATTCTTATCCATATATTTAATTAATTGATTTTTATATTTATCTTCAACCTGACCTATTTCACCTCCTAATTTTAAAAAGATTTTTCTTATACGAATAAGAGCATTCTGAGCACCAACAACAGCCTCCATTGTAAAGTTAGTTTTAGTTCTATAGTGCGAAGTTAAAAGCCACAAACGAAAGGCAAGAGGGTCAATTCCTTTTTCTATCAAATCACGTAAGGTGTAAAAATTGCCAAGAGATTTAGACATTTTTTTTCCATCAACGAGTAAAAATTCATTATGCATAAAATATTTCACGAAAGGTTTTCCTGTCGCACATTCTGATTGGGCAATTTCATTTTCGTGATGTGGAAAAATATTATCTACTCCACCAGTATGAATATCAAAACTTTGACCAAGTTCTTTCATACTCATCGCTGAACATTCTATATGCCAACCAGGTCTTCCTTTAACCAATACTGTTTTTTTATTTAATATTTTCTCTGGTTCCCAAAAAACTTCACCATCATTTTTGGACCAAGCTTTCCAAAGAGCGAAATCTTGAGCATTTTCTTTATCATATTCATCTTCTATTAGACGACCTAGCGCATTTTTTTTGAGATCTGAAATTTTAAAATGAGATAATTTCCCATAATTAGAATCTTTGTGGATATCAAAATAGATTGAACCATCTTTTGTTTTATAAGCGAAACCTTTATCAATCAAAATTTCTACAAGTTCAATCATCTCTTTAATATAGCTCGTTGCTTTAGTATATTTATCAGCCGGTATAATATTGAGGCTTTTTATGTCTTCATAAAAAGATTCAGTATAAAATTTAGTAAAATCTTCTAAGTTTTTATTCTCAACCTGTGAATCGCGAATAGTTTTATCATCGACATCTGTGATATTCATAATGTGTTTAACTTTATATTCACGATAAATTAAATATCTTTTCAAAATATCACCAAAAACATAAGCTCGGTAATTACCAATATGAGGATAATTATAAACTGTTGGACCACAAGTATACAAACCAACCTTAGGTGGATTTAAGGGTTTAAATAATTCTAATTGACGAGATAACGTATTAAATAATTCTAAAGCCATATAGGAATTATTATAACCTTAAACTTGCAATTCTCAAAGATTTTGTGTATTATATGGCCTATGGAATTAAAGGAATTTGCAGTAATACAAACAGGGGGAAAACAGTACAAAGTTACTGTTGGCGATATTTTGAAGATTGAAAAAATAAAAGGAGAGTATACACTTGGCGATAAAATTGTTTTTGATAAAGTTTTACTTGTTGATAACGGAAAGGATACGACAATTGGTTCACCTTTTATAGAAGGAGCTAAAGTAGAATCCTTATTTCAAAAAGCTGGAAAACATAAAACAATAAAGGTTGTTAAATATAAAGCCAAAAGTAGATATTTAAAAAAGAACGGACATCGTCAGCCATTTATTGAAGTCAAAATTTCTGCTATTAAATAAAAAAAATCTACAAAGTTCATTTGTAGATTTTTTTTATTTAAGCTCTATTTTGCAAAGCACTTTTAATAGTTTCTGAATCAGAATATTCTAGCTCAGTTCCAGTAGAAAGACCTCGGCCCAAAGAAACAACATTAAGCTTATAAGTTTTCTGAATAGCAGATAAGATTTCTCTTAGATAAAGATCAGTATGTTCACCTTGAGGATTGATAGATAAAGCTAAAATAATTTCTTTAAGTTTTCCATCTTTAGCTCTTTTTTCAACTATATTTTTTAATTCTTTTATTCTGACAAAATTAGGAGTTTCTTTAGTAACTATTGGTATAAGCCCTCCTAATATAAAATACATTCCATGATACTTTTGGCTTCTTTTAATACTTTCAAAATCTGCATCCTTCTCAACAATTAAAAGGGAAGTGCTATCTGTATTTGAATCTGCACAAACCTCACATATTTTTTTATTTTGCCCATAAAAGAAAAGGAAGCAAGACTGGCATTGTGATATTGAATTTTTAGTTTCAATTATTGTTTTTCCTAATTCATTAACATAATTAGGATTTTTGCGTAATAGAAAATAAACAAATCGTTTAGCTTGTCTTTCTCCTATTCCAGGAAATTCTTTAAAATATTCAATTAATTTATCTATCGGATTCATATTTAAAATTGTTCAATATCACTTGAATTCTCAGGTAGAGCTGAAAACTGATTAAGGTTAGATTTTTCAATACTCATAAAAGTTGTAGTTTTCTCATCAAAGTATAAACTAACTTTACCAACTGGGCCATTACGATGTTTTTCAATTAATATCTCTGCAATATTTGTCTTCTCTGATTCGTCCTTACCTTTATCTTCACGATGAATAAACATCACAACATCGGCATCTTGTTCAATGGATCCAGAGTCACGCAAATCTGACAATCTAGGGCGTCCTCCACGAGATTCAACAGCACGGGAAAGCTGAGATAAAGCTAAAACAGGGACATCAAATTCTTTTGCTAGAGCTTTCAAAGATCTAGATATTTCTGTAACTTGATTCACCATACTGTCGTAATTTTTAGAAGTTGACATTAATTGTAAATAATCAACGATAATTAGTCCTAATCCATTTGAAGCTTTAATCCGGCGACAAACTGAACGCATTCTAACTATCGAATTACCAGCTAAATCATCTACAAAAATCGGAGCCCTCGATAATAAATCTAAAGAATCCCGTATTTTAGAAAATTCATTCTCAGCTGATAAATTACCAGTTCTAAGATTCCAAGCATTAACTCTTGACTGAGCAGCAAGCATTCGGTCAACCAATTGCTGAGTACTCATTTCCAAAGAAAAAATAACTGTTGGAATATCATTTTGTAAAGCTGTTTGCCTGGCGATATCCAAAGCTAAAGTTGTTTTACCCATAGATGGTCGAGCAGCTAAAATGATTAAGTCAGATTTTTGGAGGCCAGATAAATATTGGTCTAAATCACGGAAGCCAGTCGGAACACCACGCAATTCTCCCTTAATTTCATGTAGTCGCTCTAAACGCTCCCAGGCTTCAGGTAAGCTATCTTTAAGAGAACTAAAGGTGTGGCCAGCCATATTATCATTTATATTCATCATCCTTTTTTCTGCCTTATCAAGAATCTCAAAAACATTTTCTACGTCTTCCTTAAATCCTAATTCTGAAATATCTGTTCCGGCTTCAATAATCTTTCTTAAAAGATGTTTTTTATTTACAATTTTTGCATAATGTTTAATATTTGTTGAAGCGGGGACTGCGTTAGTTAATTCACTTAGGTAACTTCTTCCGCCAGTTGAGTCAAGTAGACCCTTTTCATCTAATTTTTGAGAAACAGAAATTAGATCAATTGGATCACCCTTGGCTGAAAGTTCAAACATTGTTTTATAAATTTGAGAATGTTTATTTGCATAGAATGAATCAGGAGTAATCATTTCATCTATTTCATTAATCGCTCCTGGTCGCAACATAATTGAACCCAAAATTGCTTTCTCAGAATCTATGCTTTGTGGAGGAACACGGAGATTTGTTTTTTTGTTTGGCATAAGTTTTATTGTAGCATAGCTAAAATATCTGGCACTACCCTTTTTTTAATAAATATGTGGGTAAAGTGTGCAAAACTATCTGTATTTTGCTATTATATACAGATATGAAAAGACGCTTACTTTCAGGGATTCAACCTTCAGGGGCTATCCATATAGGTAATTATTTTGGGGCTATTAAGCAATTTGTAGATTTACAAGATGAATATGATTCATATATCTTTATTGCTGATTTACATGCTATTACAACGATTCAAAATAGAGAAATATTATCTAAAAATATATTAAATACTGCTATAGATTATCTTGCTTGCGGTCTTAATCCAGAAAAAGTTTGTTTATATAAACAATCAGATGTTCCTGAAGTAACAGAACTTACTTGGTATTTTAATTGTCTAACTACAATGCCTTATTTGGAAAGAGCCACTGCCTACAAGGATGCAGGAATGAAAACCAAAGAGGTAAATGTTGGACTATTTGATTATCCAATATTGATGGCTTCTGATATTTTAATACAAGATGCAAATATAGTTCCAGTTGGAAAAGATCAAAAACAACATATTGAATATACTCGCGATATTGCTCAGAAATTTAATAAAATTTTTGGTGAACTTTTTATTTTACCTGAACCTTTGATTTTAAAAGATGTTGGTATTGTTCCTGGGATTGATGGACGAAAAATGAGTAAAAGTTATAAAAACACAATTCCACTATTCGCGACAGATGAAGAAATAAGAAAAGTAGTTATGAAGATAGTAACAGATTCTAAAACTCCTGAAGAAAAAAAAGATCCAGATTCTTGTAATATTTTTGCTCTCCATAAACTTTTTTTAGTAAAAGATGAATTAGAGAAATTAAAAAAACGATATTTGGATGGTGGATTAGGTTATAAAGAATCTAAGGAAATTTTATTAAAAGAAATTATTTCTTTTATCTCTCCTTTAAGAGAAAAGAGAGAGTTTTATAAAAATAATACTGATGAAGTTATGAAGATTTTAAACAAGGGAGGTATTAAAGCTAGAGCTCAGGCTCAAGAAAAAATGAAACTTATTCGTGATAAAATTGGAATAAATACAAAATTATGAAAATAATAGCAATAATTCTTACCATCATTTTTGGAGCAATTTACTATCCCTTGAATTCACTTTATTTAGTGACTCAAAAATGGTATTTACCTATGTGGCATAAAGATAAATTTATTTACTTTACTTTTGCTCCGTTTTACTGGATATTAGTTGTTCTTGTTACAATAATTTCAGTTCCATACGAAGAAATAGTTAAACATATTCATTAATTTATAATTAAAATAATATTTTATGATAAACCGTATTTATATAAAAGATTTAGAAAATTTCATAGGTTCTCCTGTTGCTGTCGCTGGTTGGGTGAATGTTCGCCGTGATCAAGGTAAACTTGTCTTTTTGGACATAAGGGATATGACTGGTACTATACAGTGTGTTATTCTTCCTAACCACATAAAAGCTATGGAAGCTGTTAAAGAGATTAGAAATGAATGGGTCTTAAAGATAGAGGGAATAGTTAATAAGCGTCCTGAGAAGAATATAAAAAAAGATGTTTTAAATGGAAATATTGAATTAGAAATTACAGAGATAGAAATATTAAATAAAGCGATAACTCCTAATTTTGATATAACATCAGACGGAAAAGAAATAGGCGAAGAGAATAGATTAAAATATCGTTATTTAGATTTACGTCGTCCTAGAATGCAAAAAAATATTCGTAAAAGATATAAAATTACAAAATTTGTCCGTGACTTTTTTGATAAAGAAGGATTTGTAGAAGTAGAAACTCCAATTCTTACAAAATCTACACCTGAAGGAGCCAGAGATTATATCGTCCCATCTCGTTTGAATAATGGAAAATTTTATGCACTACCTCAATCTCCTCAACAATATAAACAACTTTTAATGTCATCTGGCATGGAAAAATATTTTCAATTTGCTCGTTGTATGAGAGATGAGGATACACGAGGTGATAGACAACCAGAATTTACCCAACTTGATATAGAAATGTCGTTTATTACAAAAGAAGAAGTTATGGAATTGAACGAAAAATTATTGATTGAATTGATAAATAAACTTTATCCAGATAAAAAAATTCAAGAAATTCCTTTTCCTAGAATTACATACAAGGAAGCAATTGAAAAATATAAAACAGACAGACCTGATTTAAGAAAAGATAAAAACAATCCTAATTTATTAGCTTTTTGCTGGATAGTAGAATTTCCATTTTTTGAAAAAACTAAAAATTCTGATAACAAAAATACAGAAGGAAATTGGACTTTTACTCATAATCCTTTTTCGGAGCCAATTGATAAACATAAAGATTGGTTATTAAATGAAAAAAATATTGGAGAAATAATTACTACACAATATGATATTGTTTTAAATGGTAATGAAATTGGAGGTGGAAGTATTCGTGCTCATAATCCTGAAACATTAAAAAAAGTTCTTAACATTATTGGCCATAATGATAAGGATATTGACTTGAATTTTTCTCATATGTTACATGCATTAGGTTCTGGGACACCACCACACGGAGGGATAGCTTGGGGTTTTGACCGACTTGTAATGTTATTAGAAAATGAACCAAATATTCGCGAAGTTATAGCTTTCCCAAAAACAGGTGAAGGAAAAGATTTGATGATGAATTCACCTTCAGAAGTATCAGAAAAACAACTTAAAGAATTAGGGATAGAAATAAAAAAAAAGCCAGAATAATATAACATCTAGCTTTTTATATTTTTATCTTTTTATATTTTTATATTTTTATCACTGATTAATTTACTGATTAATTTTATTCTTGTTGCAATAAATACGCCCCCGCGTATTTATTGCAAAATTACAAAAAAGAATTATAAATAAATATTAATAAATATCTCTTCTATAATTAGAATATTTTATTAAAATTAACCCCACCGGAGAACAAATATGCTAGAATAACTAAATGCTGGAAGAATCTGTTTCGTTACAATATAAAGTAAAAACGGGGGAGTTTAATGGTCCTCTTGATTTACTACTTTCTCTTATTGAGAAGCGAAAGCTTTTTGTTAATGAAATATCATTAGCGAAGGTTACAAATGATTATATTGCTTATATTAAATCAATGTCAGATATTTCTACAGAAGAACATATCGCCGATGTTTCTTATTTTATTTTAATAGCAGCTACTTTAATCTTAATTAAATCAAAGTCCTTATTACCGAACCTAGAATTAACAGAAGACGAAAGTGAAAAAATAAGTAATCTTGAACGACGATTAAATCTATATAAAATAATTAAAAATGCTAGCATTAATATCAAAAATGAATTTGGAACAAAAATAATTTTTGGGCCCAATGATCGTCTTTGGGGAGAAGCAATATTTGTACCAAATGAAATAATAACAGTTTCAAATATTAATCAATCAATTTCAAATGTTTTACTTAAATTACCTAAAATCGAAAAAGAAAAGCCAAAAATAGAAATTAAAAAAATGATAAATATTGATGAAGTAATTGAGAGCTTAACCAAACGAATACAAAATGCAATGAACCTATCTTTTAAAGAATTCTCTAAAAGTCATGGAGCAAGTAATGCAAGAGAAGCTAGAGTACATGTTATAGTTTCTTTTCTGGCTATGTTAGAATTAGTACGAGAAGGAGTTATCAATGTAATTCAGAATACTTCTTTTGGAGATATAGAGATTAATAAACAAACATTAATAGAAAATCAATAATAATTACATGTCAATTGAATTAGAATCAAAAATAGAGGGCTTATTATTTTACAAAGGGGAAGATGTTTCAACCAAAGAATTGGCGAAACTCCTTAAGGTAAGTATTGAAGAAATAGATAAAGCTTTAATTAAATTAGAACAAAATCTTATAAATAGAGGTATTGTTTTAGTAAAGAAAGATAATTCAGTTGTTCTCGGAATTACTAGTGAATTGAGTTCTTTAATTACTTCTATTCGCAAAGAAGAAATTGATAGGGAACTTTCAAAAGCATCCTTAGAAACACTTTCTATTATTTTATATAAGAATGGAATTTCCAGAAGTGAAATTGATTATATTCGTGGAGTAAATTCTAGTTTTATACTTCGTAATTTATTGGTTAGAGGTTTGATAGAAAAAGTAGCTAAAAATAAGAATGGCAGAAGAATCATCTATCGTCCTACTTTTGAAACTCTTTCATATATGGGTATTTCATCAATTGATCAACTTCCTGATCATCTTTCAGTTTCAAATAAATTAGAAGAGATATTAAATCAAAAAGAAAACGAAAATGACTAACGCAATTAAAATTTTATTACCAGCAATCATAAGCTTTATAATAGGAATATTATTGACTCCAATTGCAACTCATTATTTTTATAAATATAAAATGTGGCGCCGATCTTCCCGAAACAATAATGTTTCAAAAGAAGGAGGATTCCAAACAATTCATAATGAAGTAGCTGAGTTATCAACTCCAAGAACAGGTGGAATGATTATTTGGATTTCTGTTATTATTACTATTTTCGTAATTTGGATAATAAGTATTATCTTTAAAAACAGCTTAACAGATAAATTATATTTTATTAGTCGTAATCAAACCCTACTTCCTCTTTTCACTTTAATTGTTGCTTCTCTTATTGGTCTTGGTGATGACTTTTTACAAATTTGGGGTAAGGGTAAGTGGTCCAAAGATCCAATCATACTTCGTTATATAAAAATTTCTATAATTTTGTTTTTAGGATTAATTATAGGTTGGTGGTTTTTTACAAAACTTGGAATTTCCAATCTTTACATTCCTTGGTTTGGTTTTGTGAATTTAGGTTATTTTTTCATTCCTTTTTTCATTCTAGTTATGCTTGGTGTTTGGTCTTCTAGTGTTATTGATGGTATAGATGGTTTATCAGGTGGAGTATTAGCTTCAATTTTTGCTAGTTATGCCTTGATTGCTTATTTTAATAATCAAATGGATATTGCTGCTTTTTCAGCAGTTATAACTGGGGGAGTATTAGCTTTTCTCTGGTTTAATATTCCGCCGGCTAGATTTTATATGGGAGAAAATGGAATGATCGGATTAACTGTAACTTTAGCTGTTCTCGCTTTTATGACTAATACAGTTTTATTATTGCCAGTTATTGCTTTTCCACTTTTCGTAACATCTGCCTCAAATGTTATTCAAATGTCAGCTCGAAAATATTTTCATATAAAAAAAGTTTTTCTTTATGCACCGTTACATCATCATTTTGAAGCTTTAGGTTGGCCAAAATACAAAGTTACTATGCGTTATTGGATAGTTGGTTTAATGACAGCTATAATTGGAGTTGTAATTTCAATTATTAGTTAATTAAAGGAAATGAAGAAAAATAAAATTGATAAAACTTTTTTAGGAATAGTTATTGCTCTAGTTGCTTTTGGAATAGTAATGTTTACTTCAGCTTCCTTGGGAATTTTAGCTAAAAATGAGACAAAATTTTATGCAGTAATTTTTAATCAATTTGTTTTTGGGCTTGGAGGTGGTTTGGTTGCTCTTTATTTTGGATCAAGAATACCATATAAATTCTGGAGAAAATATTCTCTAATATTTTTTATATTTTCCGTAATTATAACTTTACTTGTTTTCATCCCTCATCTTGGGTTTTCTCATGGTGGAGCAAAACGCTGGATTGAGTTTTTAGGGATTTCACTTCAACCTGTTGAATTTCTAAAAATTGGATTTATTATATATCTTGCAGCTTTATTATCTTCAGCAAAAGATAAAATTCATCAATTCAAATTTAGTTTTTTGCCTTTTCTTATTTTACTTGGAATAATTTCAGTTATTTTACTTAAACAACCAGATACTAAAAGTATAATTTTGATTGTTATTACAGCCTTAGTAATGTTATTTATTTCTGGAGTTTCTGTTAAAAAAATTGGAATTTTTCTAATAGCTAGTTTAATAGCTTTTGCTATTCTTGTTTCTTTTAAACCCTATTTAATGAACAGAGTTAACTCATTTTTGAATCCAAATAAGAACGGGAGGGGTTCATCATATCAAATCCAACAATCACTGATAGCTGTCGGTTCTGGTGGAACTTTCGGGAGGGGGTTAGGGCAAAGTATCCAAAAATTTAATTATTTACCAGAACCACAAGGAGATTCAATTTTTGCAGTAATCGGAGAAGAACTAGGCTTTTTGGGTGGTGTATTATTAATTATTCTTTACCTAACTTTCATTTTTAGAGGATATAGAATTGCCTATTATTCGCCAGATTCGTTTAGTAAATTACTGGTTGCTGGTTTTGTTACAATTATCACAGCTCAATCTTTCATGAATATTGCTTCTTCTATTGGAGTATTTCCATTAACTGGAGTTCCTTTGGTTTTTATAAGTCATGGAGGAACATCTCTTTTGTTATCTTTAGGAATGATAGGAATTATTTTAAATATTTCAAAATTTCAAAAGAAAATTCCTTAATTGCTAAATACTAATTAATTTTGTATAATTAAAATATTATTATTTTATTAATATAAAATTATTATGAATTTTAATCCATCATTTAGAAAACTAGAAAGTAATAGAGAAGGATGGTTTCCAGTGGAGGGCTCTCATTTATTTGTTAAAAGATCAAATGGGCAAATAGAAGGAGATTGGACTGTTTCTCAAATAAATAATGAAATTATCACAGTGTTTAAGCCTAGTTCAGATAATCCAAAGGATACTATTACCAAAGAATTACCAATTTCAGAATTAAAAAGAATCAACGATAAAGATAGTTTGGATTTTACAGAAGCAGATGATTTCAATAATTTATATAAACTAATTAAGTTTCAGGGTGGAATAAATGGTAACTCTCAGAAATATTCACCTGAGATTCTTATAGAAATAATAAAAAAAGTAATAAACAAAGAAATTGGAATTAATGTAATTACTAGAACAAATAATTTAAGATTTGCTGTTGAAAAAATATTACAAAATAATCAATAATATAAAATATTCCTGAATCGTTTTTTACTGTTTTCTTCTTAAAATTTATATTCATATATAGAAGGAATGTTTAGATAGAGAGTATTATTTAATAACATTTAATAAAAAATGTTATATTTATAAGTTAAATATACACCCCAAAAAACACGGTGAGATGAATTTTTTTGTTTCTTTCTAATACTAGAAAAATAAAAATAAATAATATATAATTGATTATATGAAAATATTACTTACAGGAGGAGGTTCAGGTGGGCATTTTTATCCATTAATTGCTATAGCTGAAAAATTAATTGAAATAACTGATGAACAAAAAATTGTTGATTTAAAACTTTTTTATATGTCTAATTCTCCATATGACAAGAGACTACTTTTTGAAAATGGAATTAAGTTTGTTCAAATTCCTGCTGGTAAGATACGCCGTTATTCATCAATAAAAAATTTCTTTGATATTTTTTCTACTGGAAGTGGTTTGTTTTTTGGGTTACTCAGTATGTTTTTTATTTTTCCAGATGTAGTTGTTTCCAAAGGTGGTTATGTTGCATTTCCCGCTGTTTTTGCTGCTAGAATACTTGGAATTCCTGTTGTAATGCATGAATCTGATTCTTATCCTGGTAAAGTTAATCTTTGGACAGCTAAATTTGCGAAAAGAATTGCAATATCTTGGCCAGAAGCAGCCAATTATTTACCAAAAGAAAAAACAGCTTTAACTGGACAGCCAATTCGTAAAAGTATTATAAAATTAAATTCAAATGGTGCACAAGAATTTTTTAAGCTTAATGATAAATTACCTATAATTTTAATAATTGGAGGATCACAAGGAGCTAAAATAATTAATGATGTAATTATTGATATTTTACCTGAACTACTTTCTCATTATCAAATAATCCACCAAACTGGTTTAAGTAATATAGATGATGTAATTTCTCGTTCTAAATTATTAATGGATGGTAATCATAACATTGTTAATTATCATCCAATTGCGTACTTGAATGATTTAGATACAAAAATGGCAGCGGGAGCAACTAATTTAATAATTTCTCGTGCAGGATCGGCTATTTTTGAAATAGCTGCTTGGGGTCTACCTTCAATAATAATCCCAATAACTAATTCGAATGGAGATCACCAAAGAAAGAATGCTTATAATTATGCAAGGGTTGGAGCTTGTGAAGTTGTTGAGGAAGTAAATTTAACTCCTCATCTTTTATTAGATGAAATTAATAAGATATTAACAGATAAAAATAAACTTTCAATAATGAAAGATAAAGCGTTATCTTTTGCTAAACCTAATGCTTCTAGAGAAATTGCCTCGGAAGTAATCGAAATAGCACTTTCTCACATTAAATCTTAATATGAAAATAAATAGTAAAAAAATTATAACTCGTTTTGCTCCAAGTCCTACGGGTTTTATGCATATTGGGGGTATTAGAACAGCAATTTATGCTTGGGCCTATGCTAAACAAAATAACGGAACATTTATTTTACGAATAGAAGATACAGATAAACAAAGAGAAGTGAAAGAGGCCATACCGCATATAATAAAGTCTCTTAAGTGGCTTGGGATTACATGGGACGAAGGTCCCGATATTGGAGGACCAAATAAACCATATCTACAATCAGAAAGATTAAATATCTATAAAAAATATGCACAAATTTTAATAGATAAAGGTTTAGCTTATACTGATATAAACACAAAAGAGGGAATTGAAGTTTTCCGACAAGAAGCGATGAAACAAAAGAAACCATTTTTATTTCGTAATCATAGACCCCAAAATCCACCTCTATGGGACGGAACAAAACCACTTCGTTTTAAGGTTACTAATATAAAAAGATACCATTGGAACGATTTAGTTTTTGGTGATTTATCAGCAGGGGAAGAAGCTCTGGATGATTTTGTTTTAATAAAAAGTGACGGTTATCCAACTTATAATTTTGCTCATATTGTTGATGATCTAGAAATGGGTATTACTCATATTATGCGTGGACAAGAATTTATATCTTCTACTCCTAAATATTTGTCTTTATATGAAGCTTTAGACATTAAACCTCCACTTTTTGTAACCTTACCACCAATAATGGCTGAAAACGGCAAGAAAAAACTGAGCAAAAGAGATGGAGCTAAGGATATCTTAGAATATCATGATGAGGGATATTTACCAGAAGCAATGTTTAATTTTTTAATTTTGATAGGTTGGAACCCTGGAACAAATCAAGAAATAATTAAAAGAGAAGATTTCATAAAAATGTTTGATATCTCAAAAATACAACATAGCGGTGGTAATTTTAATGAAGAAAAATTAGATTGGATAAATAAAGAATATTTGAAACTGCTATCTATAAAAGAAAAAAAAGAATATATTGAAAAATTTATTCCTCTTAATATTAAGAATTTACCAAAATATAAAGACAAAACTATTAATAAAATAATTCCTATTATTTTTGAAAGAATCTCTAATGGTAAGGAAATTATGGAGATGTCCCAAAATGGCGATTTAACTTATTTTTTCCAAAGACCAACTTTTGAAAAGGAAGTGCTAATTTTTAAACCAGATAAAATTGATAAAGAAAAAAAATATAAGCAAATTTCTAATTATTTAACTCAAACTATTGTCATTCTTGAAAAAATAGAAGAAAAAAATTTCACGAAAGAAAATATAAAAAAAATATTATTACCTTATGCCAAGGAAGTTGGGACAGGGGACTTACTTTGGCCAGTTCGTTATGCTTTATCAGGAAAAGATAAATCACCTGATCCTTTTGTCTTGATTGAAATATTCGGTAAAAATGAGACTATCGCACGCTTAAATTATGCTATTAAATTACTTCCTTAAATAAGAAACTATTACTATGAAAAAGGCTTTATTTATAATCATTGTATTGATATGTATAATTTTCGTTATACCAAAAAACAAATCAATTGCTGTAACAACTTCTAATATCCGTCAACAAATCAATACTACTAATAATCAAATAGAAACTCTTAATCAGCAGATAAAATTATATCAACAACAGATTTCTAAAACTAGCGAACAAAAAAACACGCTGACTAGATTAATAAGACGATTGGCTTTAACTAGAAATAAATTAGTCAAAGAAAAAGAAAAAACTCAAAAAAAGATTACAGTAGTAAACCTTACCATTAAAAATTTAAGTTCAGATATAAACACACAACAAGAAGCAATAGAAAGTTCTAAAAAACTATTAAGTGAGTTAATAGTTACTCTTTATATAAATGACAATACCCCAATAATAGAAAAATTTGTTTTACAAGGGAATTTAGCTAATATCAGTAGTGAATATAATGATATTATTTCTATCAATGAAAAAATTAGACAATATTTAAAGAAAGTTAAAATACAAAAGTCTTATTCAATCCTATCTAAAAATGAGAAAGAAATTGAACAAAAAAAATTAAATTCTTTTAATCAAACTTTATATCTTCAACAAAAAGCCATAGAAATAACAAAAAGTCAGAAAAATAAAATTTTAATTAATACTAAAAATAGGGAATATAATTATAAAAAATTATTAGCTGAGCAACAAAAAAAATATAATGCTTTCAAAAAAGACCTTCTAAATTATGAAGCCCAACTTAAATTTATTTTAAATCCTAATTCTTTACCAAAAGAAGGTTCTGAGGTCTTATCGTGGCCATTAAAAAATATTTTTATAACTCAATTGTTTGGAGTAACTTCAGCTTCTAGGCGTTTATATAGATCAGGTTCACATAGTGGAGTTGATTTTAGAGCTTCTATTGGGACAAAAGTAATGGCTATGGCTAGTGGAGTAGTTATTGATACTGGAAATACTGATATTTATTGTAAGAATGCTTCTTTTGGTAAATGGGTTTTTATCAAATACGATAATGGCCTATCAAGCACCTTTGGACACCTACTAGTAATTTCAGCTAAAGCTGGTCAAAGAGTAAAAGCAGGTGATATTGTTGCTCTTTCTGGTAATACAGGACATACAACTGGTCCTCATTTACATGTTAGTGTTTATGCTTCTGGTGGAGTTAGCGTAAGAAAAGTTCCAAGTCTCACTTGTAGGGGTAAAGACTTTATTATGCCAATTGCTTCAATTAATTCATACCTTAATCCTATGTTATATCTACCTAAAATAGCTAAAAACAAGATCAAATAATGTTTTTTATTTTAATTAGTGTTATAATAATAAAATAGTATGAGTGATCATAAATACCCATCAAGATTACATATTCATTTAGGCGGATTAATAATAATTATTATTATTGTTTTAGTCTTGTTTAAAGTAGATATTAGGTCAACAATAAATTCTCCACGTTTTCAAAATAATGTTAATTATATTGAACAACAAGGAGAAAATATTTGGAACAAATATTTGAAAAAACCATTAACAAATGGATGGAATGGTCTTTTTAATAATTTACTCAATAAGGGAATTGAACAAATAAAAAAGAGTAAATTTAATTTATCTGATATCAATAAAATTAACCCAGGTAATATTACTGGCTCCTATAAAAATTCTATAAATACTAATAAATAATATTCTTACAATAAATTATTATTTATTGTCTTTTCTATAAAAATTTTAGGAGACCCATAATAAAGTTTATTAAATGTCTCTATATTTTTTTTCATATTTAACAGAGATTTTGATTCTTTGGGAGGAATACTTATACCAGAAAAAGCATGACTAGTTTTACCGTCAATCATTAATTTTATATAAAAATTAAATCTAGGTAAATTAATAAAATCTTCTACTTTCATTGGTAAAAATTCTCGTGACAATATTTCTGCATCTTCTGCTCCAACTTCAAATGAAATAATTGTTCCAACATTACCTAAAACTGCATCTTTTATATTTTCTGGTAATTGTGCTAAATATTGGTTAGTAATATGCACACCTAATCCATATTTTCGTGACTCACTCAACATACTAATAAAGGTATCAGTTGTAAAATTTTGGAACTCATCTACATATAGATAGAAAGGATCACGTTCAGAAGATTCTTTATTAGCTCTTTTTAATATTCCTGCTTGTAATTTAGATAATATTATTAACCCCAACATATGAGCATTTATTTCTCCAATTTTACCTTTTGATAAATTAACTAACAAAATTTTTTTATTATCCATTAAATTTTCAAAGTCAAAACTACTTTGGTGTTGTCCTATTATATTACGCATTAGAGTATTATTCATAAATTGCCCAAATTTAGACATAAAGTAATTAAGCATTTCACTTTTATGAAAATCTGAAGTTTTAGACATTTGTTTAGTCCAAAATTCTATCACTTGTGGATCAGTAAGATGTTTTCTTTTTTCCATTTCAAAATTATGATCAATAAACAATTTTGGAATTTCTATAAGACTCCCTCCTTCTGGTCCAGCCATAACAGTAAGAGCGGCATTTCTTAACCAATGTTCAAATTGTGGACCAATAATACCTGTCTTTTGAGGATCAAATAACTTATAAAATATTTGGATACATTCATTGACTAAAAAGTCTTTTTCAAGAGGGGAATGAGCTTCAAGTATATTAAGTCCAAATGGAAAATTTACATCACTTGGATCAAAAAGAATTACATCTTTAAATCTGTTTTCAGGAATATTTTTAAGTAACCAATCTATAGATTCTCCATGCGGATCAATAAAACAAACACCTTTCCCATTTTCTATATCTTGTAAACACATATTTTGAAAAATAGTTGATTTACCTACTCCAGTTTTGCCAACCATATACATATGACGCAATCTATCGTTTTCAGAATACTTAATGACAGTTGTTTTTCCGTGATATTTATTTATTCCTATAGTTATATTATTCATAAAATTATATATTATTAATATTCAATGATTTCTTATTAAAATATTTATTATCAATAGATGTATTTGATTCATCTTCTATCTTCTCTTGAATTTTTAATTCTCGATTAATAATTTTAAGAAGGATAGCTTTTTGTTTTGTTATTTTATTTGCAATTATATTTTTTATTTCTGAATCTATATAATTTTCTATTGATAAAAGCATTTCATTTTCTATTGAAAATATTTCATCTATATTTTTTAATTTTTCATCATTGTTCATAAAATTATATTAATTATTCAATAAACTTTTAACTAATAACGACTCGCAAGTTTCTTCAATAAATCTTTTAACTGGTCGCGCTCCAAACCTCGCATCAACTAGTGGTTTTATTTTTTCTTCAAGTTCTTTTGGGTTTATATCAAACGAAACATTATGTTTCGTCAATCTTTTTTCAACCTTTCTTATTTCAAGTTTAGCTATTTCTATTAGATTTGGCAATGTTAGTGGGTTAAAGATAAGAATACTATCAAAACGATTAATAAATTCCAATCTAAATACTTTGGCTAATTCAGGAATTATTTTTTCCTGAATAAATTTTTCATCCATTATATTTTTTCCTTTATTGAATTCCTCCAGTATTACATTTACTCCTATATTAGAAGTTGCCATTATTATGGAATTACAAGCATCCACTGTTTCGTTTTGTCCTGAAGTTAATCTTCCATCGTCTAAAACCTGAAGGAAGATATCAAAAATCTTTGAATGAGCTTTTTCAATTTCATCTAATAATATTAAACAATGTGGTTCTTCTTGTAGAGCATTAGTTAGGGCACCACCACTTTCATAACCGCTATATCCAACAGGAGCTCCTATTAATCTTTGAACTGTGTGATCTTGCCCAAATTCAGACATATCAAATCTTATAAAACTTTCTTTTCTACCAAACATAATTTCAGAAATTAATTTAGCAGTTTCTGTTTTTCCAACTCCAGATGGCCCTAATATTAGAAATGAACCTAACGGCTTATTGGGATTTCTTATTCCTAATTTTGCTCTTTGTAAAGTTTTAATTATTTTATCAATAGCTTTATTTTGATTAATAATTTTAGAATTTAAAGTTTGATCTAAATTTTTTAATATTTCCATCTCATTCCCACTAAGTTGCATTTTAGGAATACCTATCTTACTAGAAACAATGTCAGAAATTATCTCATCTGTTAAAACTTTTTTATCCATAGCTTTAGTAGATACAATTCCTTCATCCATAAGGCTAATAGATGCTTGTGGTAATTTTCCCAAAGTAGGGAAGCGCTCAACATAAGAAACTATTTCCTGCATTATTGTTGAAGGAACAATTACTTTATGATTTTTATTAAGTTGTACTAATTTACTTTCTAATATTTTAATCTGTTCAAAATTATTTTGTTTTTTTAAATTAACTATTTCAAACATTTTTATAAAAGCTGGATACTCATGTTCTATCCAATTATATTCTTTAGGTTCCATAGTAAGAACCACTTTTATATCTGGATTTTTAAGAATATCATGATATAAACGAGCTGTATTTTGTAAAAGATTTGAGTTCCCATATACTGTTCTACCTAGATTATCTATGAATAAAACACAAGAGGGTAATTCTTTCATTATATTCTTGAATAATATTCCTTCTTCACTTCTACTATCAAAATTAAATAAATGCTCATTACCTAATTGAATAAAACTTAGATCTTTATTTTTATCGTCTTGGACCATTTTTTTTATCCATCCATAAATAAGGCTAGTTTTTCCGGAACCGTTGGCTCCTACTAAAATAATATTATTATTAATACTTCTATTAATAATTCTAGTTAGTCTATTAACTTCTTCTTTTCTTCCAATAATTATTGGAAATTTATTTAAAGCAATTTCTTCTCTTAAATCATTATATTCAGTTTTTCTAAAATTTTTCATTTATTTTTTTAAGCTGCTATTTTTAATGTTATCCCATTTAAGTTAGTCGGCTTATTTTTACTGGAAATTATTTTTGTTGGATTATTCTCAAATTCTTCTTGATTTGAAATTGGAAAGTTTTTTCTACTCATTAATTCAACTACTTCTGGTTTTATTACATTTGAAGGAACTCTAAGTATTTGAGATAAAATATCATGACTTTTTACCCCCACATTTTCTTTTCTCTCTTCTACATTCTCCGATATTTCTTCTTTGGATTGAATTATAACTGGTTCTATCGTTTGCTCTACTGTTTTATT
>CAYTHY010000002.1:0-31505 GCA_964437715.1 uncultured Candidatus Saccharibacteria bacterium
ACAAAATAAAAGAAACAGGAAAATAAACATATATCAATTTTACATATTTGTGTGCTATAGCTTATGAAATATGTAAAATGAAAATTCAAAAATATAGCTAGGTGTGGTATATTATATCTATGAAACGAGGGATTTTTGATGTTATATTTTTTATGTCCTTATTTATTTTTCCATGGTGGTTGGGTGTTCTTTTAGCGTTTATTGGTATTTTTATATTTAAAGATTTTTATGAGTTTATTATTTCGGGAATTATTATTTATTCTTTATATATAATTCCAGGAAATAATCTAATAACCTATTTAATATCATTTTTTACAATTACTGTTGTCCTTTATATAAGTATTCAAATTCTTCGTCGTAAAATTATTTTATATAACAATAATGGTTTTTCACATAAATAAAAAAAGAATAAGAAGAAATATTGATCCAGATGAAATTTTTCTTGATTCAAAGAACTTACCTAATTTCAATACTCAGCAATTTGAAGGTCGGTTAGAAAAGCCAATTCCAAAGCGTTCTGTTTTTATTTTAGGTTTATTTTTTATTTTAATTGTTATTATTTTTACGGGTAAATTAACTGTCCTTCAAATTGTTAAAGGTAAAGTATATTTCACTAAAAGTGAAAATAATATACTAAGAAAAGAGCCAATTATAGCTTCGCGTGGTTTAATTTATGACCGTAATAATGTTTTATTAGTTTGGAATTCTTGGAATAAAACTGATTTAAATAAAAAATCAATTCCACAGAGAAATTATTATTCTTCGCCAGGTTTTGGTTTATTACTCGGTTATATAAGTTATCCAGCTAAGGATTCTTCTGGTCATTATTGGAGAGATACATTTATAGGGAGAGCTGGTGTTGAAGGATATTATAATAAATTTTTATCAGGAACTAACGGTGTTAAAATCACTGAAACAAATGTTAGTGGTAAAATTCAATCGCAAAATATTATTTCTAAACCTACTCCAGGGAAGAATCTTAAACTTTCAATTGATTCTAGAATTCAAAAAGAAATGTACAAAGAAATTACCTTAATGGCTGAAAAATATAATTTTTCTGGTGGAGCTGGAATTATTATGAATATTAAAACAGGTGGCTTGTTGGCCATAGCTAGTTATCCTGAATATAATAGCAACATTCTTTCTAGTGGTAAAAATAGTAAAATTATTGAAAAATATTTATCTGATAAGCGAAAAGTTTTTTTGAATAGAGCTATTGCTGGTTTATATTCTCCGGGTTCTAGCATCAAACCATTTCTTGCTTATGGTGCTTTAGCTGAAAAAGTTATTTCTCCTTTTAAAAAAATACTTTCAAACGGATTTATTTCTATTCCAAATCCATATTTCCCAAATAAAAAATCTATTTTTAAGGATCACGGATCTTTTGGTTATGTAGATATGGAAAAAGCTATTGCAATTTCTTCTGATGTTTATTTTTATGAAATAGGGGGAGGTTATAAAGATCTTAAGGGTTTAGGTATTTCAAATATTAATAAATATGTTAATTTATTTGGAATTTCCCAAAAAACGGGTATTGATTTAATAGGTGAAAGAAGGGGGGTTATTCCAAATCCAGAGTGGAAAAAACTTAATTTTAATGGAGAAAGATGGCGAGTAGGAGATACATACAACTCTTCTATTGGTCAATATGGTTTTCAGGTAACTCCAATTCAAATGGTTAGAGCAGTTGCTGGAGTTGCTGATTTTGGATCAATCCCAATTCCGCATGTTAAATTAAATGATAATAAATTTCTTAAATCTCAAGAAACCATAATACCCATAAATAAAGATGAAATGAAAATTGTTCAAGCTGGAATGCGAATGGCGGTTACCATGGGCACGGCTAGGTATCTTAATATTCCTGGTATATCTGTTGCTGCTAAATCTGGAACAGCTCAAGTCGGATATGGTAATACCAATACAAATTCGTGGATTATTGGTTTTTTCCCTTATAAAAATCCCAAATATGCTTTTGCTGTACTTATGGAGCGTGGTCCAAAAAATGTTTCTGGTAATGCAACTTATGTTATGCGTGAAGTATTAAAATATATGATTGCTAACACTCCAGAATATATTAAGTAAGCCCTTAGGGTTGTATAAAATATTTTTGACTTATTAACGATAAATTGCTAGAATCTGTCAACAATGAAAGAAATAGATTATATAACTGAAGAAAAAAAGAAAGCTTTAATAGAAGAAGTTGAATATTTAAAAACTGTTAAGCGCAAAGAAATAGGCGAATCATTAGCTGCCGCTAAGGCACTTGGTGATCTTTCTGAAAATGCGGAATATCATCAAGCTAGAGAAGACCAAGGAAAAACTGAAGATCGTATTAATCAAATAGAATATATGCTTCAATCCGCAGTAGTTGTTAAAAAACACTCTAGCGGTAAGGTTGAAATAGGAACAACTGTTAAAGTGAAAAAGAATAATTCAAAAGATTTAATTATTTATCATCTTGTTGGCGCTGAAGAAGCGGATATGAATCAGAATAAAATTTCCAATAAATCACCGATTGGGCGAGCTCTCTTTGGTAAAGCAAAAAATGATGTTATTTCTATTTCAACACCCAAGGGGCTGGTCAAGTACACCCTAATTGATATAGAATAGAGTTATGGCTTCATTAGAAGAATTAAGAAAAGTTCGTTTAGAGAAAATAAAGATATTAGAATCAGCTGGGATGAAAGCATACCCGAGTTCTGTTTTTAGAGATTATTCTTTAAAAGAAATTAAAAGTAATTTTGATGCACTCGTTTTAGAAAAAAAAGATAAGTCTATTTCAGTTGCTGGTAGAGTTATTGTTATTAGAGGACAAGGAGCAATACTTTTTATAGTCATTCAAGATGAATCAGAAAAATTACAAGTGGTTCTAAAAAAAGATGAACTACCTGAAAATATTTTTAATTTGTTTACTTCTACAGTTGATAACGGAGATTTTATTTCAGTTACTGGTCCACTTTTTGTAACTTCTCGAGGAGAACAAAGTATTTTAATAAAAGAATGGAAAATGGCTACTAAAGCTTTACTTCCATTACCAGACAAATGGCATGGCTTACAAGACATAGAAGAAACATACCGCCATCGTTATTTAGATATGATTATGGATAAGGATGTTTATAATCGTTTTATTGTTAGAGCAGAAATAATTAAATTTATAAGAAAATTTTTTGATGATAAAAATTTTTTAGAAGTTGAAACTCCAATTTTACAAAATCAAACTGGAGGGGCGATGGCTCGAGTTTTTGAAACTCACTTAAATGATTATGATATGCCGATGGTTTTGCGTATTTCTTTAGAGTTAGATCATAAAATAATTATGGTAGGTGGCTATCGCGGTGTCTATGAAATTGGAAAAAATTTTAGGAACGAGGGATCTGATCCAACCCACATACAAGAATTTACGATGATAGAATGGTATGCTGCTTATGAGACACTTGAAACGAATATGAAATGGACCGAAGAGTTGATTAAATCAGTTGCGAAAAATGTTCTTAAGAAAAATGATTTTAGTATTAGTGATAAAGAAGGAAATGTTATAAGTGTTAATTTTGAAGGAGAATGGCCTCGAGTTTCTTTTGTAGATTTATTGAAAGAAAATGCTGAGATAGACATAACTAAAATATCTTTAGACGAAGCAAGACAAGAAGCCATTAAGTGGGGAATGGACAAAGAAGAAGTAGAAAAAATTGGCAAGGGGAATCTACTTGATTTTATTTATAAAAAATCTTCAAGAAATAAAATTATCAATCCGACTTTTGTGACGAATTTTCCTGGAGATTTGAAACCCCTAGCTCAACAAAATGAAGATGGAACAGCACAAGTTGCTCAGTTAATTATTGCTGGAGCTGAAATAACTAATCAATATGCTGAACTTGTTAATCCTTTAAAACAAAGAGAGCTTTTAGTTTCTCAATCTAAAGCCAAAGATAATGGGGACGAAGAAGCGATGCAAATAGATGAGAGATTTTTAGAAGCGATGGAACATGGTCTGCCTCCAATGACTGGTTTTGGAATGGGAATTGATAGGTTGGTGGCGATACTAACTGAACAAAAAAATCTTCGTGATGTTATTTTCTTTCCAATAATGAAACCAAGAGAATAAAAAAAGAGCCCATTTTGAGCTCTTTTGTTCTTCATTTCTTGGAAAAGGCCACAGCCCTTTCCATCACCTCTTTCTGTCTTTCATAGAAAGGGTGACATTTCTTGAAAATTCTTTTTCTTTTTTTAAAGAAAAAACTTTCAAGAAATTTTTTTTTATTTGTCATATCTTTTAATTTTCATATATATTAATATAACTATCTAAACTTGTCAATAGTAGACAAAAAAGTTATCCACAGTTTAAGTGGAGGAGGGTATTTGTATTGTGGGACGAAGTGGTTTATACTTAAATCAAGTGGGATGAAGTGGGTTATGGTATTTATTAGAATTAAAAAATCACCTCACATTTATTATGTTGATTGGAGAATATACACACACCCTAGATGGTAAAAATAGAATGTCACTTCCTGTGAAATTTCGTAAAGAAATAGGGAAGAGTGTGGTTATTGCTCCGGGATTAGATAATTGTCTTTCTTTGTTTACCGTGAAAGAATGGCAAAAAATTTCAAATAAATTATCTGATTCATCAATGCTCGCAAGTGATAATAGAAGTTTCTCGAGATTTATGTTTGGTCAGGCTGTTGATGTAGAAGTTGATAGTCAGGGTAGAATATTAATCCCGGAAAATTTAAAAAATCGTTCTAATCTTTCTACAAAAGTTGTAGTTATTGGCGTTCAAAACAGAATAGAAATCTGGAATGAAAAAGCTTGGAATGAATATAAAAAAGTTGTTGAAACACAGGCTGATGCTCTTGCTGATAAATTAGGGCAGATAGGAGTTCTTTAATAATATGACACATATTCCTGTTTTAAAAAATGAAGCGATAAAAGGACTTAATATCCAATCGGGAAATATTATCGTGGATGGAACCCTTGGTGGTGGGGGACATACTCTTGAAATGATTAAAAAATATGGCTCTAGTATTAAGATTATTGGTTTAGATTTTGACAAGGATGCTATTCAAAGAACAGAAAAATTAATTAAAGATTTTTCACACGATACAATCTTTAAAACAATCGGATTTCAAGATATAGATAAAGTTCTTGATGAATTAGAGATAACCTATGTTAATGGAATTTTACTTGATTTAGGTTTGAGCTCATTTCAACTTGAAACCGCTGGGCGAGGATTTTCTTTTCTCAAAAATGAACCTCTCCTGATGACTATGAAAAAAGATTTAGATGAGAATGATTTGACTGCAAAATATATTGTCAACAATTGGGAAGAAGAAAGCATCGCTAATATTATTTATGGTTTCGGTGAAGAGAAATATTCTCGAAAAATTGCTAAAGCGATAATTGAAAATCGTCACCTCAAAAAGATAGAAACCACTTTTGATTTAGTAGAAATAATCAATCAAGCTATCGGCAGATTATATAAAAGTAAAAAAATCAATCCAGCTACAAAAACTTTTCAAGCTCTCAGAATAGCGGTCAATGGTGAATTAAAAAATCTTGAAGATATTATTCAAAAAGGATTTAGTCGACTTGCTCCTGAGGGAAGAATGGCAATTATATCTTTTCATTCTTTAGAAGATCGAATCGTTAAACATGAATTCGTAAAATTAAAACAAAAAGGATATGCAAATATTATTACAAAAAAACCAACGATACCAGACAATAGTGAAATTATTATAAACCCACGTTCACGTAGCGCGAAATTAAGAATAATAGAAAAAATATGAGTAAAGTAAAAACAATTTCTATAGATATCATCGGAGATAATCATATTCGCCTTATTTTATTAAGAATAATTATTGGAGGTATTGTTATTGTTGGTACTATTTATGCTTATTTTATATTATCAATAACTTTCAATATTTTAGCTCGGAGGTCTTTAGAAAGTACTATTCAAACTTCCAAAAGTAATATTGCTCAACTTGAACTCACTTATTTTTCTGATTTAGATAAAATAAATAAAAATTACGCCCTAGCTAATGGTTTTGTTAATGCTCATAATAATATTTTTGCTACTCGTTCTACCAATTATGTTGCCATTAGATAATGAAATCGTTATCATTTAAAAAACGAATAAGAATTATTTCTATTTTCGTTCTTGTTTTTGCCAGTATTTTAATTTTTAAACTTTTTCTTGTTCAAATTGTTCACAGAGATTTATATGCCGAAAGAGCTGATAGACAGTATGAAACTACTACAAGTAATCTTTTTAATAGAGGTTCAATCTTTTTTTCTAATAAAAACAGTTCACTCGTTGCAGCAGCAACAATTCTTTCTGGGTTTAAGGTTGCTTTAGATACAAAAAAAATTAAAGACCCCCAATCTTTATATTTATCTCTCAAACCATATATAAAAACAGACCGTGATACATTTATTCGCCGAGCTTCTAAAAAAGATGATCCTTACGAAGAAGTAGCTACTCATTTAAATAAAGATCAAGCAGATAAAATCAGAAATCTTAAATTATCGGGTGTTTCACTTTTTAAAGATAATTGGCGTTTTTATCCTGGAGGGAGTTCAGCTGCTCAGACAATTGGTTTTTTAGCCTATAAAGGAAATGATAAGGTTGGGCAATACGGATTAGAAAGATATTATCAAAATATTTTATCTAAGCCCAAAAACCAGCTTTATATTAATTTTTTTGCTGAAGTTTTTTCAAATATTAAAAACACTCTTTCTAAAACAGAAGATAATCAAGGAAGTATAATAACAACGATAGAACCGACGGTTCAACACGTTCTTCAGTCTGAATTATCTGATACTCTTACTAAGTGGAAAGCTGATTTGGCTGGTGGAATAATAATTGATCCAATGACTGGAGAAATATACGCAATGGCCAGTGTCCCTTCTTTTAATCTAAATAATTTTCAGAAAGTTCCCGATGTTAGTGTTTTTCGTAATACCGATATTGAAGATGTTTTTGAATTTGGATCAGTTATCAAACCATTAGTTATGGCTGGAGCTCTTGATGCTAATATTCTAACTCCAAAAACAATGTATGTTGATAAAGGAGAAGTGACAGTTGATAAAAGAAGAATATATAATTTTGACAAAAGGGGTAGAGGGCGAGTTGATATGCAAACGGTTCTTGATCAATCGCTTAATACTGGAATGGTTTTTGTTCAAAGTAAAATGGGACATAGTTTATTTCGTTCATACATGAAATCATATGGAATAGGAGAAAGAACTGGAATTGATTTGCCCAATGAAACATATGGACTTATAAGTAATTTAAATAGTCCTCGTAATATTGAATATGCTAATGCTGCTTTTGGACAAGGAATTGCCCTAACTCCGATTGGAGCAGTTAGAGCTTTCTCGGCACTAGCTAACGGAGGCAATCTTATTGTTCCTCATTTAGTAAAACAAATACAATATGATGATGGTTTATTAAAGACTATTAAATATCCAATAAGTCGTCGAGGAGTAATTAAAAAAAAGACGTCTGAAACAATAACTAGAATGCTTGTTCATGTTTTTGACTCTTATTATTATGGGGCTGATAAATTTAAACATTATAGTATTGCAGCTAAAACGGGGACTGCGCAGATAGCAAAAAGTGGCGGTGGGGGTTATTATAGTAATAGATATCTTCATTCATTTTTTGGCTATTTTCCAGCTTATAATCCAAGGTTTTTAGTTTTTCTCTTTCTGAAAAATCCTAAAGATATAAAATATTCTTCACAGACTCTTATTCCGCCCTTCATTAACATAGCTAGATTTTTATTAAATTATTATAATGTTCCGCCAGATAGATAAATAAAATATGAAAAAAATATTTAAAAAAATAATTATTCAGATATTAATTTGGGAATCAAGATTAGTTTTAGCTCGCTATCACCCAAAAATAATTGCTATTACAGGATCAGTAGGAAAAACTTCAACTAAAGATGCTATTTTTACTATTCTTTCAAAGTTTAAAATTGTTCGTAAAAGTGAAAAAAGTTTTAATAGTGAAATTGGTTTGCCTCTAACTATTCTTGGATTACCAAATGGTTGGAGTAATTTCTTTATTTGGTTTGAAAATATTCTTCGTGGATTTTATTTAATTATAAAAAAACAACCTTATCCAGAATATCTTATTTTAGAAGTAGGATTAGGTAAACCAGGAGATATTATAAAAAATATAACACCATGGTTAAAACCTGATATTGTAGTTGTTACTTCTTTTCCCGACAAGCCTGTTCATATAGAATTTTTTGAATCAATAGAAAAAATAATAGAAGAAAAAAGTGCATTAGCTTATGCAGTTAAATCTCAAGGAGTATTAATTTTAAATCATGATGATGAAAAAGTTTATGCTTTGCACGATAAATCTAAGTGTAAGACGGTTTCTTTTGGAAAAAACGAAAATGCTACTTACCGAGCTACTTATCCGTTATATCTAACAGAAGTTTATAAGGGAATAAATATTATCAAGGGAATAAACTTTAAACTCGAATATAATGGAAATGCTTTTCCTGTAACTTTACCAAATATTATTGGTTTACATTATGTTAATACGGCTTTGTCGGCAATTGCCGTAGCCTGTGAAGTTGGTTGTAATTTATTACCGGCCATTGATGCAATTAGCGAATATAAAACTCCACCTGGACGGTTATCTATTATAGATGGAATTAATGATTCAATTATTATTGATGATACTTATAATTCTTCACCGATTGCAGCTCAAGTTGCTATTGAAGTTTTAAAAGAAATAAAAAATCAGAGAAAAATTGTTATTCTAGGAGACATGCTTGAGCTTGGTAAGTTTACCGAGGAAGAGCATCGTTCATTAGGAAAACAAGTTGTTGGGATTGCTGATGTTCTGATTACAGTTGGACCAAGGGCTAAATTTATAGATGAAGGAGCCATTAATAATGGTTTTTCAGAAAAAGATATTTATCACTTTGTTACAGCTGGTGAAATTGGCGATTTCTTGAAAAAGATGATTAAGACAGGAGATATTTTGTTAATTAAAGGTTCACAAGGTGTACGCTTAGAAAAGGCTGTAGAGGCTGTTATGGCTTGTCCTGAGCTAAAAACAAAGCTATTATGTCGTCAAGAGAAAGAATGGCAGAAAAGATGAATTGTGCTATAATATGAACAATTAGGAGGCTAATATTCTAATTATAAAAAATAAAATGGAAAACAATCAAGAAAAAAGTCAAGAAGAAAAACAAAAAGAAATAAAAGAAAATAAAAAAGAAATGATGCAACCTTGGCAAGTAGAAAAACTTAGTAGAATGATAGAAGCTGCTCTAGAAAGAAATGAGTTTGGATTATCAGAAGAAGATGCAGATGAAATAATTAGAGTCTTAACTAGAAAAGAAAAGGCTTATGTGAAAAGAATTATTAGTCAAGATCCGCTAGAAGTTCTAAAAAAAAATTCTGAGATTAACGACTAAACTATCTGTAAAATTAGTTTATAAAATATAAAAAAATTGCTATTATAAAACTATGGAAGAAAAAATGATGATAAAAACACCCTGGTTTTTTTCTAGTGAAGAAGTTTTAAATGAATTAAATACTTCTATTGAGGGTCTTTCAGAAAAAGAATCGGAAAAACGCTTGGAACATTTTGGAAGTAATAGTTTTAAAAATAGAAAATCTTTAAACCTACCCAGATTAGCTATTAAACAAATAACAAGCCCTCTTATTTTTATTTTAATAGGAGCGGCTCTTTTAACGGGTGTTTTACAACAGTGGATGAATATGTTTGTCATTATTGGAGCTATTTTAATAAATGCAGGTTTGGGTTTTTACCGTGAATATCAAGCGGAAAACACCCTTGAAAAACTAGAAACTTATGTGAAAGATCGGTCACGAGTGATACGAGATGGAAATGAGCAGGAGATAGAATCTTCTTTATTAGTTCCTGGAGATATTATTAATTTATCTTATGGTTCTAGAGTTCCAGCAGATGCTAGAATTATTTCAGTAAATAATTTCAAAATTGATGAAGCAATTTTGACGGGGGAATCAGTTCCAGAAACAAAAAAATCTGAAGCAATAGCTGAATCTTCTTTATTAGCTGATCGAACAAATATGGTCTATGCTGGGACATTAGTAATAGAAGGTTTTGCTGTCGCTGTTGTTGTTGAAACAGGAAGCAATACTGAAATAGGTAAAATTGCTGATATAGTTTCAACAACAAATAGGGCAGTTACCCCAACTCAAAAAGGAGTTGATCAGCTTTCTTGGTACATTTTTGCCTTAACTGTATTTTTTGTTTTAGCTATATTTATTCTTGGAATTTCAAGAGGGGCACCATTTTTACAAATGTTGATTTTGGTAGCAGCCGTGGCTGTGGGGACAGTTCCCGAATCTTTACCAATAGCTTTAACTGTTATTCTTTCAGCTGGAGCAGAAAGGATAGCTTCTAAAAAAGGAATTGTCAGAAATTTATCAGCTGCCGAAACTCTAGGTTCAACAACTTTGATTATGACGGATAAAACTGGAACTTTGACAGAAGCAGACATGCAATTAGTTGGTGTATCTACTTTTGATATGTTAATAAAAGATAAATATTCTGAATCAAAAATTGCCCATCTTTCCTTAGAACAAAAAGAGATAATTCAATTAGCATTACAAAATATTGATGTTGTGGTTCAAAACCCAAATGATAAAGAAAAAGATTGGAATTTTGTTGGGCACCCCTTTGAAGTGAATATAGTAAAAGCTGCTGCTTTACATAATATTTCTTTACAAAAAATTATAGCAAAAGAAAACTTATTACAAATTCCTTTTAGCTCTTCTCATAAATTTTCTGTTTCCAAAAATGGAAATGAATATATTATTATGGGAGCCCCCGATGTCCTTCTAAAACAATCTAACGTTGACAAAGATGTTTATTTGAAAATTCTTTCCTGGATAAATGATGCCAGTAATAATGGGAAAAGATTAATTGCAGTTGGGACTTTTAATGCTAAAGATAATAAAAAAATTGATATTAAATCTATTAAAGATATTAAATTTAGCGGAATTTTATCCTTCTTTGATCCAGTTAGGGAAGATGTTCCTTCTGCTATAAAAAACATAGAAACGCATGGAGTTAGAGTTGTTATTATAACTGGAGATTTAAAGGGAACTGCTATTTCAGTAGCAAAAAGTCTTGGCTGGGATGTATTAGATAATGAGGTTTTAGTAGGTGAAAATATTCATTTAATGACAGATGAACAACTGCTTGGAGTTATTAAACATATAAAAATATTTGCTAGAGTGACCCCAGAAGATAAATTTCGCATAGGAAATCTATATAGAGATTTAGGGGAAGTTGTTGCTATGACTGGCGATGGAGTAAATGATGCTCCAGCCCTAAAGTCTATGGATATTGGTATTTCTCTTGGTTCGGGAAGTGATGTGGCCCAAAGTGCTGCCGACTTAGTTCTTCTTGATGATAATTTTAAGACAATTAGCATGGCAATTGATGAAGGGAGGAGAATTATCAATAATATTAGAAAAACTTTTATTTATTTAATGTTTAATTCTCTTGATGAAGTTTTTGTTATTGGTGGAAGTATTCTTATGAATATAGCTCTACCACTTACTGCTCTTCAAATAATTTGGGTGAATCTATTTACTGGAAGTTTACCAGCCTTAGCTTTTGCTTATGATCATAATCTGGATAAAGGAATTTATAAAAAAATATCCAAAAAAGAATTATTAACTCCAGAAGTAAAAGTTTTATCTTTTGGACTTGGTATAGTTAGTTCAATCTTAATGTTTCTTCTTTACTATACTTTACTAAAATTTGATGTTGCTCTTCCGGTTGCTCGTTCAATTTTCTTTGTTTGTTTTTCAGCTTATATTTTAGTTACAGCTTTTTCGTTTAGAAGTTTATACAGACCTATATTTTCGTATAATCCATTTTCTAACAAAAAATTAAATATCGCAATTATTGTCGCTCTGGTAATTTTAATTATAACTATTTCTGTACCTTTTATGCGAAACATTTTTGATATAGCTCCACTACCTTTTTCTTGGATATGGTTAGTTATTTTATGGTCTATTTTTAATGTTCTATTAGTAGAAACAGCTAAACGAATATTTAGATATAAAGTAAAGAAAAATCTCAACAGCTCAACCGCCTGAGCCGTTAAAAATCTCTTCTAATCCTATTTCCTTTATTAATTGAACCCACTTTTCTATTCTCTAATTCAATTGAATAGTTGTAGGGAGTGGGGTTTTATGTTAAAATTTTAAAATGATTGAAGTTAAACGATTTAAGAAATTAGAGAGATATACAAAAGCAGTTGCGAATTATCGTAGGTTAATTATTCTTTCATTTTTAAAAAGGGAAGGAGAAGCTTCAGTAGGAGAGATAGCTGAAGAATTGAAAATCTCTATACAAGCTACATCTAAACATCTCAAAATTTTAGAATCAGTTGAAATAATTTTTTCTGATCAAAGAAACTTACTTGTTTATTATTCTTTATCTAAATCATTACCTAATTTTATCTCAAATATAATCTCAAGTATTTAATTCTTTTTTTTTATTTTCTTTACTTTTCTATTCTCTAATTCAATTGAATAGTTGTAGGAGAAAAAATTAAAGTTAAAGATATGGATGGATTTCAGTTATTAATAATTCGTCGACAACTGAAATTATTAGCTAATGATAATAAAAACTGTATAAAATTTCAATATTTTCTTTATAAAAGCTAGTACAAAGAGAATTAAAGCTCTTTATAAAGACCACAAATTAACAATTTTCTTTGTATACTAATCAAAACACCATGGCATTACACAAAGATTTTCCAAAAGATAAATATAAAATACTTGATATTTTTTAAAATGTTATAATTAAAGTTGTTGAGATTAATATTTAGATATTATGGATATTTTTGAGAAATTAGAAGATTTCTATCACCAAAAAACTTTTGATAATAATTGGAAAAAGTATTGTGGCAATGGAGATAAAAAATTAGATGAAATACAGGTATTTCTTAAATTTTTAAAAAATAAAAAAGAATATATTAAAAATATTACTTCATTTAATAATAATTTTAAATATAAAGAAAAAGATGTTGATGAGCCAGGTGATTTAGAATATTTAGGACAGATATATCAGATAACGCACGGTAGAAGTGATAATTATTTTCAATTTCAAAAAAACAAAAATTATCAAATAAAAAATCAAAAAAAAGGTTTAGAAAGTAAAGCGTTTATTATTCCTGCACATGATGTGGCATTAGATGGCAACAACAGACTGAAATTTTATTTTAAAGATTTAACAAAAAAAGAAAATATGGCAAAAGACAATATTATACTTATAATAATGTATGATCACAGAGAAAAGCCAAAATCAAATTTAAAAACCAACACAAGATGGAAAAATATAATTTGTGTATTTAATGACGGAAATTTATTAATAAAAAATAATAAATTATAAAATTTTATGAAAAATAAAATAAAAAATTTAATTATAAAAAATAAAAAACTTTTATTAAAACTCGCTGTGGTTTTTGGGATATTAGTTATTTTAATTAGCGGATTTATTATGTATTCGATTTTTTCGCCAGTTAAAATTAACACTAGAAATTTCAATACAATAGAACTAAAAAAAATTCAGAAAAACCAAGATATAAAAAAAATTTTCTCTTTTGCTGTAATGGGTGACAATAGAGATGGTAATAAAGTTTTAGAAAAAATAATTTCTAAAACAAATCAAGACACTCAAATAAAATTTTTATTTAATAACGGTGACTTAGTTCCTGATGGTTATATTAATGAATTTAATAAATATTTAAAAATAATTCAAACTTCTCGAAAACCATTTTTAAGTATTATTGGTAATCATGAATGGCCTTGGTATGATGGAGAAAATAATTATGAAAAATTTTTTGGAAGAAGATATTTTTCATTTCATTATGGAAATAGTGAATTTATTATTTTAGATGATTCTAATGAGAAAAATCTAGGAAATGAACAAGAAAAATGGTTAATACAAAAACTAAAAAAATCCCAAAGTTTTATTCACAGGTTTGTTTTTATGCATGTTCCTCTTTATGATCCACGAAAAGGAAATTATAAAAAAGGACACAGTTTGAGTAATTTAAAAATTGCTAAAAAATTAAATGATATTTTTGATAAATATAAAGTTGATATGATTTTTGCTTCGCACATACATTCTTATTTTAAAGGTGAATGGCAGAAAACTCCTTATGTTATTACTGGAGGGGCTGGAGCTCCTTTAATAAAAGATGGTTTTAATCACTTTATCAAAGTTTCTATAAATGGAAATAAAATTAATTATGAAATAGAAAAGATTCCAATAGAATCTTCAAATATTTTTGGTAACATGTTTCAAGAAATAAAAAATACCTTGAATTTATAATTAGAAATTTACGAAAAATAACCTTGTTTTAATTTATAATATATTATTATCCTTTATTTAAATCTACTTCTGTATTCTCTAATTCAATTGAATAGTTGTAGGGAAGGGTTAAATAAATATAATAGATAGAAAATAGATTGATCTTCTAAAAATCTGTGATTCTACGGGTAATTTATTGGAACTCTATTATAGAGAATATAAGGGAATTTCAGGAGATGAACCTTAATATTATTTAATTTTTAGTAATTTATTAATATCTAGTTTTTTGGGATTATCTGTAATAAACACCTCTTTATCTTTAATTGATTCTAATATATCAAACATCTTTTTTTTATGTCCCTTATTCCAATTTAATATCCATTTTAAAAATTTTAAATCTAATTTTTCCTTTCTGTCTACAGAGGTTCCGTACCTTTTTTCTAATTTTAAATTAACTCTAATTGTTCTTTTTATTATATTTAATAGATGGCGATAACTTGGAACATTTATAAATATTATTAAATCTGCCCAATCTATTCTTTCATTAAGTACTGATGAATAATTACCATCTACAACACCAGTATCTTCAGAAAGAAATTCTTCTTTACAAATATTTAGCCATTCACTTTTTTCTTTTTGCGACCAATCTGAATTTAAAAGTATATTGTCTAAGTGATATATAGAATAACCTGTATATAAACTAATCCTATTTGCAAGAGTAGATTTACCAGAACCACTACCCCCTAGAATTATTATTCTTTTATATTTCATAAATCTATTATATCAGGTTCCAAATTAATAAAATATCCCCGTGGGTTATAAAAAATAATACTTATAAAATAAGCTCCAAAAATCTGTGACCCTACAGAGAATCGAACTCTGATTTTATCCTTGAGAAGGATACGTCCTAACCGTTAGACGATAGGGTCAAAAAGTATTTATATACACTAAAAATAGCAAAATATACAAGTATTTACAAGTATTTATATATAATTTTTAATTATAATTTTGTGGTATACTTCATATATTATATATAATTAAAAAATAAATTATGATTGATCCAACAAAAATAGATATGAACGAATTACCAAAAAAGTTTTGTGATGGTGCTATTGGTGGCTATGGAAAGGAAGTTTTTTCTTTTGCTCTTACTTCAGGGAATACTTTAGAATCTTTTGCTGCAACTCCTCAAATAATGAAAAGTATTTCTGTTTGGATGAGTGAGCAAGTTCAGAATTATGAAAAACAATTTGGAGTAATAGATATGACACCTCCACAAATACAAAGTCCTCTTCAAACTGCAGATTTAAAAAAACCAAATAAGTAAATAGATATTCATAATAAATGAAAATAACATCTATAAAATTTATAAAGGGGATAGTAAAAGAAGATAAGTTATTGGAGAGTAATATTCCCCAAGTTGCTTTTATTGGGCGCTCAAATTGCGGTAAATCAAGTTTAATAAACTCTTTAACTAATAGTAAAGTGGCCCGGACTAGCTCTTTTCCAGGAAGAACTCAGGAAATTAATATCTTTTTAGTGAATGAATCTTTTTATTTAGTTGATCTACCTGGTTATGGATTTACTAGAATTTCAGGCCTTGGTCGGGAAAGAATAGGGGAATTAATAGATTTATATCTTTTTAGTTCTCTTTATAAACAAAAAAAAGTTGTTCTCATTATTGATGCGAATATTGGTTTTACTGAAGCTGACACCTCAATGTTTGAAGAGCTTAAAAATCATCATAAAAATGTTATTGTTGTTGCTAATAAGGTAGATAAGATGAACCAATCAGAATATCATAAAAAAATAATAGAAATAAAAAATATAGCGGTCGGATACCCTATAATTTCATTTTCATCAAAAAAACATAAGGGAACAAAAATTCTTTTAAACGAAATATCTAAATGATAATAAGTGTTATTTTTTGTGTTATAATTTAAAAATGATTGGAACCTTATATATAGTGGCAACTCCAATAGGGAATTTAGAAGATATAACTCTCAGAGCTCTCCGCATTTTAAAGGAAGTTGATTATATTTTATGTGAAGATACTAGAACAACAAAAAAACTTTTAGATAGATATGAAATAAAAACTAAAACTATAAGCTATCATGCTCATAGTTCAGAATCTAAAGAATCAGCGATAATCAATATGCTGAAAGCCGGGAAGAATTTAGCTCTTGTTTCTGATGCGGGGACACCTTGTATTTCTGATCCTGGTGTTCTCCTAGTTTCAAATATTCGTAAAGAATTTTCTGATGAAGCTTTAATCGTTCCAATACCAGGTCCAAGTGCTCTTATTTCAGCTCTTTCAGCTAGTGGAGTATCATCTGCTGAATTCACTTTTCTAGGATTTTTACCACATAAAAAGGGGAGAGAAACAATTTTTAAAAAAATTGCCAATTCAAAGAAAGTAATAGTTTTTTACGAATCAACCCATCGTATTTTAAAAACATTGTCCTCACTAGAGTCTTATTGTCCTGACTTTAAAATTATTATCGGGCGTGAAATAACTAAACAATTTGAAGAATTTATACAAGGAAATCCTAAATATATTTTAGATTACTTTACTCAAAATACAGATAAACAAAGAGGTGAATTCGTAGTCATTGTAGACCCTAAACAAATAAGTTATAATAGTTAAATGAGAAAAGAAAAATCATTATTTATAATTGGGCTGTGGGTATTAGTTTTACCATTTCTTGGTTTTCCAAGTTCTTGGAAAGTAATCTTGTTTGAAATAACAGGAATTATTATAATCTACTTAGCTTATTTATTTTATTTAGAAGTCAAAATTCGTTTAGATAAAGATGACAGTCAAACAAAGTCTTTTGTTGATAATATTAAGAATGAAGAATAAATATGAAAGCCAAAAAAGAAACGATAATATTTCTTTTTAGTGTTTTTTTAATTTTGATAGTTGCGGCTATTATTTATTTTTTTTCTTTACCAATTTCTAATAACATTGAATACAATAGCTTGGCTGTTTCTAGTTCTGTTGGTAATAATATTATTAATCATAAAAAAATTAATAATACTAAAACTGTAATTGACCCGATAATTCCAATAACCCATATGACTACCCCTAAAGTTGTAAAAGCAATTTATTTATCTAATTGGGTAGCTGGATCAGAAAAAATTAGAGACCCTTTAATTAAACTTATTGGTGAAACTGAGCTTAATGCAGTTGTCATTGATATTAAAGATTCTACCGGACGAGTTGGTTTCGAAATTCCCAATAAAGAAATTCAGAAACTGGGATCAATTCAGAAAAGGATTTCTAATATTCGTAAATTAACAAATATATTACACAAAAAAGACATTTATATTATTGGTCGGATTTCTGTTTTTCAAGACCCATATTTAACTAAAATAAAACCTCAATGGGCTCTCAAAAAAAAGAGCGATGGAACTGTTTGGAAAAACAAGAAAGGATTATCATTCCTTAATCCGACTAATAACGGTGTTTATAAATATATTTTAGCTATTGCTTTAGGGGCATATGATGAAGGTTTTGATGAAATTAATTTTGATTATGTTAGGTATCCATCTGACGGAGATACAAAAAATATTAATTATGATTTGAAAAAAGGTCAGACTAGGTCAGATAATATTGAAAATTTTTTCAAGTTTATTTCAGCTGGGATGAAAAAAAATAAAAATATACCGATCTCTGTCGATCTTTTTGGCTTAACAACAGAAGTAAAAGATGATATGGGAATAGGTCAGGTTTTTGAAAAAGCTTTACCATACTTTGATTTCATTTCTCCAATGGTTTATCCGTCACTTTATTCTCCAGGGCATTTAGGATATAAAAATCCAGCTGATCATCCATACGAGATTGTTTATAAAGCTCTTTCTGATGCTATCAATAGAACAAAATTAGCTAATCAGAGTATTAATAAGATCAGGCCATGGCTTCAAGATTTTAATTTAGGTGCTGTTTATAATAAGAAAATGGTTAGATTGGAAATTAAAGCAGTATATAATTTAGGCTTATCATCTTGGATGTTATGGGATCCAAGTAATAGGTATGATTCTGGTGCTTTAAAACTTGAAAATAATATGTAATTTTGAGATAATGAATTTAAATGAAACAAAAACAAAAAACACTATTTAATATTTTTATCTCCCTAATTCTTTTATTAGGAGTTTTTGGTTTTGGGATTTACTTAGGTTATAAAAATCAACCAGAAGTTGAGAAAGTATTTTCCTTATCAAATAAAATTTCTCCATCTGAAACTAAAGCTAATTTTAGTCCGTTTTGGAAAGTTTGGAACATCTTAAAAGAAAAATCCATTTACAATAAAGATATATCTAATCAGGATCGTGTTTGGGGAGCAACTCAAGGATTAGCTTCTTCGTTGGGGGATCCTTACACTATTTTTCTTCCACCTAAAGAAAATAAATTATTTAATGAGGAGATTCAAGGATCATTTAGTGGAATCGGTGCTGAGATAGGAATGAAGGAAAAAATATTAACGGTTATTGCTCCTCTAAAAAATACCCCAGCCTGGAAAGCAGGACTAAAAGCAGGTGATAAAATAATAAAGATAAATAATGTTATTACAAGTAATATGAGTATTGATAAGGCGGTTGGTTTAATTCGAGGGAAAACAGGAACAGTTGTAATTTTAACAATCTTTCGTAAAGGAGAAAACAAAACTCAAGATATTTCTATTACTAGGAATAAAATAGAAGTTCCAGCTCTAGATACAAAAATATTAAAAAACAATATTTTTCTAATAGATTTCTATACTTTTTCTGAAAATTCCGATATTTTGTTTAGAAAAGCAATTTCAGAATTTATAAAGTCTGGATCAAAGAAATTAATAATTGACCTTCGTGGAAATCCTGGTGGATATTTAGATTCGGCTGTTAACATTGGTTCTTTATTTATTCCTCAAGGAAAAGTAATTGTTCAGGAAAGTTTTGGTAAAGGTATTAAAACAAAAGTTTATCGTAGTCATGGACCTAATTTGTTTGATAAGAGTTATTCCTTTGTTGTCTTAGTTGACGGTGGTTCAGCTTCTGCCTCTGAAATTCTAGCTGGAGCGTTGCAAGAACAAGGAATTGCAACTCTTGTTGGAGAAAAAACATTTGGTAAAGGTTCTGTACAGGAACTTATAAAAATTACAAATAATACTTCTCTCAAAGTTACAATTGCACATTGGTTAACTCCAAACGGAACTCTGATTTCTCTTAAAGGGCTTAAACCAGATGTGATAGTTCCTTATTCAGTTAAAGATTTTAAAGCTGGTCGAGATCCGCAATTAGAAAAAGCAATCGAAATATTAAAAGCTAAAAAATAAAAATTATTATGAAAGTTATTTTACTAGAAGATGTTCCTAAAGTAGGGAATAGATATGATGTTAAAAATCTAAAAGATGGTTTTGCTCAGAATGTTTTAATCACTCGAGGCTTAGCTATTTTAGCAACTCCTCAAGCTTTATCTCAATTAGAAAATAAAAAAAAGATGGTTAATGAAAAAAAAGATAAAGAAATAGCAGATCTAAATGGTTTAATAAAAAATCTAGCTAATAAGAATATATCAATTAAAGTAAAATGTAATGACAAGGGTCATCTGTTTAAATCAATAAAGTCTGGCGATATTATTTCTGCTGTTAAAGAATCCACAGGGTTTTTAATAGATGAGAATAATATTATTATTGATAATATCAAAGAACTTGGATTTCATACTGTTATTCTCAAGAAAGGAAAGATAGAAGGGGAGTTTAAAATAGAATTGATAAAAGCGTAATTAAAAAACCCCCACAAATAAATTTTATGGGGTTTTTTAATTAAAAGATTAGATTATATTTACAACTTTTTTTACAGACAATGATCTATCAAAATTTATTTTTCTTTTAGAAGAAAATTTAACTGTTCCTTCTTTTAAAGCAAAAAGTGTATGATCTTTACCAAGCCCAACATTAGTTCCAGGTAGAATCTTAGTTCCTCTCTGACGCACTATGATTGACCCAATCTTAGCTTTTTGACCATCATAAAGTTTAGTTCCTAAATATTTAGGTTTTGAATCTGTTAAGTTTTTGGCTGAACCGCCAGCTTTCCTATGTGCCATATTGTTTTAAGTTTAAATGAGTAAATTCTTCTTATTAGTCTATACAAACCACCTATAAATGATTTATAATTAAACTTGTATGAGTATAAATGATTTCTTCAATAAAATCAAGGACAAATTAGATATTGACATATATATAATAGTATGTTTATTTATAATTATTATGGTTGGAGTTTCAGCTTTTGCTTTAGGACGTCTATCTATTAATTCTAATTCAAATGGAAATTCTAATATAATTATTACGAGTAGAGAAAATAAGGTTTTTAGTCAAAGTAATTCTCAGAAGAAAAAATATGTAGCTTCTAAGAAGGGTAAGTTATTTTATATAAACGGTTGTTCTAGTGCTAGAAAAATTTTAAAAAGGAATCAAATCTGGTTCGCGACATTTATTGATGCTCAAAAATCTGGCTATAAACCATCACTATCTTGTAAATAATTTATGAAAAAAATTTATAAAATATTAATAATTATAATAGTAGTAACTTCAGTTTTTTTATATAGAGATACAATTAATAATATATATGAACAAGGTGTAAATTATTTGGGGAATAGAATATTTTTATTTTTGTCTGATAGTAATACTACTTTAAAAAGTAAAAATAAGAGTCAGGTTAAATTAATTGAAATAGTGTCAACTCCTACTCCATTAAAATTAAAAAATTCTATTCCTACATCTAATCAAATAAAACTTTCTTCTAAGGAAATTATTAAAATTACAAATCAATTTAGAATAAAGGATGGTAAACTTGCTCTCTTGAAAGAAAATTCTAAGTTAGATTTATCAGCTAAGAAAAAGATAGAAGATATGTTCAATAATCAATATTTTGAACATACATCTCCAACTGGTATTGGGGTTAGTGATCTGGCCAAACAAGTATCATATCAATATATTATTATTGGAGAAAATCTGGCATTGGGGAATTTTAAAAACAGTAAAGCCCTAGTTGATGCTTGGATGGCAAGTCCACCTCATCGTAAAAATATTTTGAATAAATATTATACTGAGATAGGAGTTGCCGTTGGTAAGGGATTTTTTAAAGGAGAAAAAATTTGGTTGGCTGTTCAACATTTTGGATTACCTAAAAATGTTTGTCCAGCTATTAAACAAATTTTACTAACTTCAATCAACTCTGGTAAAAAACAGATAAAAATAATGGAAGATAATTTATCTATTCGTCGTGAAAAGATACAGAAAGGGGAAGTATACGAAGATTTAACTGTAAATGAGCAAATAGACAAATATAATTCATTAATCATAATTTATAACCAGCTGGTTCTTAAATTGAAAAAAAATATAATAGAATACAATAAAGAAGCTGAAAATTTTAACTCTTGTGTAATGAAATACACAATAAGTACTAAAAAATAAATCAAAACATATAGGAATATTATATAAATAGGGAATATTAGAGGGGCTTTATTTTATAGCTATTTTATTATGATATAACGTCGCACAATATATCTTTTACGACACTTAATATAATAAATAATAATAAAAAGCCTCTTCTGACACTCTTTAGTTTGTGGTAACTTTTATTAGTGTTGAAGAGACTTTTATATCTCTTTATTTATTTTTTAAACACTTTAATTATAAATTATTTAAATCAGAGTCTACTGATTTCATATCTTGATCCATACTATTATTATTTAATTCAATTGAATTTAATTCATTATTCATTTGAGTTGTATTAGCTGGAGGTTCGTTTTCTGGTGTGTTTTTTTCGATATTAGTAGTTGAAGCTACCGGTTCATTAATTGAAGGTACTTTATTATTGTTGGTTAAGGTTTGTTTTTTAACTACTAGAACGATAATAACGATTAAAACAATAGCAATAACTGCACCGATGATAAGTAAATTTTTTTTAGACATAAATATTTTTATATTAGTAGTAATTAATTAGTTTTTGTTGTGTTTGCACTAACGTTAGTATTAGCTTTATTAGGTGTCGTAGGTGTTGCAATTGTACTAGATAAGACTTTAATAGCATTTCTAACTTCTTCTTGAGTGCTTTTTACCTGTTCACGGATTGTCTTAATATCTGAGATAAAATTATCACGGACAGCTTTAATTGTAGCTCTTAGGGTGCTTTCTTCGGTAACATTTATTGTGTAAACCTTAGATACTTGATTTTCAATAGAAGCTTTTGTGTCTAAAACGGAGTTAGAAGCACTATCAATAGCCTTGAGTACATTTGATACATCTAACCCTTTTTCTTTTGCTAAATTAGTTCGAGCTATTATTTGATTTAAAACATAGTTTATTCTTTGAATTGAATTTCCGAGTCTATCTGTAGCTCGAGTGTTGATTGTTTCAAGTCTATCAGAAATTCTTAAAACAATTGTTTGCTTCCTTTTATTTCTTATAGCTTTTAGTCTTTGGATAAGATTTTCTCTTCTAGAGGATAATGTTTTTTGTAATCCTTTTCTTTTCAAATTTAATTGAGTTTTGAATGAATAACGAGAATCTTTTATTCGATTCTTAATTTTTTGACGATCTAACTTAACCCTCTTCAACATTCCTGTCTGTTTTTGCAAAAATTGTTTCTTTAACTGAGGTTTTAGTAAAGAACGAGAATCTTTTATTCGGTTTTTAATTTTTTGTCGATCTTGTTTAAATTCCCTTAATACTTTTGTTTGCTCTTGTAAAAGAGATTTTTTAAGTTGAGGTCTTGGTATTATACTATTTATGTTATTGTCATTTTGAGCATAAACAACTCCCCCAGCGACCAAAAAACTGAAAATCAATGTAAAAACGATATATTTTTTCATATTATTACTTTAAATCCAACAGAATTATTTATTGGATAATTTTGTTATTGATAATATTTATATAACTAGCTTAATAATAACATTTTAAAAAATTATAAGACAAGTTTTTATCCACAATTATAGATTTATTTTTTAAGTTCTATAGATACTCTTTTATTTTTTCAGCAGATTTCCGTAGTTTATCTTTTTCTTCTTTTGTTAGTTTTACTGTCCAATACTTCATTATTCCTTTATTTCCTATGACACAAGGATTACCAAAACATATTTTTGGAATATCATCGTTAGGATTATTATATCTAGAAGAAACTGGTAAAATTTTGTTTTGGTCAAAAATAATAGCTTCAACTATATCAGCTATAACTGTTGCTATACCGTAAAAAGTTGCTCCTTTACGATTAATTATTTCGTAAGCTTCATTTTTAATTTCATCCTCAATAATATCCATTTCTTTATTGTTTAATAAATTAGATACCAATTTACCTTCAATATTCACAGTGCTCCAGGCAACAAATTCAGAGTCCCCATGTTCACCCAATAAGAAACCTTCAATTTGAGTTGCGTCTACGGTGAAATGTTCTGCTAAGTTTGACCTTAATCTAGCTGTATCTAAACATGTTCCAGTCCCAAAAACTTGATTATAAGGAAGTCCTGATATTTCTTGAACAAGATAAGTAATAACATCAACTGGATTACTTACAATTATAATTATGCAAGATGATTTAATCTTCCCAATATTTTTAAATATAGATTTAGCTATCTTTTTATTTTTATCAGCTAAGTCTAGTCTTGTTTCCCCTGGTTTTTGAGGTAAACCTGCCGTTAAAATAATAATATCTGAATCCTTGACATCTTTATAATCCCCTGTCTTAATACTACCAGTCTTAGAAAAGGATAATCCGTCACTAATATCAAGAACTTCTCCTTCTTCTTTTTCTTTGTTTATATCGACAAGAATTATATCTGAAACGATATTTTTAATCATCAGAGTGTAAGCAGTAGTTGCTCCGACTGACCCAGCCCCTATAATTGATATTTTCATAATTAAATTTAGATTAGTTCTAATAAATATTAACCAATAATAATTTCATTTTTGCGATTTTTTTCAGCCACTAAAGCAATTTTCTCCATCATTATAACTGCTTCTACTGGGAATTTTCCAGAAGCGGTTTCTTCAGATAACATAACTCCATCTGCTCCATCTAAAATAGCGTAAGCTACATCAGATACCTCAGCTCTTGTTGGAATTGGATTTGAAACCATTGATTCAAGCATCTGAGTAGCTACAATTACCATTTTTTTAGCTTTGTTTGTTTTGGTTATAATTTGATGTTGGACAAAAGGAATCTCTTCTAATGGAATTTCGTTGCCTAAATCCCCTCTTGCTACCATAATTGCATCACTTTCTTTTATAATAGAATCTATATTAACAACAGCTTTTTTCCTTTCAATTTTCGCTATAATTTTCTGATTACCACCCAACTTTTTAATTAAATTCCTAAGTTGAATAATATCATTAGCATCTCCGACAAAAGACATAGCTATATATTCAACATTTTGTTTTATTCCAAAAGCCAGATCTTTAATATCTTTTTCTGTAATAATTTCCTTATCTTCATCAAAATGATGTCCTTTACCAGTTTGTAATCTGGGGCCAGAAAGATCTTGGATAATTGGTATATTAACTTTTATATCTTTTGCTATCTCTCTTATTACTTCTATATTGTTGCCATATTCTTCATGAGTTCCCCATGAAAAATTTAGACGAGCTATGTTCATATGTTGCTTAATTAATTTTGTTAGGACCTCTTTTGTATTACAAGTTGGACCAATTGTGGCAACAATAAATGTTTTTGATTCCATAATTTATTTTATTATATTAATAAGTCTCTCATATTTTACGTCTCTTTCTTTTGGTCCGAGAGCTCCAGCTTTAATTCCTAGACACTTGAAAGCAAAAGCGAGATCACTAATAAAAGTATCCATCGTCTCTCCACTTCGGTGGCTTACAATACAATCTATATCATTATTTCTGGCAAGTTTTACTGTCTCAATTGTCTCAGTTAATGTTCCAATTTGGTTTGGTTTTATAATTACAGCCTCAATACTTTTCTTATCAATTGCTTTTTGTAGCATTACTGTATTAGTAACAGTTATATCATCACCAACAATTTTAACTTGAGGAATAGCTTTTTGTAATTTTGCAAAACCATCAAAATCTTTTTCATCTAAAGGATCTTCAATTGAAATCATCGGATATTCTTTAACCATTTTTTTATAAAGTTCTATCATTTGGTCAGTTGTCCACCCACGGTCCATAAATTTATATATACCTTTTTCTTCGTCATAAAAAGAGTTAGCAGCAGAATCAATAGATAACATAACCTTATCACTATAACCAAGCTCATCAACTGCTGTTTTTAATAAACGAAGAGGAATATTAATATCTTGAACAGGTAAAGCGATTCCTCCTTCATCCCCTTTAACTAAAACAGTTCCAAATTCTTTTAATATTATTTCGTCTAATTTTTTTTCGACTTCTCTACAAATTTTTATTGATTCAATTATGCCAGTTTGAGGAACAATATGGTATTCTTGAAAAGCCAAATTTGATTTTGTATGCTTACCACCATTTATTAAATTAAAATATAGGAGGGGTTCTTCTCTTGATGGTTTTACTTCTGCTAATGATTTAAGGTACTCATATATCTCTATACCTTTTTCTTGAGCAGCAACTTTAGCACTAGCAATACTTACCCCAATCATACTATTTCCACCTAATTTAGTTTTCTGAGGAGTGCCATCTAATTCTATCATTGTCTTATCTATTAAAGTTTGTTGTTCAACGTCAAAGCCTATTAAAGCTGGCTTTATAATATTTTCGATTTGTTTTATCGCCGTTTGCATTCCACTTTTTCCAGCTTCTCCGTCGCGTAGTTCATAAGCTTCGTGTTTTCCTGTACTTGCCCCGGATGGAACATCAAAAGTTCCAACAATATCATCAGCAAAAACTGATACTCTTAGAGTCGGGTTTTTTCTTGAATCATAAATTTGCTCGGCCTTAATATTTGTTATCTTTTTTGCCATAATATTTTTTTAACTCTTTATTATTATTTTATAAACTAACTCGACAATTTTAATAAGTCAGTTGCCGATACATTATACCTTAATATAATAATTATTAAAAACAAATATAATAATTATTTATTTAAATAATATTTTCGTTCATTTTCAGGAAATCTTTCGATAGCATAACGGAACATAACTCGTGGCATTTGTGGTCCATAAGTGTCTAAAAAAGCCCTTAATTGAGCTGTAGAGACTTGTTTTCCGACTTCTCGGAGCATCCAACCACAAGCTTTATTTATAAGGCCTTCTTGGTCTTTTAAAAGAATTTTAATGATTTTAAATGTCCATTGAGATTTCCCTTCTTTTATAAAAGCAAAAGTTGAAACAATGGCAATTCTTCTCTCCCAAATATCTTTAGATTTAGCTAATCTTTCTAAAACTTTTTTATTTTTATTTAGTAAATAATTTCCGATAATATAATGAGCTGATATATCTACTAAACCCCAACTGTTTATATATTTAGTATGAGTTAGGTAAAATTTATAAATTTTTAAACATTCTTTCTCATCCTTTAAATCAGAATTTCTTTTATATTTATTTACAAGTAAAAGAAGAGCGATTATTTGAATTTCGTGATATTCATTTTTTAGAAGTTTCTCAATATCAATTAAGTTAAGAGTCTCATATTTTTTAGATAACTGACGAAGATTAGCCATTGCAATTCCCAAAAATTTCATTCCTTCGCCATATTCTCCTTTCTTTGTTTTGAAAAATTTGTTTTGCGTTTTAGCTCTTTGAAGATTTGCTTGAAGTTTTGTTTCTTTAATTAAATTAGAAAAGCTATTCATACTTTTTATTTTCTATATTTCTTCTTTCTCCATTTATCAGCTATTTTTATTCTGGTGAGAGATCTTTCAAGTTCAGATTCAAAGTGTTCAAAATCAACTACTTCGTGGTTTGCAGCTTGTTTTTTAAGTTCTTCAGACTTATTTTTAGCTTTTTCTATCTCCTCGTCAGAAATTTCTGAAACATGTTCAGCAAAATCGGCCAAAATTGCTACAATTGTTTTTCCTTCTTCTTTTTTTACTTCAACAAAACCACCAACAACAGCCATTGGAATATTTTCTCCATTAGAATTAGCCACAATATCTCCAGAAGTTAAGGAAACAATAAGAGGAATATGATCTGCCAAAACAGTAATTTCTCCTTCCGTCGTTGGAATAATAACACTCTCTACTTCTTCTTCTAGAACGAGACGCTCAGGAGTAATAATTTTTAATTTTAATTTTTTTGACATAATTTTTTAAAGTGCACCTTTCATATAAAAATCATTTTCAGGTTTGTCGTCATGTTTACCTTCAAGAATTTCTTTAAAAGAACGAATTGTTTCGCTAAGTGGAACATAAGCACCATTAGTTCCAGTAAATTGTTCTGCTACGAAAAATGGTTGTGAAAGGAACTTTTGAATTTTACGAGCACGAGCAACGAGAGCTTTATCTTCTTCGGAAAGTTCTTCCATTCCGAGAATAGCAATAATATCTTGTAAATCTTTATATCTTTGTAAAACTCTTTGTACTTCACGAGCAACTTCATAATGTTCTTTTCCAACAATATGTGGATCAAGTATTGTAGAAGATGAGTCAAGCGGATCTACTGCTGGATAAATACCAATTTCAGAAAGCGAGCGATTAAGAACAACCGTTGAGTCTAAGTGTGAAAAAGTTGTTGCTGGAGCTGGGTCAGTTAAATCGTCAGCTGGGACATAAACGGCTTGAACCGAAGTTACTGAACCTTTATCGGTTGAAGTGATTCTTTCTTGTAAAGTTCCCATCTCTGTTGCTAAAGTCGGTTGATAACCAACAGCTGAAGGTATGCGTCCAAGTAAAGCTGAGACTTCAGATCCTGCTTGAGTAAATCTAAAAATATTATCTATGAAGAAAAGCACATCTTTATTTTCTACATCGCGAAAATATTCAGCCATTGTAAGTCCAGAAAGAGCGACACGAAGACGAGCTCCGGGTGGTTCATTCATTTGACCAAACACCATAGCTACTTTTGCTAGCACTTTGGATTCTTTCATTTCATAATAAAGGTCATTACCTTCACGAGTTCTTTCTCCTACACCAGCGAAAACAGAATATCCTCCATGGTTAGAAGCTATGTTGTGAATTAATTCTTGAATAACAACTGTTTTTCCAACACCAGCTCCACCAAAAAGTCCAACTTTACCCCCTTTAAGAACAGGGCAAATTAAATCAATAACCTTAATTCCTGTTTCAAGTATTTCAACTTTCGTTGCTTGAGAAACAAAATCTGGGGCTTTTCTGTGAATCGGTAGATTTTTGCCTGTATGTTCTAATTTTTTTCCATCTATTGGTTGACCTAGAACATTGAACATTCGTCCTAAAGTAATTTCTCCTACAGGAACAGAAATGGGTGCTCCTGTGTTAATAACTTCCATTCCTCTGGAGAGTCCATCTGTTGAATCCATAGCTACAGAACGTACAGTATTGTCTCCAATATGTTGTTCTACTTCTAAAACAATAATCTTACCCTTATTCTCAACTGTTAATGCTGTGTAAATACCTGGGATATCATCTTTAAATACTACATCTACGACCGGACCAATAATTCTTTTTATAATACCTGTTGTTTTCATTTTATTTATTATTTCGCCTAAGGCGGGTTAATAATGATTAATAATTAATTTTAATTTACGCTTGCCATACCAGCACTAATTTCTGATATTTCTCTGGTGATTCCTGCTTGACGTGCTTTATTAAAAACTAATGTCAAGCTATCGATCATTTCTCCAGCCGCATCACTAGCACTTTTCATGGCTACCATTCTTGAAGATTGTTCTGAGGCATTTGATTCAAGTAACATTTGGTAAATCTGCATTTTGACTAACTTTTCAGCTAATGATTGAAGAAGATCATTAATATCTCCTTCAAATAGATATGCTTGTCTAGTTTTTTTGTTCATTTGTTCGTTCTGTTTATTTTCAGAAATATTTTTTTGGGGAAGAGCATTTATTACTTCTTTTAATTCCTCCTTGGATATTGGTAAAAGTTTTTTAATATTAGGTTTTTGACTTAAAGCTGAAATAAAATCAGTATAAGCAATATATATATAAGAATAATTATTATTTTTATATTCGTTAGTTAAAAAAGAAGAAAGTGGAGAAATCTTTTGAAGTGTAACATTTTCAGAAAGATCAGTGAAAGTAGCTATAACATTTTGCCCAATTCTACGCATTGCGCTATCCCCCTTTTTTCCAACGGTAACTATATCAATGTTATCTGTAACCTCTTCTTTGTTTTCTTCTTTAAGCATCGCAATTATTTTTTTAATAATTTGCGAATTATATCCTCCACAAAGACCTCGGTTTGAGCTTATTAGAACAATTAATGATTTTTTACTTTTTGTATTTTTATCAGAATTAGTAAAAAATGGATTCGTTATTTTTTCCATTCGTGAATTTATAGATTCGGAAATTGAAGTTAAAAGATCCCAAGAATAAACTGCATAAAGTCGTGAAGCTAATGCTTGGTAGACAGCTCTTTTCATTTTTGAAGCAGCCACCATCTCCATCGCTTTAGTAATTTTTTTTGTGTTTTTAACACTTTTTATTCTTCTTTTAATTTCTTTTGTTCCAGCCATATAAATTATTTAATGAATGATTCTACAAATTCTTCAATTGTTTTTACTAATTCAGCTTCTCCTTTTTCTGTCCACATCTTTTCAGTTGATATTTCTTTATAAAAAGTTTTGGCATTACTTTTCGCATAATCAGTTAGACCTTCTTCAAATTCTTGAATTTTTTTAACATCAATTTTATCCATAAATCCTCTCGTTAAAGCATAAAGTATAACAACCTGATCTTCGGTTGCTACTGGAGCATATTGTGGTTGTTTAAGAATTTCTATAGCTCTTTTACCACGTTCTAATTGATTCTTTGTATTTTCATCTAGATCTGAACCAAACTGAGCAAAAGCTTCTAATTCTCTAAATTGAGCTAAGTCCAATTTCAAGGTTCCAGAAACTTTTTTCATAGCTTTAATTTGAGCTGAAGATCCAACACGAGAAACCGAAAGTCCAATATTTACCGCTGGGCGAATACCTTTATAAAATAAATCTGTCTCAAGGAAAATCTGTCCATCAGTAATAGAAATAACATTTGTTGGAATATAAGCTGAAACATCACCAGATTGAGTTTCTATGATAGGTAAAGCTGTAATTGATCCACCTCCATATTCTTTATTTCTTCGGCAAGCTCTTTCTAGTAGTCGTGAATGTAAGTAAAAAACATCACCTGGAAAGGCTTCACGACCTGGTGGACGACGAAGAAGAAGAGATATTTCACGATAAGCAACAGCATGTTTAGAAAGATCATCGTAAATAATTAAAACATCTTTACCTTGATCCATAAAATATTCGGCGATTGCTACTCCAGTATAAGGAACAATATAAGAAAGAGATGCTTGTTCTGAAGCTCCAGCTGAAACAATTACTGTATAATCCATTGCTCCACCTTCTTCTAAGCGAATCTGGAGCTTTCTAAGTTTTGAATCTTTCTGACCAATAGAAACATAAACACAAATCATATTTTGACCTTTTTGGTTTAAAATAGTATCAATGGCAATAGCAGTTTTACCTGTTTGTCGATCTCCAATAATTAGTTCACGTTGCCCGCGTCCTATTGGAATAAGTGCATCAATCGCCTTAATTCCAGTTTGAACAGCTTCGCTAACGGATTGGCGAGTAATCACACCAGGGGCTATTTTTTCGATTGGATTACTTTTATCGCTTTTTATTGTTCCCTTGCCGTCGATTGGTTCTCCAAGAGCATTCAGAACCCGGCCAATGTGTGCATCAGAAACTGGAATTTCTAAAATACGTCCAGTAGATTTAACTTCATCACCTTCTTTAATTTTTGAAAAATCACCGAGAATAATTACCCCGACAGAATCTTCTTCAAGGTTAAGAGCTACTCCTATTTCTCCATTAGGAAAGACAACCATTTCTGATGCTTTAAGGTCAGATAATCCTGAGATTTTAGAAATGCCATCAAAAACTTCAATGACATGTCCAATTTTTTCAAATTTAATTTCGTCTTTGAATCCTTCTATTTGTTTTCTTAAATTTTCAACAATGTTATTTTTTGTCATATTTTAATTTTCTATTAAATAAGTTTGTAATTTATGAACTTTGTTTAAAAGTGTTGCATCT
>CAYTHY010000003.1:0-26679 GCA_964437715.1 uncultured Candidatus Saccharibacteria bacterium
AGAGCGCCTCATTTGCAATGAGGAGGTAGCAGGTTCGACCCCTGTAGGGTCCACAAAAATGCAAAATTTCTCAAAAAATAAAATAATTGCTGAAAATCAAAAGACTTGGGACAAAGTTGCTAATTTCTTTATTGATGCAAGTGCTTTACCTGTTTGGGGGCCATTTGGAATTGGTGATGATTTGAATCTTATCCCAGATATTAAAGAAAAAACTTTCATTGAAATAGGTTGTGGAAGTGGTCGTTCAATAAAGTACTTAATAAAAAAAGGTGCAAAAAAAGTATATGGACTTGATATATCAGCAAAACAAATTAAAGAAGCAAGTATATATAATCAAGAAGCAATAAAACAAAATAAAGTACAACTTATTCAAAGTCCAATGGAAGAAAAACTTGAAGTTGAACCAGTTGATTTTGTTTTTTCAATATATGCTATTGGTTGGACACCAGAACCAGAAAAAACTTTCAAAAATATTTATTCTTATCTAAAACCAGGAGGATTATTTATCTGGAGTTGGGATCACACTTTTTTTACTAATATTAAAAACGAAGATGAAAATTTTGTTGTTGTTCGCTCATATCATAAAGAGAATTTAATTACAATAAAAAACTGGAAAAAAGAAGGTGCTACAGCAAATATTATTCCCAGAAAAACATCAACTTGGTTTAATCTTTTACGAAATACTGGTTTTGAAATTATTGCTTATTATGAACCTAAACCAAAAAACCTAAATAGAGGTTATGATGACCCAACAAGGTATTATTCAATACAAAAAGCAAAGAAAGTTCCTTGTAGTTTTATTTTTGTTTGTAAAAAAAAATATTCATAACTAATTTTTCTTTTATATTGTTCATATTGATAACATAGCACTTTCACACACCTGTGTAAAAGTGCTATATTTCTATTTTTTCTATATTGATTGTTTTTATATTTTTATATTAGACTTAGATATACTTAAAAAAATGAAAGAAAAACTTGATTCAAGTATGTTATATGAAATTAAATTTTTACTTGGTAAATATCAATCTCTCCTTTATCCAAATGGAGAATATGTTGATGAAAGGAAAATGGTTAATACGAAAGTAAAATTAAATAAAGCTATGACAGTATAATGATTTTCTTTTAATTAATGTTAAGATATTAAATTAAAAAGCTTTATCGCGGAAGAAGATTGAAAATACAAATAATACTGCTCCAACAACAATTATCATAGGACCTGTTGGAAGCTGGAAAAAACGAGAAGCAAAGACACCAATAATAACTGAAACAATCCCAATAATAATAGCCCAAACTTTATAAGAAAAAAGACTACTACTGATATTTCTTGCTGATGCAGCTGGAACAGCAATGAGAGCAGCGGTAATCAATGCACCAACCAAGTAAACACCAAGAGAAACAATAACAGCAATGCTTAAAAGATAAAGGAGATTATACAAATTAACATCAGTTCCTTCTATTGTAGCTAAGTGTTCGTCAACGTTCATCAACATCATTTTTTTATATAACTTCTTTACTACATAAAAAACAACAATACTTAAAATAATAACGAGAATTGTTTCATTAAAAGTTATATTAGTTATATTTCCAATCAAGGCTTCCTCAGCTTTATCTATTGGTAAAAAAAGTAAAGCCGAACCAACACCAGTAGCAAAAATAACAGCTGTTAAATTTTCTAATGGTAGTTTTGTTTTTTTTCTTAATAACCAAATAAGAACTGCTCCAATAATGACGAAAGGAAAAACACCGATAAACATATTAAATCCAAAAATTAGAGCTAAAGCTGCCCCAGGAAAAGCCAAGTGAGCCAATGGTCCTGCAACAATAGACATCTTTTTAGAAAGCATTAATGTTCCTAAATATCCAGATACTCCGCCGATTAAGATTCCACTTATTAAAGTTAAAATGAGTTGAGTTGACATAAAATTATTTATCAATTATGTTTATAAAATTTAATTTCTGGACCAAAAAGTTCTTCTAACATATCGGGGCTCAGAATTTCCTTTGGTGTTCCAAAACAACTATAACCTCTACGATTAAGACATAAAACAGTATTTGAATATTTAGATACAATATTTAAATCATGAGTTACTAGAACAATTGTTAAATCATCTTTTTGATGAATTGTATGGAGAAGAGAATAAATTGTCTCTCCCCCTCCAATATCTATTCCTGTTGTTGGTTCGTCAAAAAAGATTATTTCTGGCTTAGAAATTAAAACCCAAGCTACTAACATTCTTTGAAATTGTCCTCCGGACAAATGACCAGCTGTTTTGTTTAAAATTTCTTTGTCTAATCCGACTAAATGTAAAAATTTAATAATTTCATCTTTTTTTAAATTTGGACTTTTTAAAGCAAAAAAATCATAAATAGTTAAAGGTAAATCTTTTACTTTTAGTTGGTTAAGTCCTTGTGGTAAATATCCTATTTTAGGATTTTGGTCCCAAACAATTTCTCCTTGATATGGTAAAAAACCTAAAAGGGTTTTCAAAAGAACGCTTTTTCCTGCTCCATTGGGCCCCAGTATAGTTAAAATTTCTCCTCTAACAACCTGAAAAGATAAATTTTCTATAACTTTCTCTTCACCAAAACTAACATTCAAATTTTTTACTTCTAAAATTATATTATTCATGTTTTATTATTTTAATTGCTTTACCATTAATTAGAGCATCTGCAATTTTTTCATAGGCAGAATATAATATCCGTTGGTATGTACTCTGAGAAGTATGCATTTTCTTTGCCGCAATTTTCTGTTCTAAATTATTTATATGTCTTAATCGATAGGCCTCTATTTCTTCAAGAGATAACTCAACAACTTCCAAGTCCCTCATAGATATACCCTGAGGTTTAAAATAAACAATATCGGGATTAAATTTAATCACTGGGCAGAGGCAATTTTTAGGTCTTGACATATAATATAGTTAATCTATTTAATATCTTATCATATTTTTAACCAAAAGAAGACATTTAGGATACTTTTCTAAAAAATAATTCACCCTTTATGCCCTCTTTTAGTTATCTTATTTCTTGGTTAAGGCTTTTTTTTCTTCACGAATTATAGACAATTGTTCTTCAAGAATTTTCTCCTCGTCCTCTAAAACAATGAGTTCGTTTTTAGGAGAAATAAATCTTTGAGAATTATACCCTCCTCCGTAACAATTTCCACAACCATAGCCTCCTCTCCCCATTCCATGACCATAAGGACCAAAACCCCTTCCTGTTCTTAGTCCTTGCCCCATTGGACCTGTCCCATTTAATCTTGGCATAATATTTTAAGTATAATTTTATTTATAATACAATTAGCAACTCGACCACAACTACTATCTATTCTGAGTATATACCCATAATGATTTACTGTCAAGTAAAATTGCTAAACATCTTCTGTTTAATAAAATCTACTATTTATTTTTTGATATCTAGTTTTGAATTATATTTTTTATTTCCCATTTTGAGCTAATTTTAAAATATGATCAATAAACTCTGGAACACTTGCTCCAATAGCCTTCAAGCTTTTCGGAAAAAGTGATTCATCGGTTAATCCTGGGAGCGTATTTACCTCAAGTGCATAGATTCCTTTTTGGGGATGAATAATAAAATCACTCCTAGAATAATGATCAAGATTAAGACCAGTATGTATCACAGAAGCTAGATTTTCAAGTTCTTTTTTCTCTTCCCTTGTGAAATTACCAGGACAAATTTCTTGTGATTGACCACTATATTTTGCTTCATAATCAAAAAAGTTGCTAGTTTTAGGAACTCGAATTTCTATAGGAGGGAGGGTATAGACATCTTCATCTCGAAAGTTTTCAATAACTCCAACAGTTGCTTCCTTCCCTTCTATAAACTCTTCAATCAAAATACTCGATTTAATTTCTATTATTTTTTCAAGAGCTTCCGTTAATTCTAAAAAAGTTCTACACAAATGCATCCCAACAGAAGACCCACCAGTTAGTGGTTTGACAATCCACGGAGGAGAAATTTGACCAACAACTTCTCTAACTTTCTTGTTTATATATTTATGACGAGGTCCATCTATATCTTTTTGGTAAACTGGAAGAAGTATATGTTTAGGAGTTTTAATCCCAAGAATATTGAATTGTTCTTTTGATAAAGCTTTATTAAAACCAACAGCCGAAGCAAACGCTCCTGAACCAGTATACGGAATCCCCCACTGATTAAAAACTTTTTGAATCTTTCCATCTTCACCGTATTCACCATGAAGAGCATTAAAAATAATATCAACTGAGTGAAAAATTTGTTCCATTGATACAGGTAATCCATTTTTATACCAAACTCCATTTTTGTCTATCAAAATATCAATTGCTTGATAAGTTTTATTTAATTCATCTCCTCTCAAATAAGACAAAATACTACCTCCAGTTTTGAGAGATACTTCATATTCAGAACTTGGACCACCTCTAACAACTCCAACTTTTATCATGGGTTACATTATATCAAGTATTGATTATCGGCGCTAATTAAAACAATTTAAACAAAAATTTTTACAATGTTGACTATTATGGTTATTCGTAGTATATTAAAAATGAACTGAGTGTTAATTTAAAATCAAAACAAATGGAAAATGAGAGAAAAATTCCAAACCTCCCTTCTGTTGGGGAAAAAGGGGTGGCTATTATGCTTAAGAAAACAAGCATAAAAAAGGGAGAACATTCCGGAGTAAAACCCGGAAAAATCCAGAAGATCATCCTTGGAAAGCCGATAAAAGTTGGTTTTCCAATAGTGAAAAGAGTCTTATCAACAAGGGATAAGAGGTTCGGGAAAGCAAGGATATTTCAAAAAAGTGGAGTGATCGTCGGTATAACACCGACGAAAAATGAGAAAAAGTTTGTCATAGAAACTGTTACCTCTTTCTATGAGGTAAGGTTTTTGTGAAAAAAAATAATTGAAAAAAGGCACATGCAGTGTCTTTTTTTTATTCTTTTTTTACGCAGATTTAAACGGTATGAATAAATATATAATCTAATTTTTGAGATATTTTTTTAAGAAATTTTTTTTGAATTCTAAAAACACTCCATTTATAATTGTTTCTCTCATCTGATTAACAAGATTAGTAATAAAATAAATATTATGAATTGAGGCTAAGGTCGCTGCTTCCATTTCTTTAGCTCTAAAAAGATGAGATAGATAAGCTCTAGTGTAATTTTGACAAGTATAACAATCACAATTCTTCTCAATTGGATTAAAATCTTTCACAAATTTTGCATTCATAATATTTATTTTTCCATTTTCTGTATATAAAGTTCCATTACGAGCTAAACGAGTGGGAGCAACACAATCAAAAAGATCAACCCCGTTTTCTACTCCTTCAAATAAATCTTCTGGCTCACCTATCCCTAATAAATGTCTAGGTTTTTTTTCTGGAAGAATTTCATTTACCCATTTAACAGCACTAGACATATCTTCCTTTGCAAAAGAACCTCCAATACCAAAACCATCAAAATCCATTTCACCAATAACTTCCGCTGATTTTTGGCGTAACTCTTTTGAACGTCCTCCTTGAACAATACCAAATAAAGCTTGAGGAGACGAATTCAAAACAGTGCTTTCTTTGACATGTGCTACATTAAGTTTAATTAAAGCATTCAGGCTAGAGTGCGAGTCATTAGAAAACATCTGTTTTGGATTCGTTTTTAATTTTTCCAACTCTTTATGTCTCTCTAAACTTCTTTTTGCCCAAGCGTGCGTGCGAGAAAGTGCTTCTTTCTGATATTTATCATCTTCAATCGGCGAAGTGCATTCGTCAAAAGCAAAAATAATATCTGCTCCTAAATTATGTTGAATTTCAATTGATTTTTCTGGAGTAATATAATGTAAACTCCCATCAATATGAGAACGAAAAGATACACCATCATTCCCGATTGTTGCTAATTTGGGAATTCCATCAAGAACACTTGAACGTTCGGAAATTAAAAGGCTAGGATCAGTTACAGAAATAACTTTTGAAATTTCTTTTCCATAAGCAACACCTAATGAAAAAACTTGAAAACCACCAGAGTCAGTCATAATAGGACCTGACCAATTTATAAACTTATGTAAACCTCCAGCTTGACGAATCAAGTCATCTCCTGGTTGCAAATACAAATGGTAAGTATTAGCTAAAATTACTTGCACCCCAGTGCTTTTGACTTGTTCTGGGATCATTGCTTTAACGGTTGCTTTAGTAGCAACAACGACAAACGATGGTGTTTTAATTACGCCATGAGGGGTTGTTAACTGCCCGGCACGCGCCAGCGTGCCGGGCAACTTCTTTTCTATTTTAAAACTAATTTTTTTCATTAATTTTTGTTTACTTCAACTAATTTCTCATTCTGAATATTCACCGGAGCACGAAGAATAATTTTTTCTTCAGGGTCCGATGTATCACTAATTTTTTCTTCAACAATAGCAACTACTCCTCCATTAAGATCTCGTAGTGTAACCATAGTTCCCCTAGGAACTATTAATCCTATCGGAACAGACATTTCAAAGTTACCACTTCCACGACCAATAAGTTGAACATTTATATTTGAATTATTAACACTAACAACGGCCTTCGTTACCTTACCTGGATTAGAATAAAGTTCAACGAGAGATGTTCTAGGATAAACTTTATTTATAATTCCAATTGGTACATTCCCATCAATATAAACTTTTGAATTTTCTTTGATTCCTTCATTTTTTCCAATATCAATAATCATTGTATCGTATGGGGAATTATTTGGTTTTATTAAAATACTAGACAAAACAGAAGTGTGAACAATCGGGACGCGACCAAGTAATTCTTTTAATTTATCATTTTGATTTTTTAAAAGCTGATAATCTATCATTGAAATTTTTAAATTTGAATTTTCTTTCGAAAGTTTTTTATTTTCTTTTGATAAAGATTCTCTGCTTCTAGTTAAGTAACTTAAATTATTACTGCCATTTACAAAAACTTCTTTCTCTTGCCATATCGGCTGACCAATATAATTAATCGCTTTAACAAGAAAAGTCAAAATTCCTGAAAAAGATATCAACAAAAAAATTCCTAAAATTATAATCATTCTAGTTATTTTTTTTCTTCTAACTATTTGTTTTTTACCTAGGAACTGATGTATCATCGGTATTTAATAAAACCTCGTTAAATGATTCGATATCATCAAGAACTATACCCGTTCCTCGAGCAACTGCAGTTAACGGATCTTCTGCTACATAGACAGGTATTTTAATAATATCCTGAATCATCATATCAAGGCCTCTTAATAAAGCTCCTCCCCCGGTTAAAACAAGCCCTCTATGGATAATATCAGAAAGAAGCTCAGGAGGAGTGGTTTCTAAAACTTCTTTAATTCCATCAACGAGACTAGCAATGGAAGGCATTATTGCTTCACGAATATCAGAATCTGTAATAATTACTTGACGAGGTAATCCAGTCACAAGATCTCTTCCTCTGACTTCTGCTTCAATCGGCTCACCTTCTATCACTGAGCCAATTGCAATTTTGACATCTTCGGCTGTTCTTTCTCCAATCAATAATTTAAATTCATTTCTCATATAATTAACAATATTAGAATTCAAAAGATCTCCAGCAATTTTTAAATTTTTAGAACGAACAACACCTGATAAAGAAATAACAGCAATATCTGTTGTCCCTCCTCCGATATCAACAATAACAGAACCAACCGCTTCATCAATTGGCAAACGAATTCCAATTGCTGCCGACATAGGTTCTTCTATAATATAAACTTCACGAGCTCCAGCTGAGTGAGCTGCATCTTCTACCGCCCTAATTTCCACATTTGTGATACCAGTTGGAACTCCGACAATAACCCTAGGACGAATAAATTTTTTAGAATTTTTTTCTGCTTTGTTAATTAAATATGAAAGCATTTCTTCTGTAACTTCAAAATCAGAAATAACTCCATCAACAACTGGTTTTACGGCCTTAACGTGTCCCGGAGTTCGCCCAAGCATAACTTTAGCTTCCGCCCCAACCGCTACAATTTGCCCTGTTTTTTTATTAACGACAACAACAGATGGTTCATTTATAACAATACCCTGACCTTTCAAATAAACTAGCGTGTTAGCTGTTCCTAAATCAATCCCAATATCATTTGAAAACATTTGATAAAATTTCTTAAACATATTATTTTTGATTTTTTGATTCCAGTAAATTAAATAATTCTTCTCTATTAAGAATTTTCCCATTCTCTTCTATCCGTTTTTTAATTTCAAAACCACCATCGGCTAAACTACGGGTTGAAACAACTAAACGATACGGAATACCAAGAAGGTCGGCATCGGCAAATTTTTCACCAGCAGAAATTTCTGATCTATCATCAAATAAAACTTCAATTCCTTTTTCGTTTAATTCTTCGTATAGATTTTCTGCTTCATTTTTTGTTTTATCATCTGTTCCAATAGTAAGTAAATGAATTTTAAAAGGAGCAACGGACTCAGGCCAAATTATTCCCTTATCATCTGAAAGAACTTCAACAATAGTTCCCATTAACCTACTAAGTCCAATACCATAGCTTCCCATTATGACTAGATTTTCTTTACCTTTTTCGTCTTTATATCTCAAGTCAAAAGGTGCTGAAAATCTTGTTCCTAAAGAAAATATATTTCCAACTTCTATTCCTCTTTTTTCTACCAAGTCATTTTTATCAAGTCCTAAACTAGAAATTACTTCATCATTATAAACTTCTTTATTAATAGCTATACCTTTATTTTCATCTATGTAAATAGTATCTTCTCCGGCTCCAGTGACAGTTTGAAACTCATGTGAAAATTTAGAAAAAGAACTACCTGAAGCAAAAGTCAAATAAGTAATATGACCGATACCTACACGTTTAAAAATATTTTTATAAGCCTCTTTCGCTTTTTCATAAAATTCATTATGTTCTTTTTCATCTTTTGAAAAAGAATAAAGAGCTTTCCAGTAGAACTCTTTTCCTCTTAAAATTCCAGATTTACTTCTCTTTTCATTTCTAAAAATACTCTTAAAGTCGTAAGCAAAAATCGGTAAATCTTTATAAGAATTTATATATTGTTTTAAAATATTTGAATAAGCTTCTTCGTTAGTAAAAGAAAGTCCCACTTCTCCTCCGTTTTTTAATTTTGATTTAAACCAATTATCCACAACTTTATCATCCCATCTATTTGATTTTTCCCAAATTTCTTTATTTTGGAAAATACTTGTTTTCATTTCTACCCCACCAATAGCATCCATTTCTTCGCGAATAATATTCTCAATTTTATTTATAACCCGTAATCCTAAAGGTAAATAAGAATAAACCCCTGCCATTTCTTTGTTAATAAAACCTGCTTTTATAAGAAGCTCAGCGTTTAAAGATACTTCGTCTGCGGGACTCTCTTTTTTTGTTTTTGTAAATAGTTTTGATTGCCTCATATAATGGTATCTTACCCTAAAACACACTTTTTTACAATTTTAAATTTTTTAGATATTTTTACTTTATATTTTGGTATAATTAAAAACATGAAGAAATTTTTATCTAATGTTACCCTAATAGGTATTGATTGTGTTGAAGTGAAAAGAATAATAAAAGCTCTTGATATTTCGTGTAAAGAGATTGAATTTGCTCAAGTCAAATTACTTACATCACTTCCCACAAATGACATAAGAAGGGTTAAGATTCCTCACATCGGTTCCATAGAAGCATTTTCTTTGTTTTGTCTTCGTGATTTAGTAAAGTATGTTGATACTGATTTTGTTTTACTTGTTCAACATGATGGTTTTATTCTAAATCCAAATTCCTGGACTGATGAATTTTTAAAATATGATTATATCGGTGCTCCGTGGTTTATTCATGAAGAATTTTGGTTTAAAGAATTTAATTTTCCGAGAAAATTATTTAATACGAAAATTATTGGCAATGGTGGATTTTCTTTAAGAAGTAGAAAATTTCTAAGAGTTTCGTCTCAATTTGTAAATAAAGATTCTTTTGGAAAATATTATCCAGAAGATTTAGTTATGTGTGTTTGGAATAGAAAAACAGTTGAGGATTCTGGTATAAAATTTGCTCCTATTGAAGTTGCAGAAAAATTTAGCATAGAAGGTTCTGATTATAAATACGACCAGCAGTTTGGTTTTCATGGATTAAAATGGACTGATATTTCAAAATGGATAAAAGAAAATCCTCAATGGAAAATTAAACAGGTTATTAAATAATAAAAACATTATACCTCAAAACACGAGATAGCAGATGTTGGGCAAAATAGAGAAAAATTAAATAAAAATTTGAAATAACTACAAAATTGAACATAAAGATAGATATTGTCAACCCTAGCTTATTTGTATTTTCTCTGGTAATATATGCGTATGTTCCGTGAGGGATTTTTTAGTTTAAAAACCCTTGTAAAAAGTCTTATTTTAGATAAGACGAGCTGGAATGCTTAAAAACGGAGCAATTATAAAACCTCCACCCGAAGTGGATAAATAATTAATCATAGAATATGAGTACACAAGATACAAAAATAGAAGAAATGTTTCGTTCAGGTGTTCATTATGGATATTCAAAAAGTCGACGACATCCATCTACAGTTCCCTACATTTTTACAACAAAGAACGGAATTGACATTATAAATATTGAAAAAACATACGAATTACTTGAGAAAGCTCTAGAACAAGTAACTAATTATGCTGCAAGTGGTAAGGTTATATTATTTGTTGGAACAAAAGCTGAAGCTCATCAACAAATAGTTGAAATTGCTTCATCTTTGGGAATGCCTTATGTTAATACACGATGGATTGGCGGAGCTTTAACTAATTTTTCAGAAATTAAAAAAAGAATAGCTAAACTTATTGATTTACGTGAACAAAAAGAAAAAGGAGAATTTGATAAGTACACTAAAAAAGAACGCCTCTTAATAGATAAAGAAATGAAAGATATGACTAAGAATTTTCAAGGATTATCAACAATTACAAAAACCCCTGATGTAATGATTGTTGTTGATTCAAAGAAAGAAGAAATTGCTGTAACTGAGGCTAGAAAAATGAATATTCCTATTATTGCTTTACTAAATACAGATTGTAATGCTAAAAAAGTAGATTTTCCTGTTGTTGCTAACGATGCTTCTGTCTCAAGTATTTCTTTCTTCCTTTCTGAAGTTAAAGAAGCTTACAATCGTGGAATTAGTGGGTCTTCAGATACAAAATAAATTTAATACTAATTTTTCATTTTAGAAAAAATAATGCTTATGAAAATAACCACAGAATTAGTTAAAGAGTTAAGAGATAATACAGGAGTTTCTGTAATGCAATGCAAAAATGCATTAGAAGAAGCTGAAGGAAATATGGAAAAAGCTCTAATTATTTTAAAAAAGAAATCAAGTAGTATTGCTGTTAAAAAATCCAATCGCGATGCTTCTGATGGAATTATTGTTATCTTGAAAAAGAAAGGCGAAGCCTTACTATTAACTCTCCATTCGGAAACAGACTTCGTAGCAAAAAATGAAGCTTTCACTTCCCTTGCTAACAACCTAGCTCAAATAGCCATAGATGAAGGAATTGACGAGATGTCAGAAAAATCACTTGAATTAATAAATCCTGTTGTTCAAAAAGTTGGTGAAAAAATTGAATTGGGACGAGTAGAAGAAATAAGTGGTGATATTCTTGGTAGTTATGTTCACATGGGAAAAAGTGGAGTAATTGTTTCTTTAGAAGGAGGGACAGAAGAAATAGCTCGTGATATAGCTATGCATATAGCTGCAATGAAACCAGTCTATTTAACAAAAGAAGAAATAACTGAGGAAGATAATATAAAAGTTAGAGAGGTTTTCGAAAAAGAAGTAGCTGAATTAGATAAACCAGATGATATTAAGAAAAAGATACTTGCGGGAAAGATAAGTACTTATTTTAAAGAACAAACATTAAACGACCAAATATTTATTAAAAACTCAGAATTGACTGTTGGACAATTACTGAAAAATAATAAAGCCTCCTTGATCCGTTTTGTTCATGAATCAATAAATTAATTATGACTACCGTTATTATAATTTTTTATATTTCAATATTAATAGCTTTTGAGATGCTTCTATTTAGGGTTTGGCAAATAAAAACTTCAAAAATAAAAAGACCAGAGACATCGAAAATAGCTATCATTGAAATTCCTTTTAGATATTTAGAAAAAAATGTGTTATATTTAATCAAACATATTATTCAAGAGTTATTGTTTATCTCTGCTAAATATTGGTTTACTTTGACAACAAAAACAAAAAAATGTGTTAGTGATAAATGGCCCAAAATAAATGCTTATTTTGAAAAGAAACCAGAATTAAATACTCCTTATAGGCATTCTTTTTTCCGAAAAGCAATACTTGAATCAAAAGCAAAAATTAAAAGTATTAAAGAGAAAGTAAAAGAAGATATTAATAATTAATTTTTGTTTTATATTGCCGCCTTAGCTCAGTTGGTAGAGCAACGGTTTTGTAAACCGTAGGTCCTCAGTTCGAATCTGAGAGGCGGCTCACGAAAAATAAACCTTATAAAATAAGGTTTATTTTATATTAAAAAATTTTCCTATTGGGAAATTTCCTTATTTTTAGACAATAATTTTGTTAATTCTGGATCAATTTTTTCTATATCATTTATACTTTTAAAACCAGTAATCTTTTTGTCGTTAATAACGATTGCCGGAAGCTGAGTATCTTTTATTTTATATATTCTTAAAAGAGCTTTAAGGGCGGATAGATTCAAACTATAATCAAAAGAGTAGACCCTAAGACTGGGATATTTTTGACGTAATTCAGTCAAGACAAACCCTTGTTTTACACATTCGGTACAATTATTAGCTGTTGTATAAAAGTAAAGAAGTGGAGTAAATTTATCACCACATTTTTTATTTATTTTTTTTGTTAATAAATAGTCTTTAATTTCTAAAATTGAATAATTCTTTTTTAATTCAATTATTTCTTCATTGCCTTTCGAATTTTTTTCACTATAATTTATTTTTTCGGCTAACTCATTTAATTCTGGAGAAAGATTCATTTCTCCTGAATCTTTCTCACAAGGAAGTTCTGAAAGTAATAAAAATTGAGTTTCTGAAGAAAGGATATCTGTAGAAAGTTTATTTTGAATCGACCTAATGTTACTTATTCTTTTATTTGAAAAAAAATTACTTAAACCCCCAGCAACAGCAAAAAGAGACAGTGTTATAAAAAAAACAATAATATATTTTGCCCAATCATTTTTCATATTTATAATTTAGCTTTGTTAAATGAATAATCTCTTTCAGCAACCCAATTTGATTCGTGAGACCATAAAGCATTCCAAACAGATCTTACTAACCAAATCGGAGCAAGGATAAAATACACAATAATAAATAAAAATATATTAATTGAAAATGCTTTACGCCCGTAAACCATTCTTCGCCCAAGTATTACGGAAATAACAACTAGAACATATAATAAAATTGAGATGAATAAAAAAACTTGAGTATTAATAAAAAATAAATTAAAAGAAAGACTGTTTCCAAATAATGAATCAAACCCAGTAGCACGTATTTGTAATATTTTATTTGTAATAAAGCTGAATAATTTAACTAAAGAAAGAATCAGTAAAAAGAGAGTTCCTACTATTAAAATAAAACCTGACGGCAAAGTAAAAATTCCAATTGTTCCATATTTAGGCTTAAAAAATAATTCTTTGTAATCTAACCCATTTTTAATAAATCCATACACCCACCTAACCCTCTGTTTGTAAAGTTTTTTAACAGTGTCAGGGCTTCCTGCGTAAACATATGCATCTGGACAATTATCTATCAAATACCCCATCTTGTGCATCCGAAGAGCAATTTCTTGATCTTCTGTATTATGAGCCTTATGATAAAACCCGATTTCATCAAAAACCTTTCTACGAAAAATAGAAAAAGGGCCAGGTGTTACGGAAATACCTTTTAAAAAAGCTAGCATCTTTGTAAAATAATGAGCCATATCAAACTCACCATCTTGAGCATGCTGAATTATATTTTGTGGGTTACGAATAATAATTGAAGGAGCTACAGCCATAGTTTTTTCGTTATCAAAAAATGTAATAATTCTCTTAAGAGCTTCTGGGTGGACAGAAGAATCAGAATCTAAACATCCGACAAATTCGCTAGTTGCCTTCTTTATACCTAAATTAAGAGCTGTATGTTTACCCCCATTCTTTTTTTTGAATAATGTTATGAGAGGGTTTGATTCATACTTTTGTAAAACATTCCAGGTATTATCTTTGGAACCATCATCAACTACAAAAATACTTAATTTACTTTTTGGATAATTAAGATTAAGGAGCGAATCAACAGTTAAAGAAATATCTTTCTCTTCGTTATAACATGGAACTATAATAGTCACTGTGGGATAATTTTTTAAAATTATTTTATCTTTTCTTATTGATATTTTTTTTCTATATTCAAAAAATGTAACCAGAAAAAAAACTTGCACATATATAGCAAGAAAAGAAATTATGTAAAATGAAATTATAAGTACACTCATATAATTTCCCCATTATAACACAAATAACATAGAAATTTTAGTAATTTAAAACTTCAAAAATCCTTGATTTTTAAGGATATATTGACTAATCAAAATAATTTCTTAAGCGGGCGATTTTCTCATTATTTCGAAGTTTTTCATGAACTTTAGCTTCAATCTGACGAATACGCTCACGAGTCACCCCAAATTCTGTTCCAACTTCTTCTAGGGTGTGTTGAATACCATCATTTAATCCATAACGAAGCTCCAATATCTTTCGTTCTTTATCAGAAAGATTAGATAACACTTCTCTAATTTGATCTGATAAAATTCGGCGTGAAGAATCTTGGTCAGGTTTTAATATTTTATCATCTGAAATAAATTCTCCTCGAGTAGATTTATCATCATCATCTCCTATCGGTTGCTCAAGGGAAACCGTATCTTGATTAATTTTTTCAATGATATGTATTTTTTCAATTTCTAATCCCATCTCGGTTGCAATTTCCTCAATTAAAGGATCTCTACCAAGATCTTGTGATAAACGACGAGCAACTTGTTTATATTTTGAAATAGTTTCAACCATATGAACTGGTATCCGAATTGTTCGAGATTGATCAGCTAAAGCTCGAGTGATTGATTGTCTAATCCACCAAGTAGCATATGTTGAAAATTTATAACCTTTAGTCCAATCAAATTTTTCCACAGCTTTAAATAAACCTAAATTACCTTCTTGAATCAAATCAAGAAGAGTTAAATCAGAGCTTCTGCCGACATATTTTTTTGCAATTGAAACAACTAAACGAAGATTAGCCCTAGCAAGTAAATTTTTAGCTTCTGAATCCCCTTTTTCAATTCGACGAGCAAGTTCTCTTTCTTCACTTGCATTAATTAGTGAATATTGCCCAATTTCTTTTAGATACATTTGAATTGAATCATGGGTTTGTGAACTCTTACTATATTTAAGTACTAATTTGTCAATATCATTATCTATATCTAACAGATTACCTCCCTCTAAAACATCAACACCAGAAACGGCAAATTTATCATAAAGCTCATCTAAAAACGAAATATTACTTTCTATATCAGGGAAAACTTTAATAATTTCATTATAAGTTACGAAGCCTCTTTTCTTACCTTTTTCTATTATTTTATTTGACTTCTCTCTCATCTCAAGCAATTTTAATTCAGATGATTTTCTTCTTGTTGTTTTTTTTATTTTTGAAGTTTTTGTAGATTTTTTCTTTACCGGCTGTTTCTTTTTAATTGGCTTAGCTTTCGTCTTTTTAACAACTTTTCTTTTGGGTTGTTTCTTTGTAACTTTTTTAACAATAATTTTCTTCTTTTTTAAACGATTGGTTTTTGCAGAAGAATTTTTTTTAACTATTCTTTTTGTTTTTTGTTTTTTGTTTATCATATATCATCTTTTCTTAAATATTTTATTTCTTCAATTCTTTTGTCAACTTTTTGGATATCTTTAAGAAGTGAATCTGCTTCTTTCTTATTACTACTTGTTTCTTTTTTATATATTTCAGTATTCAAGTATTGCTTTTTTTCTTTTAATATTTCTTCTTCTAAATTCAGAGTAATCTCTTTAAGATCTTTAAATATTTCATTTGTTTTGTCACCATACCACAATTCAGCTTCGAAAGCGAGAATAGAGAAATCTGATTTATATTTTTCTTTTATTTTATCAATATATCCTTTATTAATATTTTTTTCAAAATTATTAATAATTTCATCTATTTTATTTAATTGATTATCCTCTTTATTTAATTTATCAGACTTAATTTCAGGCTTCCAAAGAATGATTCCTAATAATCGTTCTTCTAATCTATCTCTTCGAGATTTTATATTTTCGTTTGTATTTTTATTTATATCTACATTGGACTTATTTGAACTCTCAGCTTTTTCATAATTTTCTAAATCCTCATTTATAACATTCTCAGATATACCTGTTTTTTTATGAATTAAACTAATATAAGCAAATTTTTCAATTGAACTACTAACTGCAGATACGAATGGAAAAATAATTTCTCTAATTTTTTTACCACGCAGGCGGATATCATTTGTATTTTTACAGATAATGTTTAAATGAAAATCTATAATATTAACAGAATTTTTTATTATATTTTTCCAATCTTTTATTTCTTTCTGAATGATGTCTGCTGGATCTTTCCCCCCAGGAATCACTGCAATTTTAACTTGCATTCCTAATGATAAAGCAATGAGCGATGAACGATTAGCTGCTCTAATTCCAGCTTCATCACCATCAAAAGCAAAAATAACATTTGAAGAAAGTCGTTGAATTAAACCAAGATTATTTATTTTTATTTTGTTTACCTCTGAAGAATCGTTGTATTTTTCACTAATTTTATCAGAAAGAGCTGTTCCAGAAACAGCGACAGTGTTTGTAAAGCCAGCTTGATGAGATAAAATTAAATCAAATTGACCTTCAACTATTATACTGTAATTACGCTTTCTGATTGAAACCTTTGCTTTATCAATACCAAATAATGTATTTGATTTATTAAATAATGGGGTTTCCGGACTATTCAAATATTTAGCTTCTTTATCGTTATCTTTGTTAAATATCCTACCTGAGAAAGCAATAACCCTTCCGCTTGAATCATTTATAGGAAAAATAATACGATTCCGAAAACGATCATAAAAATTCCCTCCTTCTTTACTTTTTATTAAACCAACTTTTACTAAATCATCTTTTCTGAAACCTTTCTCTATTAAATGAGTTGAAACTGATTGCCACGAATCAGGAGCGTAACCAATCCGAAAAATTTTAATTATCTTATTAGAAACTCCACGACTTTTTAGATATTCTTGTGTTTCTTTTTTTTGATTCAACCTTTTCTCAAAAAAAACAGTGGCTTCTTCCATTATTTCATATAATTTATCCTTATCATTTTTTATTCCTTTAGAAAAATTTTTCTCTAAAGTAACTCCTGCTTTTTCAGCTAAAAGTTTCAATGCTCCTAAAAAATCTGTTCCTTCAAAATGCTCTACGAACGAAAAAATATCTCCTTTTGCCCCACAACCAAAACAATAATAACTCCCTCTTTCGGGCGAAAGAAAAAAAGAAGGAGTTTTCTCATTATGAAAAGGGCATTTAGCTTTATAATTTCTTCCAGCTTGAATAAGAGAAATATATGAAGAAACAACATCAACTATAGAAAGCCTTTCTTTGATTTTCTCAACTGAGGATGATGACATAATATTTATTTGTAAGCTTATTAAAGTTACTCGCTAACTTCGTCGACTAATTCTTCTTTCTCTTGATTAGAATGTTTTACTCCAAACCCAGTACCAGCTGGAATAAGGTTACCTACAATAACATTTTCCTTTAGACCACGTAGATTGTCAACCCCACCTTTAACAGCACTATTTATCAACACCCTATTTGTATTTTGAAATGAGGCTGAAGATAACCAACTCTTTGTAGTTAACGAAACTTCAGTAATCCCAAGAACAATAGTATCCGCCATTGCAATTTCTCCTTTTTTAGATTCAATAATATTATTTTCTTCAATCAAAGCTATCGCTTCTACTATTTCACCAGGAGAAAAAGTGGTGTCTCCAGCACTTTTAATTTTTTTACGAGAGAACATTTGACGAATAATTATCTCAATATGTTTTCTAGAAATTGAAGCACTTTGTAAATCATAAACCTTATTTATTTCTTCAATAATATATTCTTCGGCTTTTTCTTTTCCTCCATATTTAACAATTTCAGAAATATTAGCTGAACCGTCAGTTAATAATTCACCATTCTCTACTTTATCACCCACTTTAACTAAAGGTTGTCGTCGGGAAGAAAAAACATATTCCATCTCGTTGTTCTTTGAACCTCCCTTGACTCCTGATTCTGTTTTTAAATCAGAAAGAACTTTAATTATTTTTTCTTTTTCGTTTTGACCTACTTCAATGACCTCTCCCGAAGTTTGAGAAACAATAGCTGGATTTTTAGGGATACGTCTTTCAAAAATTTCTTCAACACGAGGTAATCCAGTCGTAATATCAACGGTCGCCACACCTCCAGCGTGGAAAGTACGAAGAGTAAGCTGAGTTCCAGGTTCACCAATAGCTTGAGCAGCAATAATACCAACAGCTTGTCCAAGTTCAATCATACAGTTTCTTCCTAAATCAAGACCATAACACGTTCGACAAATTCCATGAACGGTTTTACAAGACAAAGGAGTTCTAACATAAGCTTCTTCTATCCCTATCTCTTCAAGTAAATTAGCATCTTCTTTCATAACTAAATGCCCTTTCTTGAAAATAACTTTCCCCTTCTTGTCTTTTATATCAGATAATAGAATTCTTCCATATACATACTTAGCAAAAACGTCATCAATTGCTCTTACTATCTTCCCTTCTTTTGTTCCACAATCTTCTTCTGTAACAACAACATCTTGAGCAACGTCAACTAAACGCCTAGTTAAATATCCAGCTTTAGCTGTATTAAGAGCCGTATCGGCTGCTCCTTTTCGCGATCCATGAGTTGTAATAAAGTATTCCAATGGAGATAATCCTTCAATATAAGAAGGAATAATTGGAAAGTCCAAAGTTTCTCCAGAGGTATTTACAATCAAACCCTTCATCCCAGCCATCTGAACTAAACTTCCCATATTACCTCGAGCACCAGATGTAATTAAGTCATAAGTTGATCCACCTTTATCTAATGTATCTGGAATGCTTTTTTCAATTTCCTTTTTAGCTTTTTCCCAAATTTCAATAACTTTTTGGTATTGTTCTTCTTCAGAAAGCAGACCTTCAGCAAATTGGTTTCGAACAGTTTCTTCTTCTTTACGAGCACTTTTAACAATTTCTTTTTTAGCTCCTGGAACTTTAACATTATCAAGTCCCCAAGTTACTCCTGAATAAGTTGCATATTTATAACCAAAATCCTTAATTTTATCTAAAATCGGTGAAATTTCATTTATACCATAACGAGTAATAAGTTCATCAACTAAAGAAGACATTCTTTTGATGGTAATTTCTTCGTTAATATATTGAAAATCATTAGGTAAAATACTATTAAAGAATAATTTTCCAACTGTTGTTTCAAACAATTTGTTTTTAAACTGACTATATTTTTCTTTTTTATCACTACCAATAACTTTAATTTTAGCCCTAAAAGTGATTACTCCTAAATCAAAAGCAGTAATAGCGTGATTGGGACTAGAGAATATCATCCCTTCTCCTTTTTCCTCTTCAACGGTTTTTGTCATCCAATAACAACCAAGAATAATATCCATTTTAGGAATTACTATTGGCGATCCATCTTGAGGTTTAAGTAAATTTTTATTTGAAGCCATATAAGTATCAGCTTCAGCTTGAGCAGCTTCAGAAAGAGGAACATAAACAGCCATTTGGTCTCCATCAAAGTCGGCATTAAATCCAGCACAAACTAGGGGATGAATTTGAATAGCACTACCTTCAATCAAAACTGGTTTAAAAGCTTGAATACCTAAACGGTGAAGAGTCGGAGCACGGTTAAGAAGAACATATTTCCCTTTAATAATTTCTTCAAGAATTGCCCAAACTTCAGGAATTCCTTCTTCAATCAATCTATTAGCTCCGCGAATATTGAAAGCTAATTCACCTTGAATAATTTTAGAAATAACAAACGGGCGGAAAAGTTCTAAAGCCATGCGCTTTGGTAACCCACATTGGTTAAGTTTAAGACTTGGTCCTACAACAATAACTGAACGGCCAGAATAATCTACACGTTTACCAAGTAAGTTTTGACGGAATAACCCTTGTTTTGATTTCAAATTATCAGAAAGAGATTTTAGAGCACGCTTTTGTGATTGAGAAACAGCTTGTGAGTCATTCTGTTTAGCGATTGAATTATCAATCAATGAATCAACCGCTTCCTGAAGAATACGTTTTTCATTACGAAGAATCACATCAGGAGCTTCTATTTCTTTTAATTTCTTCAAACGATTATTACGATTGATGACCCTTCTATACAAATCATTAAGATCACTTGTCGCATGGCGACCACCATCAAGAGCAACCATTGGACGCAAGGCTGGAGGAATAACTGGAATTATTGTTAAGAACATCCACTCTGGTCGTAGTTTTGCGATAATCATAGAACGAATAAGCGATAATCTTTTTTGAAGTTTATTTTTATCTATACTTGAAGCCCTAGGAATCATTTCTTCTGTTTCTACTTTTAGTTTTTCTAAGTCAATATTTTTTAAAAGAGAATAAATTGCTTCAGCTCCAATACTAGCTTCAAAACAACTACCATACTTAAGACCAAAATGATGATAAGCAATTTCATTTAAGACTTTTCCATTAACAATATCATTAATTTCATGTTTAGTTGTACTAAGTAGCTCTTTTAATTTTTCTTTATCTTCATCATTAATAGAGCTTTTTACTTTTGCTTTAAATTCACTTTCTAAATTTTTAATAATCGTTTCTTTTTCTTCTTTATAAACTTTAGTTATTATATATCCTGCAAAATAAATAACTTTTTCAAGTTGGTTAACAGGTATATTAAGTAAAATAGACATTCGACTTGGAACACCTCTTAAAAACCAAATGTGAGAAACTGGACTAGAAAGTTCAATATGACCCATTCTTTCTCGTCTAACGATTGAACGAGTTACTTCAACTCCACATTTTTCACAAATAATATCTTTATAACGAATACGGCGATACTTACCACAATAACATTCATAATCTTTTTCTGGACCAAAAATACGTTCATCAAATAAGCCATTACGTTCTGAACGTCCAGTACGATAATTAATAGTTTCTGGTTTTGTAACTTCACCATAAGACCAATCTAAAATATGTTCCGGGGAAGCGAGCTTTAGTGTAATTGAATCAAAATCTGTTGTGTCAATTGTTTTCATTTTATTTATTATTTATAACTATTAATTATTCGACTTTTTAAGTTCAACATCCAACGCTAATCCTCTAAGATAACTAAGTAAGACATTAAAGGCCGCCGGAACATTGGGTTCACCAATTGGTTGACCTTTAATAATCGCATCAAATGTTTGAGAACGGCCCATAATATCATCAGATTTAACAGTCAACATTTCGCGTAAAGTATAAGCAGCCCCATGACCCTCTAGAGCCCAAACTTCCATTTCCCCGAAGCGTTGTCCTCCTCCTTGAGCTTTACCTCCTAGCGGTTGCTGAGTAATTAAAGAATATGGGCCAATTGAACGCATGTGTAATTTATCTTCTACCATGTGGTGAAGTTTTAACATATACATATAACCAACTGCAATATCTTGATTAAAAATCTCACCAGTTCTTCCGTCAAACAAAGGAACTCTCCCGTTTTCTGGTAAACCAGCTTTAACTAATTCCTCTTTAATTTCAGAAACTGTTGCTGATATAAAAGGAGGAACAATTGCTTGATATCCCAAAGCATGGGCAGCATAACCTAAGTGCATTTCAAGAATTTGCCCCAAGTTCATACGAGAAGGAACTCCCAGTGGTGTCAAAATAATATCTATTGGGGTTCCATCAGCCATAAATGGCATTTCTTCTTCTGGTAGGATAACAGATATAACACCCTTGTTTCCATGTCTTCCTGATAATTTATCTCCAACTGAAATATTTCTAAGTTGAGCAATTTCAACAGTAATTCGTTTAATAATTCCTGATTCAAGGTTATGACCCAAGTCACGAGAAAAGATTTTCACTCCAATAACTCTCCCTCTTTTTCCGTGTTCAAGGCGAAGAGAACTATCTTTAACATCACGAGCTTTTTCTGTAAAAATTGATCTAAGCAATCTTTCTTCTGGAGTAAGTTCAGTCTCACCTTTCGGAGTGATTTTACCAACTAAAATATCATTTTCATGCACCTCTGCTCCAACAACAATAATTCCATCTTCATCTAAATCTTTTAGTTTAGTTTCTCCAACATTTGGAATATCCCGCGTTGTGATTTCAGGTCCAAGTTTGGTATCACGAACATTACAAACAAACTCTGTAACATAAATACTAGTAAACTTACTTTCTTTAACAAGCTTTTCAGATAAAATAACAGCATCTTCGTAATTAGCTCCACCCCATGACATAAAAGCAACTAAAGCATTCTGACCGAGGGCAATTTGACCATTAGCAGTTGTACTAGTGTCAGCAATGACCTGTCCTTTCTTAACGGAATCACCAAGTGAGATACTAGGACGCTGATGAAGAATAGAAAAGTTATTTGTTCTGGAAAAAGTAATAAGTGGGTAAGTATGATTTTTTCCCTTATCATCAGTAACAGTTATTTTTTTAGCATCAACATAAGAAATTTTACCTGATACTTCAGAAACAATTAACCTCCCTGAATCATGACTAGCTAATTCTTCCATCCCAGTAGCAACTAACGGTATTTCAGGAATAACACATGGTAATGATTGCTTTTGCATATTACTTCCCATTAAAGTTCGATGCGCATCATCGTGTTCTAAGAAAGGAATCATTGAAGTTGCAACAGAAAAAGCTTGGTTGGTTGCCACATCAATATAATCAATTTCATCTCGTGAAATTAATCCAGGTTTAGTTTGTATCCGAGCTTCAACTTTTTCTTTTATAATATTCCCCTTTTCGTCATAAAGAATACCAGCATGAGCAATATTAAATTTTTCTTCTTCTAAGGCATTTAGATAAACAACTTCAGAGGTTATTTTACCTTTCTTGACTTTTACATAAGGAGTTTCAATAATACCGAACTCATTCACTCTAGCATAAGTGGCAAGGTGAACAATTAAACCAATATTCGGACCTTCGGGTGTGTGGATTGGGCAAACTCTACCATAGTGAGAAGTATGTACATCACGAACCTCAAGCCCCGCTCTTTCTCTAGTTAAGCCTCCAGGACCAAGAGCTGAAAGAGTCCTAAGGTGCTCAATCTCAGCCATTACGTTTTCTTGGTTCATAAATTGTGAAAGTTGGTTGGCAGTAAAAAATTCTTTTACACGAGCTTGAAGCGGTCGCTGATTAATAATTGCAATGGGCAAACTTGTAGTGGTATCAATTGTTGACATCCGGTCTTGAACATTTCTTTTTATTTGAGCCATTCCTACTCGAACTTTTTGTTGTAACATTTCACCAACATATCTGACTCGACGTTGTCCTAGATGATCTATATCATCTGCTTTAGCATGAATATCATTATTTAATAAAACTATATTTTTAATTATTTCAATAATATCAAGAGATGAAATTGTTCTCTTTTCCATTTCTTTATCATCTAAACTTTTATTAAATCTTTTGTTAAAACGGAATCTTCCAACGGGTGAAAGATCATACCTCTCACTAGAAAGTATCGTATTCATAAAGTCGCGAGCATTATCAGGTGTAGCAAGATCGCCATCTCGAAGACGCTTATATATTTCAATATAAGAATCAGACATTGTTTTAGCAGGATCTTTTTCTAAACAAAGTTTAATTATTTCTTTTGCCTTTTCATCTTTTCCGAAAGCACTAATCATCTCTTTGTCAGTTTCTAACCCAAGCACTCTCAATAATGAGCTAATAACGAACTTTCGTTTTTTGTCTATTCGAACATAAATAATGCCATCAGAGTCAGATTCAATTTCAATCCAAACACCACGAGCTGGAATGATTTTCGCTCCGAAGTAACGCTTGTCTTTTATTTCTTGTTCTGTAAAGAAAACCCCAAAACTTCTAGTAAGTTGAGGAACGATCACTCTTTCAACTCCATTAATTATAAATGTTCCATGCTTAGTCATTAATGGAACCTCAGCCATAAAAATTTCTTGCTCTTTGGAAGTTCCAATAGTTTTATTTAAAAGTTTAACACGAGCCTTTAGAGAACCTTCATAATTTAATTTATTTTCTTTTGTATGTTCTTCGCTAAATTTAGGTTCTCCTAAAACAAAAGATGTAAATTCTAATTGAAACTTTTTTTCTGAATAATCATTGATTGGAGAAAATTCTTTAAAAACTTCTTTTAACCCATCCTCTACAAACCAATTAAAAGAAGATAATTGATTTTCTATTAAATTAGGGAAAGGAATTAATGGCTTTTTGTAACGCGAGAAATACTTCTTTTTTAATGTATTTATATTTTTCATATTTAAGAAATGTAAAAACACTAAGGCGACTAAACCTCATTGTTAAAAATTATTATAACTGGCAGTAATATTGTTTGTTTGACACAAAAATCGTACGCCCTTTATAGGCTTATAATATAATAGTGATTGATGCCATAACTCAATCTTTTCAATCTAGGAACAATCCTATACTATTTCACATTTTTTGTCAACTTATTGTACAAGTCCACCACATATGTAGCATTGTATTTTCAATCTTCTTCCGCGATAAAGCTTTTTAATTTAATATCTTAACATTAATTAAAAGAAAATCATTATACTGTTATAGCTTTATTTAATTTTACTTTCGTATTAACTATTTTCCTTTCATCAACATATTCTCCGTTGGGATAAAGAAGAGATTGGTATTTATTAAGTAAAGATTTAATTTTATATAACATACTTGAATCAAGTTCTTCTTTCATTTTTTTAAGATCATCTAATATAGATTCTTCCCACTTCTCGTTGGTTTGTAGATAATTAACACCAGCATTATACTTTCGTGTTTGTTCGTTTATCTCATTTCTGTGTTTTGTGATAGACATAAGTACATTACTTAAACCACTAATATTATCATAATCTTTAATATCAACAAATTTATTATCAAGCCATTCTTTGTGCTTATGTTTTTGTAAAATATCTTTAAATTCTTGAATGAATGATTGTCCTAATTCTTTATGTTTTAATTCTTTTTCTTGATATGTTGCATGAATAAGTAAGGTAAGTATTAAATTAGCTGTTTTTATGTCTTCTATATTGCTACAAAGTAAAATGTCCGTCCGACCATTAAATCGTGGATTTTCTGTTTGTTCTCCTTTTTGAGGAACAAAATGATTACCAATAACAACATTCCCAGCATCATATATTGTTATACCATTTGTGTTTTGATTATGTTTTATAAGATCTTCTGTGTATTGTAAAGTATTTTTTCTTCCCAATAGAAAAGCTATAGTTGCAATACCACATTCTTTGTTTTCAAGTCTTTCAGGACAACAAGTTTGAAAGTATGATTCTTTTTCCATTAGCATATTTTCTTTTACTCTCTTCTTTTCAAGGACTTCAAGGCACATTTCAAGAACAGTAGTATTAGCTACTGGATTAGCAACAAAGGTTGTATTGTATCCATGAGCAATAAAAAGTTTTGTTTTTGCTAGCATATCACTTAGATTAGATTCATTATTAGTATGTATTTTTATACCTACGGGAAGCATTGTTTTATCAAATAATGCTTTTTCTATTTCTTCATTACTTTTTGTTGACAAAACTTCTTGTATCTCAGATTGTAAGCCTTGAGAATTGTCAAAGAATGCTTCAATTGCTTTTTCAGCAATAATTCTCAACTCTTGTTTTTCAAAGAGATGAGATATAATTTCGTCTGAAGTGAATTTAGCGTAACCATCTATTGACCACCCATCTGCAATTCTTTCAGGTAATATTTCTTTGAGATCTTGTTGAAAAGACTCATTGTTTTTGAGTTCAATTATTGTTTTCTCTGTAGCAAATTTAGCGTAACCATCTATTGACCACCCATTTGCAATTCTTTCAGGTAATATTTCTTTGAGATCTTGTTGAAAAGACTCATTGTTTTTAAATTCATTTGTTGTTTCTTTTGTAGCAAATTTAGTATAATCATACATTAGTTCTCCATCTGCCATTCTTTTAGGTAATCCTTCTTTGAGAGCTTGTTGGAGAATTTCATCTGAAGCGAATTTAGCGTAACCATCTATTGACCACCCATTTGCCATTATTTTAGGTAATCCTTCTTTGAGAGCTTGTTGGAGAGTTTCGCTTGAAGCAAATTTAGCATAATTGTCTATATACCACCCATTTGCAATTCTTTCAGGTAATATTTCTTTGAGATCTTGTTGAAAAGACTCATTGTTTTTAAATTCATTTGTTGTTTCTTCTGTAGCAAATTTAGCATAATCATACATTAGCTCTCCATCTGCAATTCTTTCAGGTAATATTTCTTTGAGAGCTTGTTGAAGAATTTCGTCTGAAGCGAATTTAGCGTAATCGTCTATTGATTTTCCATTTATCATTCTTTTAAGCAATCCTTCTTTGAGAGCTTGTTGAAAAGTTTCTTCTGAAACTTTTTCTTTATATTCTTGTATAACATCACCATTGACAA
>CAYTHY010000003.1:26779-29122 GCA_964437715.1 uncultured Candidatus Saccharibacteria bacterium
AAAGTTTCTTCTGAAACTTTTTCTTTATATTCTTGTATAACATCACCATTGACAATTTTTTCAACAATCTCATTAATGAGTTCTCGTTCTTTATTTTCTATATCTATATTTGGTTTAGAATCTAGATTATCTTTTTTATTCTCCATATTATTAGATTAACAATATAATAAATGTTATTTTTCTGGAAAAGGAACAAAAGCAGGATCTTCTTCCTTTTGTGGTACTTCCTCTGGTGTTTCTACTGGATTTGATCTTTTCTCTTCTTCATTTTCTCCTTCTCTTCTAGGTAATGTTTTAGGTTCCTCTTGTGGTTTTTCTTCTGGCTTTTCTTCTGGAATTCCTGGTTGTGTATTGTTTGGATTAAAGAAGTTATATGTTATATTTTCTTTCATAATTTTGTATAGATAAATTTAATTAGAGTTGATAATAAAGAAATTCTTAGTTTTATTTTCCTTCATTTTCCAGAAAATACTTATAAATCAAGTATAACAACACGATAATATTTTGTCTATTGTTTGTCTAAGTCTAATATAAAAATATGAAAACAATCAATATAGAGTAATATAGAAAAAATAAAATATAGCACTTTTACACAGGTGTGTAAAAGTGCTATATTTCTATTATGAGCAATACAAAAGAAAAATTAAACAATAATATAAATAATGATGTTAAACATTCTATTGGAGATTTTCTAATCGCAATGTTATTAAGTGGAAAAAGTATTAAAAATTTCTATGCTATTATTCACGAGAGAGAAATGGCTAGATTCAAGAAAGAAAGTGTCAGATCTTCTCTTTCAAGATTAGATAGAAAAGGATATCTAAATAAAACAGAAGAAGGATGGCTTTTGACTTCATCAGGTAAAACATATGCTGAAAGAAAATTTTTGTTATCATATCTCCCTTCTCCTTTCAATAACAAATCACCTTCAAATACAATTATTTCTTTTGATATTCCTGGCCCACAAAGACATCTTAGGGATTGGTTAAGAAATCAAATTAAAATATATAATTATAAAATGATACACCAAAGTTTATGGCTTGGACCAGGACCTCTCCCAAAAAATTTTCTTAAAAAACTTAATCAATTGAAAATAAGAAAAAACATTAAAATTTTTGCAGTAAAGAAAAAATAAAATATAGCACTTTTACACAGGTGTGTAAAAGTGCTATATTTTATTTCTGTATTTTTTTTAGTGTTTTAATATTTTAACATTTTAATGTTTTAACTTATATTTTTCTATTTTCTTGTGGTTGCCAGAAAGGAGAACTTTGGGGACTTTGTATTTTTTACCTTTATACTCTATAACTTCAGGTCTTGTGTAAACTTTGCTTGAAGATATTCTTTCTTCCTCTCGAGAATTAAAATTTCCCAAAACTCCTTCAATTTGTCTAGAAATAGAATCAATCAAAACCATAGCTGGAATTTCTCCACCAGTCAAAACATAATCCCCTATTGATAATTCTATTATTTTAATATTAGAAGATAAATTTTTCAAAATTTTCATAATACGTGCATCAATCCCTTCATACCTTCCGCAAATCATAATTATATCTGTATAATTTCTAGAAAATTTTTTAGCAACTTCGGTGGTAAATTTTTTTGCACTAGGATTAAAATTAATAACTAATATTTTATAATTTTTTCTTCTTAATATTTTTTTAACGATAGCCTCAACTGCTTTTACTATTGGCATTGCCATAATAACCATTCCAGGACCACCAGCATATGGCCTATCATCAACTTGAAGTGAGACATTACCATCTGGCCAAACTTTCTTATATTTACCAGAAACAAATTTTCTAGGATTAACAAAAGAAATGTTGATTTTCTTTTGTTTAATTGCTCTACCTAAAATAGATTCATTAAGTGTTGATTCAAACATATTTGAAAATAATGTAATTATATGAAATCTCATAAAATAATCATATCATATTCAAAAAAATCCGGTAATCCCGGATTTTTTTGAATATAAATCTATATTATATTTTTTTATTTAAATTCCCTTTAAATCATCTAATGCATCTTCAACGGATTTTGCTGATTCACTTTCTGCTGACTCAGTAGTTTCATTTGTTTCCTCAGCTTTTATTTCTGTTGTTTTAAAAGAATCATTAGCTTCTGAAGGAACAGTTCTACCTCCTTCGGGTTCATTAATTTTAAGATTAACTCTAGCGTTATTTTTCATTCCAATAACTCTAAGTAAGGTTCTTATAGCTTTTGCTGTGTTACCTTGACGACCAATAATCTTACCCATGTCGGCACTATTTACAGTCATAGTAATGAGCACACCCATTTCATCAACTGTGCGGTCGATTTTAACATCGTCCGGATTATCAACTA
>CAYTHY010000004.1:0-27678 GCA_964437715.1 uncultured Candidatus Saccharibacteria bacterium
ATACTCTAAATCTATACTAACGCTTTGGTGCTATCGCGCGAATTCGTTAGTGTGTGAGAATACGTCATTTTTTAATTTAATTTGATTTAATTTATCTTGATATTTCAATATAAATCACTCTGTGATATCATATAAATATGAAAAAAGTTTTTATGATTCACGGTTATCAAGGAAAGCCAAATGGAGGTTGGAGACCATGGCTTATGGGAGAACTTGCGAAAAAAAATATTTGGGCATGCGCATTACCTATGCCTTCTCCAGATAAACCAGAGAAAGATGAATGGATTCAAACGATAAAAAATGCTATAAAAATTCCTACAGAAGAGATATTTCTAATAGGACACTCTTTGGGAGTTCCAGTTATTTTACATTATTTAGAAAAATTAGAAAAAGGTTCTAAGATTGGCGGTGTTGTTTTTGTTTCTGGACCAGTTTTTGAAATAAAGAGAGATGGATATAAACAAGTCAATAAATTTCTAAATAAACCGTTTGATTTTAATCGTATCAAAAATTCTTGTAAAAATTTTATAATAATTCATGGCGATAATGACCCAAATGTTCCTTTTTCTGATGCTGAATATCTAGCAAAAAATCTCTCCTCTAGCTTAATTTCTATACCAAATGGTGAACATTTATGTAGTTTACATGGGTGGTATAAACTTCCAGAGGCATTGAAAGCTTTAGAAAAAATGATAAAATAAAGATATGAAAATAAAAAAGCTTGGGCATTGTTGTTTAGTAATAGAAGAAAATGGAAAAAGGATAATGACAGATCCGGGTTCTTGGACTATAGATAAACAAATTAAAGAAAAGAATATTGATATAATTATTATTACTCACAAACATTTTGATCATATCCACATAGAATCTTTGAAATTAATTATTGAGAATAATCCCAATGTAAAAATAATTACCAACGAAGGGGTTGGAAAATTACTTGACAAAGAGAGTATTGAATACGAAATTCTAAAAAATAAAACTGTTAAAAATTTTTTAGGAATTGAAATAGAAGCCTACGATTGTAAGCATGAAGAGATTTATAGTGAAATAGGGCAAGTGCAAAATACAGGATATTTTATTACCAAAAGATTATTCTATCCTGGCGATGCATTTTATAATCCTAATAAACCTGTTGAAATTTTAGCTTTATCAGTTGCTGGACCTTGGACAAATATTAAAAATGCAGTTAATTATGCCTTAGAAATAAAACCTAAAATTTGTTTCCCTGTTCACGATGGTATGCTCAAATCTTTTGGTTCTACTCATAAAATACCAAATTTAATTTTTGAAAAAGAAAATATTATTTTTAAAAATTTAGAAAAAAATATTGAAGAAGAAATATAATGCATCATATTTATCATACAAATGGTTTTATTTTAAGTTCTCGAAATATAGGTGAAGCAAATAAAGTGCTTTCTATTTACACAAAAGAGCTTGGATTGATTAGAGCTGTAGTTCAAGGAGTTCGGCTTAATAAATCAAAACTCCGTTTTTCTTTGCAAGATTTTTCATATACTAAAATAGATTTTGTAAGAGGAAAAGATATTTGGAGAGTAACCTCTGCAAAAAACGTGAGTTCGTTTCCCTTTGCTCGGAGAGAAAAACAGTCGCTTCTTTTAATTGCACGAATTAGTAAGTTACTTGAGAGACTTTGTAAAGGAGAGGAATCTAATGAGAGTATTTTCAACGACTTAATTCAAGCTTTTTATTTATTAGACGATACTAATATTAAATCAGATTCAAGGGAAGCGATAGAGTTACATTTGGTTTTGAAAATTATGCATTCTTTAGGTTATATTGGCGAGTCGGTTATATTGAATAATTTTATCGGCTCAGATTTTAATAATAAATTAACGGCAGATTTACTTCATAGGCGTCAATCTATAATTACCTATATTAATAAAGCTTTAAATGAAAGCCAATTATAAAATTTTGTGATATAATATCTAAGATATGGCAGAGAAGAATTATAGCAAAATTAAAGATATCGAAAATCACTTATATAACCGTCAAGGTACAGTTTCAGAACATCAGATAGAAGGAATTTTACATAAAGTAAACTATAAAACAGTTCCAGATTGGTCAAAAGAAGATAAATTAGAAAATCAAGAAAAAGAAGATAAGTTGAAAAAAACAAGAACAAAAACATCTATATATAAAAAGTTTTTTATTGGAGCAATTATCTTTTTTCTTGCTTCTTTTGGTTTCGCATTTTATAAATTTTCAAATGGAGGGGACTCTGTTTCAAATAAAAATATTGATATTACTGTTTTAGGAAATGCTTTTACTAAAGGAGGAGATGAATTGTCTTTAGAAATTGAAATTACTAATCGTAATAATGTTAATCTTGAATTAGCTAATTTAATGGTATCCTATCCGAGTGGAGCAAGTAATAATATCGCTGATGTTGTTCGTTTACCTCGTGATTCTATTGGAACAATTAAACCTGGAGAAAAAATTATTCGCAGCGTTAAGGTTAAACTTTTTGGCAAAGAAAAATCAATACGAAATATAAATATTCGTTTAGAATATCACCCAGGTAAGTCCAATGCTATTTTTACTAAAGAAAAAGTTTATCCAATCACCATAAGTTCCGCACCATTATCTTTGTTTATGGATGCTCCAGACAAAGAGACGAGCGATCAAGCTTTTTCATTCCAAGTGAAAGCAGTTCTTAATACTTCTTTACCAAAGGGAAATAATACTATTTTAAAATTATCATATCCAAATAATTTCATTTTTGAAAGTGCTGTTCCAGAACCAACCTTTAGTAATTCTACTTGGAGTCTTTCTTCTTTGTCAACAACAAATCCAGTTACAATTATTGTCAATGGTCGCCTTGTTGGACAAAATGGAGACCAACAAATATTTCATGCTTATGCGGGATCGGCTAATCCTGATAATCAGTCCATTATTAATGTAGTTTATAATTCATTATTGCATTCAGTCTTGATTGAAAAACCATTTCTTGGAGCTAAAATTTTAGTTGATAGTCAAGATTTACCCACGTATACTTCTCCTTCCGGAAAGTCTATTTCCGCTCAGATTCTTTGGGTAAATAATTTATCCACACTCATTACTGATGCTCAAATTATAGTTAAAATTTCAGGTAATATGTTAGACAAAACTAGTATTAATCCAGGGAGTGGATTCTATGATTCAACGAATAATCAGATTATTTGGGATAGGAATACAGTTCCTAGATTGGGATCAATAGAACCAGGAGGAGCAGGAAGTCTTAATTTTAAATTTAAATCGATTACTCTTATTGGTAATGCAAATCAAATAAAAGATCCTCAAATTATTATAAATGTTAGTATTAGAGGAAGACAACCCAACTCAGGTTCTACTTTTAGTGATATAAATAATTTTTCAAATAAGATTATAAAAATATTATCAAATTTTCAAATTGCTTCATCGGCTAGTTACTATTCTGGACCGCTACCTCCAAAAGCGGAAAGTGAAACTAAATATGTTGTAGTTTGGACGCTTTCAAATACTTCAAATATGATAACTGGAGCTCAAGCCAGGGCAGTATTACCTGTATATATTAACTGGGTAGGATCTTTGGCTGGTGGAAATGAAAAGATTTCTTATAATAAAACAACACGAGAAGTAATTTGGGATATTGGAGCAGTTAAACCAAATGTTGGATTTGAAGATTCTAGTAGAGAAGCTTCGTTTATGGTTTCTTTCAAACCATCATTATCACAAGTTGGTAGTGTCCCCCAGCTTGTGAAAACTATATCTCTTTTAGGAGTAGATTCTTTTGCTGGAGTGCCTATTAAAAGTAAATATGGAGCAATTACAACATTGCTTTCAAATGACCCAAATTTTAAAGATGGAGATCAACGGGTTATAAAATAAAATTATGAAAAAAAAAGAAAACAGTTTAATGGAAAAAATTATTTCACTTTGTAAACGTCGAGGCTTTATTTATCAAGGCTCAGAAATTTATGGGGGACTAGCCGGAACTTGGGATTATGGGCCTCTTGGGGTTACTTTAAAAAATAATATTAAAAATTTATGGTGGCGAAAGTTTGTTGAATCTCGCGAAGATATGTATGGAATAGATGCAGATATTTTAATGAACGCAAAGGTCTGGAAGGCAACTGGGCATGTTGATAATTTTTCTGATCCATTAGTTGAATGTAAAAAATGTAAAAAAAGATTTAGGTCCGACCAATTAGATGTTTCAAATTCTACTAAAAAATCAGATATTCTTAAATGTCCAGAGTGTGGAGGTGAGTTAGGAGAAGAAAAAAGATTTAATATGATGTTTTCTACGAAAATTGGAGCCCTTGAAGATTCTTCAGCAATAGTTTATCTTCGACCAGAAACAGCTCAAGGGATGTTTGTTAATTTTAAAAATATCATTGATTCTTTCCACCCCAAACTACCGTTTGGGTTAGCTCAAATAGGTAAAGCTTTTCGAAATGAAATTACACCTCGTGATTTTATTTTTAGAGCTCGTGAATTCAATCAAATGGAAATTGAGTATTTTTTAAGAGAAGAAAATTGGGAAAAATATTTTAATTATTGGAGGGAAGAGATGCTTGATTGGATTGATCTTATTGGTATTGATATGAATCATATCCACGAACTTGAAGTAGGGAAAGATGACAGGGCTCATTATTCTGATCGGACCATTGATTTTGAATTTGATTTTCCTTTTGGTCGGAATGAACTCTATGGTCTTTCATATCGATCTGATTTTGATTTAAGTAAGCACTCAAATAATAGCTCGGTTGATTTATCCTATTTTGACGAAGAAAAGAAAGAAAGAATAGCTCCTCATGTTATAGAACCAACTTTTGGGCTTGAGAGAACTGTTCTTGCTTTGGTGGTTAGTTCTTATAAGGAAGATATTAAAAGAAAAGAAACCAGAGCATATTTAGCATTTAAGCCATCAGTTGCCCCTGTTCTCTGTGCTGTTTCTCCTTTATTAAAAAATAAAAAAGAACTTCGTGATTATGCACATTTAGTTTATCGTTCTCTTAAAGATGAATTTAGTAGAGTCATGTGGGATGATAATGGTAATATCGGAAAGCGTTATCGTCGTCAAGATGAAATTGGGACTCCTTGGTGTATTGTTATTGATTTTGATACCTTGAAAGATGACACAGTTACTATTCGTGATCGTGATACAGGTAAGCAAAAAAGAATTAAAAAATCAAGATTAATAAATTATTTGAAAAAGAAAATAAGCATAAATAATTAAAATTATTATGCAAAAAGCAATTAAACATATAAATAAAAATGGTTTAAGAATCATAACCGTACCGATGAAAGATAATCCAACAGTGACAGTTTTGGTTTTAGTTGGAACTGGAAGTGATTATGAAAGTAAAAATATAAATGGGATTTCTCATTTTTTGGAGCATATGTGTTTTAAGGGAACCACCAAAAGACCGTCTGCTAGAATTATAGCAGAAGAATTGGATACTATGGGTTGTCAGTATAATGCCTTTACTGGCCGTGAATATACTGGTTATTATGCAAAAGGTGGTGCTAAAAATTTTAAGAAAATTTTTGATATTATAGTAGATATTTATTTGAATTCAACTTTACCTGAAATTGATATAGAAAAAGAGAAAGGAGTGATTATAGAAGAATTAAATATGTATGAAGATATTCCGCAAGTTCAAGTTCAAGATTTATTTGCTAAGGCTTTATATGGTGATCAACCAGCTGGGAGAACCATTATTGGGACTAAGGAAAATATCAAAAAAATGAAGCGTAATAATTTTATAAAATATAGAAAGACTCATTATACCGCCGATAATACTGTTATTATTGTTACTGGGCAGATTAAAACTTCTGAAGTTCATAAGGAAGTTACGAAATATTTTTCTAATATAAATGATAATAAATTTGACAAGAAAAAAAAGACCAAAGATTCTCAATCTAAACCTAATATTTTAATTAAAAATAAAAAAACAGACCAAACTCATTTTATACTTGGCGTAAGAACTTTTCCATTATCCGATAAACGCAATCCTGGGTTATTGGTTCTTTCGGCTATTTTGGGTCTTGGAATGAGTTCACGATTGTTTATTAAACTCCGCGAAGAAATGGGGGTAGCTTATTATGTTAAAGCTACAAATGATGCTTCTCTTGATTATGGTTCCTTTCAAATATCAGCTGGGGTAAATAATAATAGAGTTGAGGAGGTTATAAAAGAAATAATTAATGAATGTAATTTATTAAAGAAAAATTTTATTACTACTCGTGAACTTAATAAAGCAAAATCATTTTTGATTGGTAATACTAAATTATCACTTGAGGCGACAGATGATATTTCTAATTTTTATGGAATGCAAGAATTACTAAAGAAAGATATCAAAACTCTTCGAGAAAAAATCAAAGAAATCAACAGTGTAACAATTAAAGATATAAATAAAATAGCTAAAACTATCTTTCAAAATAAAAATTTGAATTTAGTTATTGTTGGACCAATAAAAGAAAAAAAATCAATTAGTAAGATTCTTTCTTTCTAGCATTCTAATATCATGCTAGAATACTAATATATGGAAGAAAAGGATAAGAATCTCAATATAAGTATATCGATAGAAACTATTTTTAATATTGCCTTAGTTGTTCTTCTTGTTTTTCTTGCTATTAAGTTAAAGATTTTAATTTTAGCTGTTTTAACTGCAATTGTTATTGCCTCTTTTGTTGGTTCTGCTGTTAATAGATTGAAAAAATATATTAAAAATCGCACTTTAGCTGTTTTTTTAATATATATCTTTACGATTCTTGTTCTTCTTGGTCTGTTTTCAATTTTCATTCCTGTTTTTATAGATGAAATGTCAACCTTAGTTAATCAGCTTGGAAATTATATTCCACATAATAGTATTTTAAATAGCTTCCAATCCAACACAATTTCAGGGGCTAAAAATGTTGTTGGAACAATTTCCAAAAATGGTTCACTTAAAGATGTTATAAAAAGTACCCAAAACCTCGTTGATACTTTTTCAGGTGGATTTTTTGATGTTATTGGCAAAGCCTTTGGTGGTATCTTTAATCTCTTTATTGTTATTATTGTCTCTTTTTATTTATCTATTAAAGAAGATGGAATTGAAAATTTCTTACGAATTATAATTCCTGGAAAAAAAGAAGAATATGTCGTCAATCTTTGGAAAAGAACGGAACGTAAAATTGGATTATGGTTGCAAGGGCAAATGCTATTAGGATTAATAATCGGAGTTTTAACTTATTTAGGATTAACGATTATTGGTGTTAAATATTCATTAGTTCTATCTTTAATCACAGCCATTTTCTTGTTAGTTCCATTTGGGATATTTATTGCTCTAGCAATTGCTGTTGTTTTTGCTTATATTAATGGAGGAGTTGCGATGGCGGTACTAACAGCTCTACTTTATTTGATTTTACATCAATTTGAAAATTATTTAATTGCTCCATTAATTGTCAAAAAAATTATCGGAATTTCTTCTTTAGTCGTTATTTTAGCTGTCTTAGTTGGAGCTAGTTTGGCTGGTATTTGGGGAGTTATTTTAGCTGTACCATTTGCGGTAGCTTTATTTGAAGTTTTTGACGATATTGAAAAGAAAAAAATATTAACTCGAAAAAATTAATATGTCTAAATCCTTTTACCTTACTACAACTCTTCCTTATGTTAATGCCCCTCTTCATATGGGCCATGCGCTTGAACTTATTCGAGCTGATACTATAGCTCGTTATAAAAAACTTCTAGGATATGATGTCTACTTTAATACGGGAACTGATGAACATGGTTTAAAAATTTTTGAGAAAGCTAAAGAGAAAAATCTAACAGTTCAAGAATTTGTTGATCAAGGATTTGAAATATTCAAGAAGCAATTAAAAATATTTGGAATATTAGACGACATCCATTTTGTTCGTACAACAGATGAAAATCATCAAAAAGCAGCTCAAGAATTTTGGAAAAGAGTATCAGGCAATGGTTATATTTATAAGAAAAATTATGAAGCTAAATATTGCGTTGGTTGTGAGAGTGAGAAAACTGATAAAGATTTGATGAATGGAGAGTGTCCAGAACATCCTGGTAAAAAATTAAAAATAATAAATGAGGAGAATTATTTTTTCAGATATTCTGCTTTTAAGGACAAACTTCTTGATTTTTATGACGAAAATCCTAATTTTATAATTCCGGAATTTCGCTTTAACGAGATAAGGAATTTCGTAAAAAATGGTTTACATGATTTTTCGATTTCACGTCTTAAAGAAAAAATGCCATGGGGGATTCCTGTTCCAAAAGATGATAACCAGGTCATGTATGTTTGGTTTGACGCGTTGGTAAATTATATTTCTACTCTCGATTGGCCTAACAATAAAAATAAAGATTTTGAAAAATATTGGGTAAACGGAAACCCAACTCAATATTGTGGGAAAGATAATACTCGTTTTCAAGGGGCTATGTGGCAAGCGATGCTTATGGCTGCGGAACTTCCCAATTCCCATCAAATTATTATTAATGGTTTTATTACAGGAGATGGTGGAATAAAAATGTCTAAAACTCTTGGTAATGTAGTAGACCCCAGAGATATAGTTAAAGAATATGGGACAGATGCCCTGCGTTATTTCTTACTAAGAGAAGTAAGTAATTTTGAAGATAGCCCTTTTACTCTTAAAAGATTTAAAGAAGCATATAATTCTGGACTTGCAAATGGATTGGGAAATTTGGTAAGTAGAATTATGACTATGGCTGTAAATAACAATATTAAGGTAGATAAATTACCAACTTTAGAAGAAGTTATAAGAGAAGAAAGAAAAGATGATTATAATTTATTTAAATACATTGAAAAGTTTGATATTAAGAGAGCTATAGATTTATTGTGGACTCGTATGCAAATGATAGATGAAACAATACAATTAGAGCAACCATTTAAAAGATTAAAAAGTGATTCTTTAGAAGAAAAAAATAAAGGTATTAAGCAAGTTGAATATTATATATTAAGTTTATATCAAATGATATTAATTATTGAACCTTTTCTACCTGAAACTTCTAAAACAATTCAAAAACTTATAAAAGAAAATAAAAAACCTGAGAAGCCATTGTTTTTAAGGAAAGAGTAAAATTTATGAGATAATATTTGGTTAGTCCTTATGTTTTAGATTTCTATTCTCCAATCTGCTACAAACTCAGCCATGGCTGAGTTTGTAGCAGATTAAAAAATTAGCCGTTGGAGTAGATGGATTTTAATATATTGAAAATAGAAAACATGATAAAGAAAAATCATAATATTTAAAAGTACTTGATATAAAGATTATTCGTTTTTGAAATAGTGAAATAAATGTTAATATTAATAATGTAATTAAAAAAATTGTAAATGAATTAAAACAGAACCTCTCTCGTTACTAAGTCTAGGGCTGAGGAAGGTTTTATTAAAAAATTCTAAGAAAGAGATACTTTAATTAATTTCTTTTCTAACATTCATGCCAAAATATATAGATATACATTCCCATATAAACTTTAGGGCATTTGATGAAAATAGAGATGAGGTTATTCATCGTGCTCTTAATAATGATACTTGGGTTATAAATGTTGGAACGCAGATTGATACTTCAAAAAAAGCTGTTCTAATGACAAATGAATATAAAGAAGGTGTCTATGCAATAATCGGCTTACATCCTATTCATACTGGTAAATCATATCATGATGAAAAAGAGTTAGGAGATGAAGGTAAAGAATTTACTTCTCGTGGAGAAATTTTTGATAAAAATAAATATAAAGAACTCTTAAAACTTGGAAAAGTTATCGCGATAGGAGAATGCGGTCTTGATTATTATAGATGCACAGAAGAAAGTATAGAAAAACAAAAAACTGCTTTCGTTGAACAAATAAAACTTGCCAATGAGCTTAATCTACCCCTGATGCTTCACCTTCGTAGTAATGATGAAAATAATAGTATAAATGCTTATCAAGATGCATTAAAAATTCTTAAAAAATATGCAAAAGTAAAAGGTGTTTCCCATTTTTTTGCAGGAACTTTGAAAGACGCTAAAGATTTTATAGATTTTGGTTTTTATATATCTTTTTCAGGGGCTATCACTTTTCCTCCTAGAAAAAACGGTAAGGGTTGTGATTATTCATCTATCATAAAAGATTTACCAATTGAAAAAATAATGGCTGATACAGATAGTCCCTATGTAGCACCTGTGCCTCATAGAGGTGAGACTAATGAACCTGCCTATGTGAGAGATATTGTGAAAAAAATATCCGAAATTAAAGATTTAAAAGAAGAAAAGACAGCTAAAATCATAGTTTCAAATGCGAAAAAACTTTTTGACATCTAGTCTTATCTTTGTTAATATGAGAAATATCTCGTTTATTCTAACCCTGAAGTTAGAATACACCCTATTTTTGATAGGCGAAGGTCCGTGACGGGGTAATATTAAAAATAATAATTATACGTGTACGTATTTAATAAATGGAAAACGAAGAAAAAGAGACTATTAATAAAGTCTATGAGGTTGGTTATATAATGGTACCGACAATTGCTGAAGAAGATCTTGGTGCAGAAGTCACTAGTTTTAAAGATTCTTTTTTATCTGCAGGTGCTGTTTTTATTTCTGATGAATATCCGAAAATGTTAGAGTTGTCCTATGAAATGTCTCGTTCAATAAATAACAAGAAACAGAAGTTTTCTTATGGTTATTTTGGTTGGGTCAAATTTGATTGCACAACTCTTCAGGCCAAAGTTATTAAAGATGCATTAGATAAAAACGAAAAAATTATTCGATATCTTCTAATTAAAACTATTCGTGAAAGTACTCTATCTCCAAGGCGTCCTTTTGCTAGACAAGAGGGAGGAAAGAGGAGGACTATTGTAAAAAAAGAAAAAGTGATAGAAAAAATAGACGAGGAAGTTATTGATAAAGAAATTGAAGCACTTGTGGTAAAATAAAAGTATTACAAATTATTTATTCAACATACTATGTATTTAAATAAAGCATTAATTATAGGAAATCTTACTCGTGACCCAGAACTTAAAGCTATTCCATCTGGAATAAAAGTTTGTAGTTTCTCTGTTGCGACTAATCGTGTCTGGAAAGATAAAGAAGGTAATAAAAAAGAAGCAGCTGATTTTCATAATATTGTTGTTTTTGGTCGTCAGGCTGAAACAGTTGCTCAATATATGAGAAAAGGTAGTCAAGTCTTGATTGAAGGTCGTATCCAAACAAGATCTTGGGATGACGCTAGTACTGGAGTAAAAAAGTATAGAACAGAAATCATTGCTGATCGTGTTCAATTTGGTTCATCTGCTTCTGGTCCAAGAGTTAGTCAGAATATCTCAGATAATAATCAAGATGTAAAAAAAGAAGAAGATAAACTAGATACTATTGAATATCCAGAAGAACAAGTTAATACAGAAGATATTCCTTTCTAAATTATAAATTAAATTTTCTACTTAAGTAGATTGTAAATTACAAAAATGAAACAAGATTATTTTTCATCAAACAATATAAAACATATTGATTATAAAGATGTAGAATTACTTCGTCGTTTTCTAACACCTAGCGCAAGAATGATTGCAAGACGGCGTAATGGAATTACAGCTAAAAATCAACGCAAACTTGCTATGGCAATTAAACGAGCACGATTTATGGGTCTGTTGCCTTATATCGCAAAGTAAACTAAAAACTCCCTATTGAAAAATAGGGAGTTTTTAGTTTACTCTTATATCTTCATGGTCGTGTTTAAGCTTTGGGATATAATATAGTCCACTTAAGATAATTATTCCAAGAACGACAAAAATAAATTTGAATGGTAAAAAGAAGAAAACTGAAGTTGCTATTAAAGGAGCTATAATGAAAGAGACCGGTTTCATATCTCTAAATATTCCAAGTAAGTAAGCTTCCTTCTCTTTAATATGAGTGAAGAAATAAACCTCAGAAGTAGTTTCAATTAGAGTTGCTCCTAGTCTCGTCATTAATAGAATAAGAGCCCAAAGAGCAACATTTTTAACTGTAACTCCGGCGATTAAAAAGGTTGAGATACTCATTATAATGAAACCAGTATATAGAAGAGTTCGTTTTCTGAAATGATATTTATCAATTAATACTCCTACTGGTACTCCTAAAGCGACAAAAGGTATAAGCATCACGGTAAAGATAATTCCTATCTGCCCCCATCCAAATTTAAGATATTCATGAAGATAAATAGGAGTATAGACGACCATTAGGGCATAGAAAAATTGTAAAATAAAATCTATAATTACAATAGACATTATGTGTTGATTTTGTTTTAGGTATTTATAAGCTTTAAGGAATGGAGTTCTTTCGTATGATTTGTCTTGGAAGGTTTTAACAGAAAAAACTAGACCTATCGTCATAAGTGTCACGGCAATAAAAGCTATGATATAAATTATTTTATAACCACCGGCATCTGTAATTAATAAACCAGTTATTAAGGGAGAAAGTAGCCAAGCTAAGTTAACAATTGTGAGATAAAAACCTCGAGTCATACCGATGGAAGTTGATTTGCCAAAGTGTTCTATAAATATATCAATACTAAGGAAAACTAAAGTGTTTGTGACTAACAACGAAATAAAAGATATAGCAATGACATATTGATTTTGTGAAGTTATTAATCCTACTAAAGCGAACATATTAATCAGAAGGGAAGTAAGAACAAACCTCCTGTTTCCAAAATGTTTTAAGATAGTAGCGCTAATAGAAAGTAAAATTAAAGTTAAGATTGCTGCTGTCGTATAGAGTAAACCCACATATTTAACTGAGAAAAATTTTGTTAAGAATGTAGAATTAACATAAGCAGAAAGAGCAATATGTAAAGCAAATAAAAATGATAATATATAGATACTTTTAATTTTTTTTATCTTATCCATTTGTTTAATTAAACATTCAAGAGCACTGGTATCACAAGTGGTCTTTTGGCTGTTTTTTGATAAAGAAACTTAGAAATATTATCTCCTAAGGCTGTTTTTATTAAATCGAAATTAATTGAATGCATTCCACGAGCTTCATCTTCAATTGTCTTTTTAATGATTAAACGAACTTGGTGAAGTAATTCTTGATTTTCTTTTAAGTAGATAAAACCACGAGAAATAAGATCAGGTGATTTACGAAGTTTACCAGTTGCTGAATTAATTGTAACAATTAAAACAAACATTCCATCTTTAGATAACATTTGACGATCACGGATAACAATATCCTGTTCATCTCCGACAGAAAAACCATCTACCATCATTGGTCCAGATGGGGCTTTTTCTTTTCTTAATATCATCTTTTGTCCATTATCTATTATTTCAATAATTGAACCATTATCAGGAACAATTATATTATCAGGTGACATTCCTAGGGATATTGCAATTTCTCTATGTTTTACAAGCATAGAATGCCAACCGTGGATTGGAATAAAAAATCTTGGATGTGTTTTTTTGTGAAGCCATTTAATATCTTCTTGGTTTCCATGCCCAGTTGCATGAATAAATTCTTCGCTAGTTCTATAACTAATTATTCTTACGCCATGTCTAGTTAAATTATCTTTAAGATGTTGAACTGATATTTCATTTCCTGGAACGACTGAAGCGGAAAGAATTATAGTATCACCTTTTTTTATTGTGAATTTCCTATGAGTTTTATTAGCAGCACGATTAAGAGCAGCGAATTCTTCTCCTTGTGCCCCGGTCATTAAAATTATTACTTTATTCGGTGGGTAATCATCAGCCTCTTCAACTGGGATGATTGTTCCTTTTTTAGGTTTGAATAAGCCAGCTTGTTCACAAACATCCATATTAGTCTTAAGAGATCTACCATCTAAAACAACTTTTTTATTAAGTGATTCTGCTATTTCAACTATTTTTACTAATCGTGTTATATGTGAGGCAAAAGCAGCTATGATTATTCGTCCGCTTATTTGTTTGATTAAATGTTCCAATCCTTTGTGAACTTTAATCTCCGGTAAGGCAAATCCTTCATTTTCAATATTAGTAGAATCAGTTAATAATAAAAGAACTTTTTCTTTATCAAAAAAGGCATACTCTTTTTCTTCTTCTTCAGAAACTTTTCCGTCTACTTGATCTAATTTGTAATCTCCAGGAGTAACAATTAATCCGTATGGTGTTTCTATAATAATACCAACTGAATCAGGTACTGTATGAGTTACCGCAAAAAATCTTACTTTTATTTCTCCAGCCATCACTATAGAATTTTTTTCTATAACATTTAATTTTAAAGCTGGTAGATGAGAAAATTCTTCTTGACGTTTTTTAATTAGTAAGATAGTTAAATTTCTAGAATAAATAGGTGGGTTTCCAATACGACTAGCAACAAGAGGAATTCCCCCGATATGATCAAGGTGTCCATGGGTTATAAATATACCCCGTATTTTGTCTTTTCTTTCTTCTAAGTATGTTGTATTTGGAATTATATAATCTATTCCTGGGGTATCTTCTGTTTTGAATTGCATTCCTGCATCAACTATAATAATATCATTACCAATTTCTATAGCTGTCATGTTTTTCCCGATTTCTTCAACTCCGCCGAGAGGTATTATCCTAATAACCCCCTTTGCTGGAGGGAGGATAAGTGTTTTTTTATTTTTTGGAACAGGTAAAGCTTCTTTCGCTATTTGAGTTGGAATTTTTAAGCGTCGTGGTCCTCTTGTGTTACCATATTGATAACTACTACGACTAATTCTATTTTTTGTTATAGTAGAAGTTCTTATGTTTTTATTAACTCTCCCTTGAACACCTCGTTCTGTTTTAGAACTAGAATCCGGTAAGTCATCTGGCTTACGCATTACTCGCACAATATTTCTTTTCTTTTTTTTATAAGAGTTAATATTGTGAATATTTCTTTTCTTTTCACTTTCAGTTTTTTTTGATATTTCTTTCATAAATTATATTATTATTTACTAAATATTTTCCAGACACGTTCTTGATTTGCATACCATTTATAGATAGAGCTAAAACGATCTGAAGAAGTGGTTAATGAATCGAGATAGATATTGTTTAATCCTTCTGAAGTTGCATATAAATATTTTGGAGAATAAACAAGTAGAGCTGGTAAGTTTTTATTGAATTCAATTACAAAATTTTTATATTCCTTAATTCTGTCTTTACGACTATATGTTTTTTGGATTGATTCCAAAATAGTATCTATCTTTTTATCATTATACATTGCTATGTTAAGTCCTGGATCAGATCTTTGTGATGAATGCCAGAAAGAATACAAATCTGATTCATGATTCATTACTTGTCCGAAAAACAATGATTCATAATTTCGTGATCTGATTAATTGATTTAACTGTCCTGCTTCATAAATTTTTATATTAACTTGAACGCCGATCATTTTTAATTGGCTCTTAATCAATTCAGCTGCATGTTTGAGTTCTGGGGTATTTCCAGTTGATAGAGAAAAAATAAATTTTACGACAGGTCCTTTATCAACTTTTATTTCTTTTGTTATAGTTTTTCCTCTAACTTTTTTTGTTTGTGTTTCTGTAACAATACCTCCTTTAGTTAATATTCCATCTTCTCCTAACGTCCACCCTTCATTCTTTAAAATATTTTCTGCTTCAATAAGATGAGCTGTTTTATAAATTATAGGGACATTGTTTTGAGGAAGCATCATTTTTGGTATTGGATTATGAATGATTGTTCCATAACCACTTAAAACGTTATTTACAATTATTTTTCTATTTAAGGCTTTATCCAAAGCACTAATAACATTGGGTTCCGCTAAAATTTTGTTATTTTTTATATTGAAGAAGAGTCCAAAAGTGCGGGGAAGGGTAGTAGCATGAATTGTATATCCAGCCTTAAGAAGTTTTTCTGCATTCTCTGGACTAATACCACCAGCTTGGTCAATTGAATGTGATAGCATCGCTTCAATTAAATCATTTTCATTCGCAAATGAAATAATTTTTAAATATTTTATGTGAGGAACTCCCAAGGTAAAGTCTTTAAATTTTTTTAAAATATATTGTTGAGGAAAACCATTTTTATTTCTTATAACAGATTCAATTTTATATGGACCTGAACCAACAGCTTTAATATTTAAAGGAGATAAACTAAATTCTGGAATACTAACATTTTTCCAAATATGAAGAGGAAGAATACCAATAGTCATATTATCCATAAAAGAAATATATGGTCTTTTCAATGTGAAAATGACGATTAATTTGTTTTTTTGGCTTACTGTTATTCCTTCCCAACCATTACGACGAGGACTTTTGATTTGGGGGTCTTTTATCTTATTGATAGTAAAAATTACATCATCAGCTGTTACTTCTTTTCCATCTTGGAATTCTGCTCCTTTTTTAATAATGAAAGTATAAGTTAGTCTATCCTTTGAAACCGTGTAAGACTTTGCTAAATCTGGAATAAAGCTCCCATCAGGTAATTTTCTCATCAATCCACTATAAACAATAGAAGTAATATCTCTGTCTGCATCAGATAAAGCCAAGACTGGGTTGACTAAAGTTGGCATCCCTACAATTCCTTCTGTCAGTGTTCCTCCATTCGTTGGGACACTAACCATAAATTGAGAGTTGATATTATTGAGAATAATGACTGTTGAAATAATAGCAATAGTTATAATTGTTACGAAAACAAGTAATTCTTTCCCTGAAAAAGAAGCGACTGCTTCGGTTAATTCTTTTTTCTTAGGAATCTTAAATTCTTTAATAAATGTTAGAAATTTATGCATGAAATGCACCAGTTTTAATTTAATTAGTTTTAAATTTTATATATGAATATATTATTTAATCAATATTGCCACGAAAGACAAAACGGCGAAAAGTATACTTATTACAATCGTTGTTGTAAATAAGAATTTTTCGAATCCTCGTCTGGTGTGATATACACCTCCTTCACCACCACCCCCTCCGAAAACTCCACCCATCCCAGCGTCTGATTGTTGAACCAATATAATAACGATTAAAATAATAGACAGAATTATCTGTATGTAAGGCAAGATATTAGAAATGAATGTCATAAATGAAATATTACCCTATTTTAATAAATAATGCAATCAAATTTTATGGTCTAATTATCTAACAAAATTTGGGATTATTTTTTAAAAAAGGGTTTATTTTCTTATTAATAGAGGTCTTAATGCTTTTTCTTTTTCTATAATTTAGATAAAGAATATTTAGCATCATATATTTTCATTATATCATATACTAACGAATCTGCGCGATAGCACCAAAGCGTTAGTATAATTTTTCTTTGTGCCGAGGAGAGGACTTGAACCTCCATGGAATTTCTTCCGCTTGCTCCTAAGGCAAGTGCGTCTACCAATTTCGCCACCTCGGCATAGCTATCATACTAGCAAATATTTATAAAAAGTACTAGATAGTTAAAAGATGAGGCGTGGGCGGGAATCGAACCCGCGAATGGCGGTTTTGCAGACCGCAGCGTTACCACTTCGCCACCACGCCTTATTTACAATTTATAAAAAATTAAAAAAACCATTCAATTCTTTATTTTAATCCTATCCATTTTTTAGTAGTTCGTCAATTTTTTGCCGATTTTTTTCACCCTCATCTATTTCTACGTCAAGGTAGGGAAGAGGATTAATTTTAAGACTTTTAAAAACATATTTACGGATTTCTCCTAGATTTCGTCTTATAAAACCATAAGCAGCAGCTTCTTTTTCCCTAGGTAAAACACTAATCATAATTTTTGCATGTTTTTTATCGTCGGAAAGAACAACTCGGGTGACTGTTATTAGGGAAGTTAAACCAGCAATTCTTTCAATATATGAAGCGGAAAGTTCCTTAATTTGATTAGCTATTTTTTCTCCTCTAAATCTAGACATATGTTTTTTAAACTATAGTTTAATTTGTGATTCTTTATTTTATGGTGATAATAAAAGCTTCTAAAACATCACCTGGAGTGATGTCAATTTTTGAATCAACTAAGATTCCACAATCTTCACCTTCTGGAACCTCTTTGGTTTTAATTTTATTATGTTGAAGTTCGATAATTTTTCCACGACCTATTTCAAAATCACGCCGCATTATTCGAATCTCACTTCCAGAAGTAATCTTTCCATCTTTTACTTTCCCCCCGACAACTCTTTTATTTTTTGTAGAACCAAAAGATTTTAATATCTTTAGAGAACCTATTACTTCCAAGGTTTCTATTCGTGGCCGACGCTCTTCGGCAATTTCTTTCAGCCAATCTGTCAATTTATAAATAATATTAAATGTTGAGACATTTACTTTAAGCGATTCATTTAGGTTTCTAGCACCACTTTCTATCTTTGTATTAAAACCTATAACAATTCCATCCTTATTTATACTAGCTACTTTTAAATCAGATTCTCCAATTGCTCCAACTCCATTGCTAATAATTTCAAAAGAGATTTCTTCAGTATTTATTTTTTTTATTTCTTTTTCAATTGCTTCAAAACTACCAGAAACGTCAGTCTTAATAATAAGAGGAATAATTTTTCCAGACTTCTCCATCATTCCAGCATTATTATTTTGGTTTAGAATTTCTTCTTCTTTAATCATATCTACAAAAGCTTTAGCTTCTTTTTTAGTATCAAAAGAAACAAAAGTATTTCCCACTTCTGGAATAGAATCAAAACCAGTGATAGATATGGGCGAAGAAAAAGTCGCTTCTTCAATGGGCTTACCTAGAAAATTTTCCATAATTCTAGTTGAAGATATTGATTTACCAGAAGCAATAAACATTCCTGTTTTAAGGGTTCCGTCTTTTATAATACAAGTTGCAGAAACTCCTCTTTTAGGGTCACGATTGGCTTCTATAATTAGACCAGATGCTTTGGTTTCTCTGTCTCCAGTTAGTTCTTGTAAATCTGAAACTAATAAAATCATATCAAGTAATTCTTTTATTCCAGTTCCTTCTTTGGCTGAAATTGGTACGAAGGGTATATCACCACCGCTACCTTCTAAATAGATACCTTTTTCCGAGAGATTTGTTTTTACTTTTTCAATATTAGCATTTGCTTTATCAATTTTATTTATTGCTACAATATATGGAACTTTATTTTTAATAATGGCTTCATGAGCTTCTAGGGTTTGAGCCTTAACTCCATCTTCTGCTGAGATAACCAGAATAGCGATATCGGCAGCTCTCGCCCCTCTTGTGCGCATTCTTGAAAAAGCTTCATGTCCAGGAGTATCCAGAAAAGTTATTGGACGGTCTTCTTTTCCGTATTTATGAATAACTTCATAAGCACTAATATTTTGAGTTATTCCACCAAATTCACCTTCAACAATATTAGTTTTACGAATATAATCAAGTAAAGTTGATTTTCCATGATCAACATGCCCCATTATGACTGTAACAGGTGGACGTGACACAATATGTGATTTTGGTTTTTTATCATTCATTTTTTATTTAGATTGTTCTAATACTTCTCTTTCTTCTTCTGTAAGTTCAAATTTTGATTTACCTTCTGCTATTGGTTTGGCAAAAATACTCATTCTATCTCGAGCATAAAGGCTTGAAATTATAACTCCATCTCCTTCGTCATTTAAAAAAGAAATAGCGAAACTTTGATTACTACCAGCATCAACAAAAGGATTAAATCTAAGAGCTTTTACATTGCGAATAGATTTGTTCAATCGAGTATCAATAGTAGTTAGATGTTTCTCAATTTGACCTTGTGATTTTTTAATTTCAACCATCTCTTTTCCTAAATTAACCATAATATCTTCAAGGTTTCGCGCTTTTGTTCCAGCAAAAAACTTTTTTAAACGATATTCAGTTAAAACAATCCACAGTAAGATAATTGCTATAATGGTTACTATTATATAAACTAAGATAGATATACTCATAACTTAAAAGAGTATATACTAGTAAAGCTTTTTTTACAACTATACTATTCTATTAATAAATAAAATATGAGAAAATTCAAAACAAAAAAAATATATCTTGATAATGCTGGAGCAACACCTATGAGTCCTAAGGTTAGTAAAGTAATTTTTCAATATCAGAAACATTTTTTTGCTAATCCAAGTTCTATTCATCAATTAGGTGTTGAAGCTGGAAATAAAGTAGACGAAGCTAGGGGGAAAATAGCAAATCTTATTTCTGCTCATTCTAATGAAATTATTTTTACTGCCAGTGGAACAGAAAGTGATGCTCTAGCTATTTTAGGGGTAGTTAATAATTTTAGAAGCCAGAGCGATAAAATTTTACACATTATAACTACTAATATTGAACATCCTGCTGTCTTAGAAAATTGTCGTTTGCTTGAAAAAGCTGGACTTGTTCAAGTAACTTACATTCCTGTTGATGAAAATGGGATTGTTAATCCAAAAGATATTAGAAATGCTTTAAAAGAAAACACTGTCCTTGTTTCTATTATGTTTGCTAATAATGAAGTAGGGGCTATCCAGCCTATCACTGATATCGCAAAAGTAATTAGGCATTTTCGAAAAGAAAAATTAGCTGCCCAGGGTCGGACCTTGGATGAAGCCAAGGTCCGACCACCAATTGATAATTTTCCTGTGTTTCATTCTGATGCCTGCCAAGCTGTGAATTATTTACCAATGGAAAATATTGAAAGACTAGGTGTAGATTTACTTTCTTTTAATGGTTCTAAAATTTACGGACCTAAAGGTATTGGGGTTCTTTATAAAAAAAGAAATATCAAGCTCTCACCATTATACCAAGGAGGAGGACAAGAGTTTGGACTACGGTCAGGAACAGAAAATGTAGCCTATATTCTTGGGCTAGCTGAAGCTATAAAAGAAACTTTTAGAATTCAAGAAAAAGAGTCTGTTCGTCTAATCGAAATTCGTGACCGTACAATCAGTAAACTAATGGCTTTAAATGTAACCCCGTTTAAAATAATATTAAACGGTGGTTTAAAAAAACGGCTTCCTAATAATATTAATATTACTGTTTCTAACATATCAAGTGAATTACTTGTCATTGAATTAGATGCTTTAGGTTTAGAAGTTTCAGAAAAGAGTTCATGTCATAGTACTGATAAAAATAGTTCTTATGTTATTAAAGCCCTTCGTAAAAATTGTGGAAGGAAAAAAGAATTTACAGAAGGCTCACTCCGTATCTCTATGGGTCGGCAGACAACCCAAAAAGATATGGATATATTTGTCAATTCATTGAATAAAATTCTTAAGAAATACAAAAAGTGGAAATAAGATTGGGAGCTATGTTATACTAAATAAGTATGGATATTAAAGAATTAAACAAAACGCAACTTATTCTATTGTCTTTGCTTATAACCTTTGTTGTTTCTATTGCCACAGGGATTGTGACAGTTTCTTTAATGCAACAAATGCCAAAAAGTGTTCCTCAGACTATAAATAATGTTATTCAAAGGACTATTGAAAAAGTAACTACTATTCAAGTTCCAGCTCCTACTAAAACAAATAAAAACGATACAAATAAAAATAATTCATTTTCTGTCATTGGAGATGGGAATGTTCTTGTTTCAATTTATGCGAAAAGTTATGCTAAAAGTAAAATTATTATACCTCTAGCAAGTTCTGATAATCCAACTAAGCAAAAAAGTGATCAAAGTAAACCAAGTAGTATTAAGACAGATACTAGTGGTTCTGTAGATAATAGTATAAATAACTCAATCGTAGATAGTACTTCTAAGGATAATGTAATTGTAAATAATGTCGACGGCACTTCTACAGATAAAACGAGTAAAGATAATCCAACAAAAGTAAAAGAGAAAGTTTTAAAATCTCCTAAAAATATTGGTCAAGGTATCATTATTTCCGATGTTGGTTTAATTTTAGTTGAATCAAATATTTTAAAAGGTTATGATAATTTTGAAGTGATTTTAGATAAAACAGAATTCCCGGTATCTATTTTAAAGAAATTTGGTAATGGTTTCGTTGTTTTAAAAATTATTTCTAAGCAAGAAGAGAAAAAAGTAACCAAGAAAAAAGAAAGTAGTTCTAGTAAAACAAAAACAGTAATTCCTATTGTTGACAAACCTTAATTATCACTGTAAAATAATTACCCAATTATTAATTTTTTAATTTATAATTATACCTATGATGCCTTCATTTAATAATTTTACAACTAAAGCCAAAGAAGCTATTCGTAGAGCACACGAATTGGCTATTGAGCGTGGACAAAATCATGTTAGCACTCTTCATTTATTAATGGCTCTTTTAATTCAAGAAGATTCATTAGTTATTTCAATTTTGGAAAAAATGGAAGTAGATACAATACTTTTAACAGATAATCTTATTGAAATAATTGAACAGCCAGAAGATCGTGATACTCTTTCTCCTTCTTATCAAATCTACTTAACAGGTGATCTTGCTCAAGTTATAGAAAATTCAAGTAAGGTTGCTTCAGCTCTTAAAGATGAATTTGTTTCAACTGAACATTTATTTGTTTCTCTTCTTGAAACTCCTGGCGAGACTCGAGAATTTTTAGGTCGCTTTAAAATCAATAAAGATAAAGTCATAAGTGTTTTAGAAAAGTTTAGAAGTGAAAATATAAAAGAGAGTACTTTTACTAAAAAACCTAAGTTTATTGCTAGGTATACTCGTAATTTAACTAATCTTGCCAGACAAGACAAACTTGATCCTGTTATTGGTCGTGATGTTGAAATTATGAGAATGATGCAAATTCTTTCACGCCGGACAAAAAATAATCCGATTCTAATAGGGGAAGCTGGAACAGGTAAAACTGCTGTTGCTGAAGCTTTAGCTATTCGTATTGCTAAAAACGATATTCCAGAAAGTTTAAGAGATAAAGAAGTTGTTTCACTTGATCTAGGTTTACTTTTATCTGGAACAAAATACCGTGGAGAATTTGAAGAAAGATTACGTAATATAATTAAAGAAATTCAAAAATCCGAAGGTAAAATAATTCTTTTTATTGATGAAATTCACACTATTGTCGGGGCCGGTTCTTCAGAAGGTTCTCTGGATGCTTCAAATATGCTAAAGCCAGCTTTATCTCGCGGTGAACTTCATGTTATTGGGGCTACAACTTTAAAGGAATATCAAAAACATATTGAAAAAGACCCAGCTTTAGCTCGTCGATTTCAGCCAGTTTACATTGATGAACCAAACATTAATGACGCTATTGCTATTTTAAGAGGATTGAAAGAAAAATATGAACTTTTTCATGGCATAAGAATTACTGATGATGCGATTATTTCTGCCGTAAACTTAAGTTCAAGATATATTACAAATCGTTATTTACCAGATAAGGCAGTAGATTTAATCGATGAAGCTTCTTCTTCTCTTCGTTTAGCTCTCGAAAATAAACCTCAATTATTGGAAGATACTGATCGTAAAATTATGCGTCTTGGAATAGAAAAAGAAGCTTTAGTAAAAGAAGTTTCAAGAACTAAAACTTCATCAAGTAAGGAAACCAAAGAACGAATTAAGGGCATTGATAAAGAAATTGCTAATTTGAAAGAAAAAACTCATGAGCTTGAATTGAAATGGAAAAATGAAAAAGAAGTTGTTGTTGAAATACGCAGTATTAAAAAAGAATTAGAAATTCTTCGTTTGGAAGCTGAAAATGCAGAAATGCGAGCAAATCTTAGTAGAGCTGCCGAAATTCGTTATGGGCAGATACCGACCTTACAAAACAAATTAAAAATTAAGTTATCTAGATTAAAGAGACTACAAAAATCACGACGAATGTTGAAAGAAGATATTACTGCTGAGGATATTGCTTCTGTCGTATCTCGCTGGACAGGTATTCCTCTTGAAAAAATGTTAGAGGAAGAAATGAAAAAATTAGCTCATATGGAAGAAGAATTAAAGAAAAGAGTTCTTGGTCAAGATATTGCAATTAGTAAAATTTCAGATGTCGTTAGACGAAGTCGGGCTGGTATTTCTGATCCTGATAAACCGATTGGTTCATTTATTTTTCTTGGACCGACAGGAGTTGGTAAAACAGAATTAACTAAAACTCTAGCTCATTTTATGTTCAATGATGATAAAGCTTTAATCAGAGTTGATATGAGTGAATATATGGAGCGTCATAGTATTTCTAAACTTATTGGTTCACCTCCAGGTTATGTTGGTCACGATGAATCAGGAAGTCTAACAGAAGCAGTTCGGCATCGTCCATATTCTGTAATTTTGTTTGATGAAATAGAAAAAGCTCATCCTGAGGTTTTTAATATTTTACTGCAAGTTCTCGATGAGGGGCGTTTAACTGACGCGAAGGGAAGAGTTGTTAATTTTAAAAATTCTATAATTATTTTGACTTCAAATATCGGATCTGAATTTATTGAAAAGATGGAAAGTCTCGGGTTCACTAATAACAACGATAAAGATGATTATCAAAATACTAAAGATAAAGTTTTAAATAATTTGAAAGATCATTTTAGACCAGAATTTTTGAATCGTCTTGATGAGATTATTGTCTTTGATATTCTTACTCCAGAAATTATTAGACAAATCGTTGATATGAAAATTCAAGTTATTCGTGAGCGTCTTTTGAAAAAGAAAATAGGTTTGGAAGTTTCTAGCGAGGCGTTATCATTTATAGCCAAGGAAGGTTATGATCCTCATTATGGAGCTAGACCACTTAATCGTTTAATTCAAAGCCAAATACTTAATCAAGTAGCCTCGTTTATAATTTCTAAGGGAATAAAAAAAGGAGATACAGTTTATGTAACGATGAAGGGAGAAAAACTTTTTGTTGAAATGAAAAGAAAAAACGTAAAATCAGATATTAAAGTCTCTAAACCATCTCCCTATAATTCTAAATAATTCTTAAACAAAACCAGGGAAAAAATCTGTTCTTATTCTATGGTGGCTTACGCCTAGTCCTCTAATGGTTTTTGCTATTCCTGCTACCATAGACGGTGGTCCAGAAATATAGAAAGTTCTTTCATCTAAATCTTTTACTTCTTTTAAAATCATTGAGCTATTAACAAACCCAGTATATCCTGACCATTTTTCTGGAGTTTTATCTGTAAGAGTATAAATTGTTTTTAGATTTATACTGTTAGAGGCTAGATCAAATATTTCTTTATACACTATATCTGATTCTTTCTTGTTAGAATAAAATAAAATTATATCCCTCTTCTCTTTTTTATCAATAAGATATTTAATCATACTTCTAAATGGGGTGATGCCAATACCACCAGCGATAAAAACTAATTTTTTCTTTTTATTTCTTGGTAATACAAAATCTCCAGAAAGTTGAGAAGCTATAATTGTATCTCCTTTATTCATATAAGCTAAATCTTTCTTAAAAGCACTTGGTTTAGGATAAAATTTAACACCTAGGCGTAGATTTTTTTCTGTTGGAGACGAAGCAATTGTAAAATAACGTCTGTTACCCCTACTATCTGTCTTTTTATATCCTAAAGTCCATTCTAAATATTGACCGGGTCTAAATCTTAAAGGAGAGTCTGATTTGAAAATAAATTCAGCCGTATCGGATGTAATTTGTAGAGAATCTTTTAGTTTAAGAGTTAATCTTTTTTTAGGACTAATTAGATAAGAAAAAATGTTACCGAAAAGTAAAGCAAGTTCTGGGGTAAAATATAAACTGGCAATGTGTATACCAGGAACAAATAAAAATCCAACTAATGAGCCATATAAAATTCTAAGGAATTTAGAGGGGGGAGTTGTTAGTGGTTCTGTTATCATAATAAAAGTAAAGAATAATAAAGGAGAATAAAAAATAGCACCTTTTATTGTATTAAGTGCATTTCCATTCTTTAAAAAACTCAAAACAAGGATGGTAACAATGGCCACTATAAAATAAGAAAGAGTAAGATCTTTTCTTTTTATTTTTTTTACAATCATCAATCCACCAATCAAAACAAAAGGAAGCATTATTAATGTTCCTATCCACCAGCTAACAACTTGATGAAGAAAAAATGCTGTTATGACTAAAGAAAATGCAGCAGGATTAAAAATATGTTTATGTTTGATAGCAAAAATATATTTTGATGCCATAGCTATGATTCCAGCCCACATAATAAATATATATCCACTGATTGTTGTTGCGGGATTAATAACTAGAGCTAAAATAAAAACAGTAATATAAATTGATTCAACGTTTGCTGGAACTTTAAAAATATATGAAAAAGTTTTGTTGGTTAACCATGAAGAAATGAGTAAAATGATTAGAGTTATTATCATATTCATCACTGAGAAATGTAATAAACCCAAAGCCGAGAAAACTAATGCTAATAGCCAGAGTATTATCAAATAGTATAAAACTAATTTATACATTGTTATTTTATTTAAAAATTTGTCGATTCTTTTTAACATTTTATTGAAGATATTTATTAAAGTTACTTGTAAAGGTTGCAATACCGTTATGGTCAATCATATATCCTTCAAAATTGGATAATTTTTCTATAAAATCAATACCATTTTTACCCATCGCAAAACCTGCAGTTGCGTAACAGTCTGCTTCATATATATTTGGTCCTATTACTGTTAAGGACTCTATTTCCGTTGCTAAACAATTTTTCTTTGGATTATAAATATGATTTCCTCTTTCATATAGACCAGAAGTGGCAATACCCCTGTCAGTTAAATGTAATATTTTTATATTTTCTTTTTTATTAAATGGACTACGAATGCCAATAATCCATTTCTCATTTTTATGATTGAGTCCTGCGACCTCTATATCTCCGGCAATTTCAATATAAAAATTCTTAATTCCATTTTTAATTAATATCTTTTTTGCATTATAAATTGCCCAACCTTTTACTAATCCTGAAGGGTTTAAGTTATTTTTATATACTACATCAAAAAATCCATCAGTTTTATTTTTCATATCTTCTGAAAGAGATAAAACTATTTTAAAATTTTCACTTAAATCTTTCTCTATTATTTTTTTATTATTATATTTGGTTAATTCGCTATCCTTTTTATAAGGACTAAATTTTTCATCTATTGAAATTAAATAATTAAAAACTTCATCAAATACTTCGTTTTTTGTATTCGAATCTACGATATCTATTGTTACTAACATTCCCATTATAATTTTAGTTTTTTCCATAATATTTATATTCTAGCCTTAAGTAAAGCTGACAAGAGAGATCTTTTGAAAGCAGGACTTGTCTCTGAAGCGCCAGAAACAGCGTTGACTTTCGCGCTTTGTGCACGAATAGCTTCTCTTCTTAAAATTGGCAAAGCGTATGAGTTTATATAAATGGAATTTCCTCCATTATGAGGATAATCTAACATTTTGATATCAACCAATCTACCATTTACAATAATAGCTTTAACTTGTAAATTACCGTAATAAGCATCAGTAACTTTCCCGAGATATGATCCATCTTTGTATTTATTCATCATATTCATCATTTTATGATGGCTCACTTTTTTAGAAATACGGATAGTAGAAGTTTTTTGCTTAGTTGAATTATTAGTTTTTATTTTTTTAGAATTCTTTTCATAAATAGAAGATCCTATAGAATATATTTTATTTAAAGTCTTGATTGAAGAATTAGTTGCAATACTATATGGTCTATCGTTTCCAATAGAAAGGCTAGCAATAATTGGAGTAGTTAAACTAGGGGGATTATTAATATTATTCCATATAGTATAAAATCCAAACGAAACTATTATAGATATTGATAAAATAAATTTTTTTTTCACGTTCTTATTCTAACATACTAAAAATGAAGATCTTATGAATGTTTTTTAATTGTGCGCCGGGTAGGATTTGAACCTACGTAGCCCGAAGGCGTTTGATTTACAGTCAAATGCAATTGACCACTCTGCCACCGACGCAT
>CAYTHY010000005.1:0-21889 GCA_964437715.1 uncultured Candidatus Saccharibacteria bacterium
TAACAGACGAAGAAAAATATTTACTTCTAGAGGCTGAAGTTGGGGAGGGAATCTTTTTTGTTGGATTAAAACATGTCGCCATTAAAACCATTTCATCTTATACAGAGGATCAGATTATAACATCAGACCCATCACAAATATTAGCTATCAAGAAAGCCAAAGATGAATTAGCCAAAGAACCAAAAAGCTAACGAGTGGGTTGTTTAGCAGGTTAGGTTATCGTATAATATATATAGTGTTTAAAATAAAGAAAAAATTCTTAATTATTGCCCTATTTTTATTTGGTATAATAATGATACCAATATTTTCACATGCCCAACCAGAAATTATGCTACAACAGAATGATGTGGACGTAGAAACAATTCCTCAAAATCCAGAACCCTATCAAAATGTTACTATAAATCTTACAAGCTACGCGACAGACTTAAATAAGGCTATGATTAAGTGGCAAAGTGGTTCAAAAACTATTTTATCTGGATATGGAAAGACAAGTTACTCTTTTAGAACTTTTGGACCAAACACAACAACACTTTTCACTGTTATAATTACTCCAGCTAACTCTCTAGTAAATATTGTAAAAAAAGTCTTAATTTCTCCATCTGAAGTTGATGTTTTGTGGGAAGCAGTCAATAGTTATACTCCTCCTTTTTATAAAGGAAAATCATTTGTTTCCAGAGAGGGGGCAATAAGAGTAGTGGCAATTCCAAATACTAATGACATAAAACAAGGTAAGGGGAAAATCGCTTATACTTGGAGCCTAGATGATAAGGCTGTTCCGAGTGCTTCTGGTTTTAATAAAAACTCCTATACTTTTCAAAATAATGTCCTTAATAGAGAAGAGAATATAAAAGTAACGGCTTCTTCTATAGACGGAACATACAATGCAACAAAGAGAATTACTATTGCAATGATTTCACCAAAAATAGTTTTCTATAAAAAATCACCAACTGCTGGAGTTTTATATAATCAAGCTTTAACAGCTGGGTATTTAATGACTGGAGACGAGATGACAATTGTGGCTGAACCTTATTTTTTTGCTTTTGATAAAGATATGAGTAGTTTTACTTATCAATGGGAAATAAATGGTAAAGCAATTGATACCCCTCTTAAAAAAACAGAAATCACAATACGACCAACTTCACGAGGGGGTTATGCTATTATTGGATTAACCATAGAAAACCTAAAAACTTTGTTCCAAGAAGTTAGTGGCCAATTAAAATTAAATTTATAATATGAAAAAATTATTCAATAAAAATTTATATGTAACAATTGGATTATTTTTAGTCATTATTTTCGGTTTCTTTTTTATGATAAGTAATAAAACTTTTGCTCAAGGAAATTTTTATTATGAGGTGGACAAACCTCATGATAATAATGTAAAAATTCCAGAGAGAACAAAGAAGTCTTTTAATTCTATCAGTGCTTGTATTACGTCATTTAAAAAAGTTTCAAAAGGATTAAACCCTGTTTTTCATTGTGAACCAATATCAGACAAAGCAGTAGGTGTCTCCGCTATTAAAAAAACCATAAGCGATCCTCTAAATTACAAACTTCTGGCTCCTATTGGTAAAACTACAGAAATAAAAACTAATGATATAGGAAAATATTTTAATATACTTTTTAACATAGCTATTGGGTTAGCTGGAGCGCTAGCTGTTGTTATGATTGTTGTTGGCGGAATTCAGTGGATGGGAAGTGAGTCTGTTTTTGGGAAAACAGAAGGAAAAGAAAGAGTTATGTCCGCAATCTTAGGACTTTTAATCGCCGTAGGTTCCTATACTTTACTTAACACCATCAACCCAGATTTATTAGGTAAAAAAGGATTAAATGTTAGCCAAGTGGCAGTTCAGCTCGTTGGAGATGTGAACGCCCCTGTTGTAGTTAATCTAGCAAATATGAGTGCCTTAGGAATTAAGTGTAATAAGAGTGGTGGTTATTCAGCAATTCCCTCTATCACTAGTAGTTTTGAAAATAAAATGACCTATAGCCAAGCAATTCCTAAGGGGCAATTAGGCTCTGATAGTAAGACGATAAAATTAGACTGCTCAGGTTTTGTAGACACTGTCTTGAAATGTTCTGGGGTAAATATAAATAAATTAGGAATAAACGGAGGAACTCTTAACATTTTCGGTATAGCTAAAGCCGAGAAAATCGTTAATGGAAACATAATAACAAAAGTAATAGACAATAAAGTTTCAGGTTTAGTAAATGATAAAGTCTTAAAAATAGGGGATTTAGTTGGTTGGCCTCCACAAGATGACAAGAACGGTAACGGTCATGTTATGATTTATCTTGGTAACGGAAAGGTCGCTGACTCTCATGGACCAACAGGGGTTGTTGGTAAAGCTCTCGGGGAATTTTCTTTACTAAAATATAAAAATAGAATAACTTATGTTGTAAGAACACAGTCATTGTAATATGTCTAAAAAAAGAAAAAGAATTTTTATAATAACTTTTATAATCGTAGGAATAATAATCCTAGTTGCTTTACTTTTTCTTAGAAAATCAACAACAAAAAACGGAAATGGTGCAATAAACTCAAACCAACCTTTTAGTTCTTTTAAAACAGGGAATAGAAAAACTTCAAATAATCAATCTGGTGTAACTAATGAAAAGAATGGAATAAACTGGACAAATCAAATACAAAATCAACCATCAAAATTTTATCAGATAACAAACTTTGCTGTGGCTGGAGCTGGATTTTTTGAAGAAAATAATCCACAGCAAAATAATCCATCATCAGCTCCAGAAAAGATACCAGAGTTAAGATATGTTGAACGTTCAACAGGACATATTTATCAGATGAATTTAAACACAAAGGTTGTCACAGAAATATCAAACTCAACAATCCCAGGTATTCACCAAGTTCTTTTTAATTCTTCAGGTAAAACTTTCATTTATAGATACTTTTCTACTGAAAATAAAATGATTGCTAGTTTTTTAACATCTTTAGGATCAAGCAAGGGGAACTTTCTTCCTTTCAATATTACTAATATGGGTCTTTCTCCAGATAACAATAGTTTCTTTTATTTAATTAAGAACAACGATGGAGTTGTCGGCTATATTAAATCTTTTGATAATTTAAAGACAGCTCAAGTTTTTAGTTCACCTTTTAGCGAATGGTTACCTCAATGGGTTTCTCCTAACGAAATATTTTTAACAACAAAACCATCTTGGAGAGTGAGCGGGAGTGTCTTTAGTTTAAATATTAAAAACCAAACCTTGACTAAGGTATTCGGTGGAGTTAAGGGGCTGACAACCTTGGCTAATAACGGCGGTTCTTATATATTATATGGAGTTTCTTCTAACACAGGACCAAAACTTTGGTTATTAAACACAAATAACCACACAACAAAAGATTTGAATTCATATGGGTTACCAGAAAAATGTGTATGGGCTAATAATAGTAATGTTTATATTTACTGTGCTGTTCCTAATACTATTATCGGAACAGAATATCCCGATTCGTGGTATCAAGGGTTAGTGTCATTTACTGATTATTTTGTAAAAATAAATACACAGACACTAAACAGGGAAACCTTAACCAATTCAGCAAATGAAATTCCAGTTGATGCAACACATTTATTTTTAAACAAAAAAGGAACTAAACTATTTTTTATAAACAAAAAAGACTCCACTCTTTGGAGTCTTAGTCTTTAATAAAACTACTAGAGACTTTCTTCACTTCCCGTATATTTAATAACTACTCGACGGCTAGAACCATATCCTTCTGACTCGGTTTTTATGTCTTTTATATCTTCTAAAAACATATGAATGATACGACGCTCATAAGCCGGCATCGGGTCTATCTCAATATTACTTTTAAAATATTTAGCTCTTTCAGCCATCATATGAGCAATATTTTTTAAATTTTCAAATCGTTTTTTTTGATAGCCATTGATATCCACAAAAAGTCGTTGTGTGGACCTTTCTTCTTTATCTTTTTCAATTATCTTTCTAATAATATGATTCAGGGAGCGAAGAGTTTCTCCATTTTTACCAATCATTATTTTAGAATCTGGAGTTTCCACCATACACCAAAACATTCCATCTTCGTCAGAAAACTCACAGCTAGAAAGAGCACACCCCGTGTAATTGAAAATTTCTTTTATTGTTGTTTTAATTTCTTCTTTTTCCATATTACTATTTTAAATCTTTGGCTAATGATTTTCTAATTTTCCATTCTTGAACGATAGTAAAGACATTACTTGTGGTCCAGTAAAGAGCAACGGCTGCTGAAATTTGATAAGCAATAAAAGCAATAAATATAGGTAATATATACTTTATATTGGTTTGCATACTACTAGAAAGCTCTTCTTGAAAAGATTTTTTCCCTTTTTCTTCAATTCCTTTAACTATTTCTACTTTAGGTTTTATTGGGGTAGATAAATATCCTTGTACAAATTGTGAGAGCCCAGCCAACACAGCTAGTACAAGGCTTTTGCTGTGCATTCCTATTAATCCTAAAAAGTTATTATTAACAACTGTTGGTGTCTTAATAAAAGAGTAGATGAGATTTGTGTCAAAAGAAAGTCCTTTATAAAAAACATAATATAGGGCAAAAATAAAAGGTAACTGAATCAAAACAACTAAACAACCAGAAAAAGGATTAGTTCCATATTTTTTATATAATTCAAATGTTTTACGAGACTGTTCTTCTTTGTTTGGAAAATCTTTTTTAATTTGCTTAAGTTCTGGCTCCATCTTTTTCATCAAAATCTGACTTTTGACTGATTTTTTTGTTAGGGGAGAAAGAGCAAGTTTAATAACTATTGTTGCTAAAATAATAGCAAAACCAACATCACCAAAGGTGATGTTGTTAATAATAAAAATAAGGGCATTATAGATCGGCTGATAAAAAATTGAGTTCCATAAATATGACATTGCTCTATTGTATATCAAAAACGATTAAAATCAAAATTAAATAAAAATAATGATTATTTTAAAGGGTCATATCGATTTCTTTGCCAAGGGTGACACCTAAAAATTCTTTTTATCCCAAAAAAAACTCCCTTCAGGGCCCCATATTTAAAGACGGCTTCTTTTGTATATTCTGAACAAGTCGGAATAAAAACACATGAACCCCGTGATTTCATTGGTATTTTTTGGTATATATTGATAAGCCAGATAATAATTTTTTTCATTATTAAATTAAATAATTTTCGTTTTTTTTAAAATAAAAATTATATCATTTTTAATATCTAAATAAGAAGCATCGATCCCGTTTTTTTTATAAAAAAAGATTCCTGAACTATTTTTAGTAGGTAATGACCTAATAATATTATAAGCGCGGCGTTTTAGTTTATTACGATCAACGGCTTTTTTAGCTATTTTTTTAGGAACAACAAAAGCATACCTCCTAATTTCTGTATTATTAATATATCGAAAGGTAAAAAAAGACCCATAAAAAACTACTCCTTTTTTAAGAATTTCATCAAAGAGTTTTTTTGTAACGCGTTTTTTTACAGGAAGCATTTTTATTTTTTAATTGCTATTTTAGCTCGACCTTTTCTTCGTCGTGCTTGAAGGACCTTATTGCCATCTGATGTTTTGGCTCGAGTTAAAAAACCATGAGTTTTAGCTCTCTTTCTTTTATTTGGCTGATATGTTTTAGACATAAAGAAAATATATACTATAATACCAGATAATGCAATATCTAGGATAAATATATCCACACATTATCAACAGGTTAATTAAGGTTTTCGTTCGTAAAGATTTTAATAAAAAGTGTATAATATTAACTATGACAAACTTAAAAGAGCTCTGGGAAAAATGTTTATCTGAAATTGAATTAAATATTTCAAAAGCGAATTTTACAACTTGGTTTAAAAACACATCAATTATAAAAGAAGAAGTCGGGATACTTTATATTGGGGTACCAAACGAATTTGTTAAAGATTGGTTATATAATAAATTTCATAAGCTTATATTAAAAACTATTCTTGTTTATAACGATGAAATTAGGGGAATAGAATATATAATTACCAAAAACCCACCACTTCAAAGTTTTGATACAAAAAAACAGAAGATTAGACCAGTTGCTGATCTTAATAAAGAGCTACCACTAAATGATTTATATATAAATAGAGAAGATAATTTAAATCCTAAATATACTTTTGATTCTTTTGTGGTTGGACCATTTAATGAATTAGCTTATGCGGTTGCTCAGTCTATCATAAATAACCCTGGTAGAAATTATAACCCATTTTTTGTTTACGGTGGAACTGGGTTAGGAAAAACACACATAATTCAGGCCGTTGGAAATGCAATAAAAATAAAATTTCCTGCTAAAAAAATTTATTATGTTAGTTTAGAAAGATTTGCGATAGATTATATTAATTCAATTCAAAAAAAGAATCCGAACTCATTCAAGGAGAAGTATAGAAAATATGATGTTATTATTATGGATGATATCCAGTTTATTTCCGGTAAAGATAAAACCCAAGAAGAATTATTCCACCTTTTTAATACTTTATATGAAAACAATAAACAAATTATTTTTTCTTCAGATAAACACCCAAACTTTATACAAGGGCTCGAGGAAAGGCTTCAGTCTAGGTTTTCTTCTGGTATGATAGTTCAAGTTGTTGAGCCTGATTATGAGTCCAGGGTAGCCATTATAAAAGCTAAATTTGATTCAATTAATATGATTGTCGAGCCAGATGTTATCTCGTATTTAGCCTCAGCCCTAGAAAGAAACATCCGCGAGCTTGAGGGTAGCTTAAATACCGTTATTTGCCAAACTGAGTTAAAAAATAGGCAACTTTCGCTTTCCGAAACAAAGGTTCTCATAAAAAACAATATAAGGCCTAAAAAAACAATCGCCATAAAAGATGTGGTTAAAATAATTGCTGACCATTATGGAATAGAAGAAAGTGTTATTTATGAAAAAACAAGACGGAGAGAAATTGTAAAGGCCCGTCAGGTTGCGATGTATATTTTACGAGAAGATTTTAATATTTCCTACCCACTAATAGGAAGTAAGCTGGGGGGGAGAGATCATACAACAGTTATTCATTCTCATTTAAAAATAAAAGAAAATTTAAAAACAGATCCTTCTTTATTACAAGAGATAGAAAAAATAAGAATTATGTTTAAATAAGGTTAATAAGTATGTTTATAAATAAATATAGTTGTGGAAAAAATACGTATATATAAATTTTATTTTTTTTATAAACATATTATAAAAAAAATAATTATAAACTTTTATAAAAATAATCATAATTAAATTGGTTTAAATAAGAAATACACATATCCACAGTCCTAATAATAATAATAAATTTAATATAGTAAAATTATAAATTAATCTAATAAATAATATGAAAGTAGAATGTTCAATAGAAAAAATTAAAGACGCACTAATGGTAGTAGAAAGGGTAACAGGAAAAAATTTAACTTTACCTGTTCTTGAATCAATTCTTTTTATTGCTAAAGATAAAAAATTAATACTTCGTGCAACTAATTTAAGTATAGGTATTGAAACAAAAATACCTGCCAAAATAGAAAAAGAAGGAATTGTTGCTATTAAAGGAAATACTTTATCTTCTTTATTTTCAGTTTTAAATTATAAAGAGGATTCATTAATTAAACTAGAATTAATTAATGGAAATCTTTCAGTAAAGACAAAAACAAATACAATTTTATTAAAAAGTGTTTCATCTGATGATTTTCCAACAATACCAATTATAGAAGGAGAAGAGTTTTCCATAAATTCTGGAAAGTTTATAGAAGGATTAAAATCAGTTTATTATAGTGCTTCAATTTCTGACATAAAACCAGAAATTGGCAGCATTTATATTTACTCAGAAGATTCTTTTCTTGTTTTTGTTTCAACAGATTCTTTCCGTTTAGCAGAAAAAAGAATTAAACTAAAAGAAACTCCATCCTTTAAGGGTATTTTGATTCCCTTTAAAAACATTATTGAAATTATTAAAATTTTTAATGAAACAAACGAAGAATTAAAAATTACACTCCAGAAAAATCAAATATCAATTAGTACTTCAAGTATCTATCTAACATCACGAATTATTGATGGAATTTTTCCAGACTATAAACAAATAATTCCGAAAGAATCAACAACAGAGGTTGTTGTTCTTAAACAAGATTTTTTATCATCTTTAAAAATATCAAATATTTTTTCAGATAAATTTAATCAAGTTAATTTTATAATTAAACCCAAAAATAAAATATTTGAGATAAAAGCTCAAAATATAGATGTTGGAGAAAACACAACTATTATTTCAGGTGCTTTATCTGGCGAAGAAATTACGGTCAGTTTTAATTATAAATATATTATAGATTGTTTTCAATCTATTTTTAGTGATAGTTTGAATCTTAAGTTGAATGGAAATAATCACGCAATGATAATTCAAGGGGTAGGGGATTCTTCTTTTAGATATTTAATTATGCCAATGAATAAATAAAATAATGGATTATAATAAAATAACAAAATACCTTGATAAGTTTAAAAAAATAGTTTTTGAAAAAGAAAAAATATATGAAGTGATTTCTGAAATTATTTTAAAGCATACAAATATTTTGATTAAAATAAATTTAATCAAAATAAAAAACACCACTGTTTATATTCAAAGTAGCCCTATTCAAAAAAGTGAAATTTTAATTCATAAAAATCAAATTATTTTAGATTTAAAAAAACTTATTCCAAACTATAATATAATAAATATTAAATAAGGCTAGTTCAATATACTAAAGTTCAAGGTTTTTTCTCCAAAGTTTCCCAGAGTATCATATCCAATAATATGAAGAACATTATTTTTTGAAATATTTTTTATATTTCCAGGGGTAAAAGATGTTTTAAAGGGAGGGGTTCTGAGTGAGGTTAAATAGGTATTATTTATAAAAACATCTATTTTTTTTATAGGATTTTTATTTTTAGAATTTATTGTAAAAGTTATTAATTTATTTTTACTATAAGCAGTGTTAGTTATTCCCACAATTTCAAAAATAGGTTTAGTTTCTATTGTATGAACATTATCGTAAAAAATAGGTTCATCTGCTTTTGTAATAATTTTATATTTAGCTTTATTTTTATTCCACCACTTATTAACACTATACTCCCAATTATTGTATAAGAGGTCATTTATTGTTGCTGGTTTAGGTCCTAGTGGGTTGGCTTTATTTATCCAATACAAAATAGTATGAACATTTGTAATAGAGGTTTCTTTTATTAAGTTTTTTGGAGTATAAGTTGTTGCTAACCCCCCAGAAATTTTATCTGTGAGAAAAATATCACCCCCCTTCCAAAAACCACGGATTATTGGAAGTAGTTTTTTATTAATAGGGTTTGGCCTAGGAAAACTTTCAACAGGTAGTTTTTTAAGGGCTTCTGTTATAACTGCGTTCCAAATAGGTCCAGCCATTGTTGCACCACCACCTCTCATTGGTTTATTGTCATCATTTCCAGCCCAAACACCAACTACAACAGATGGAGTATAGCCAATCGTCCAAGCATCTCTATCGTCATTAGTTGTTCCTGTCTTAACAGCAACCTCGTGTTTAGGAACGACTAAAACAGAATTTGGTCCAAAGGTAGGAGTTCTGGCTTTATTATCAGAAAGAATACTTGAAATTAATCTTGCTGTATTAGGTTTTAAAACTCTATAAGATTTTTTTGTATATTGCTCTAATATTTTACCAGTGCTATTTTTAACTGAAAGAATAAATTGATATGGGTTACGAATTCCGTCATTTGCAAATACACTATAGACGGAAGTCATATCTAAAAGACTAGTTTCTCCACCCCCAATAACCAACGAAAGTCCATATCTATTAGGATCATTTAAAGAAGTTATTCCTAAATTATGAGCCATTTTTATTGAATCTTTTATCCCTACTAAATATAAAAGTTTTACGGCTATTATATTAATAGATTGAGCAAGTCCATTTCTTAATGTCATCGGCCCACGATATTTAGTATTAAAATCAGTCGGCATGTAACACCTTGCTTTTATATTTCCAGGAAGTGGTTTACCCAATGGCCCACAAGATGAATTAAATTCTGTTGGCACATCAAAAAGAGTGGTCTTGTCTGTATATCCTTTTTTGAATGCTTCTGCATAAACAATTGGTTTAAAAGATGAACCCGGTTGTCTTAAAGCTGTAGTTACATTAAAATTACCATCAATTTCTTTATCAAAATAATTTCGCGAACCAACCATACTTAGAATTTGTCCTGTTTTTGGATCAATTACTACAACAGCGGCATTACTTCCATTTCTTGTTTTTTGATTCTCTTTTGCTCTTATTAAAGTTATTTCCTCGGCTTTTTTTTGAAGTTCGTAATCAAGGGTGGTAATAACCTTCAAGCCACCTTTTTCTACCATATTTATTCCATACTTTTTTTCTAAATATTTTTTAACAAAAAAAACGAAATGTGGAGCTGCAATATTTATTGGTTGTTTTGGTAAAAATACAACCTTCTCACTAATGGCCTTATTGTATTGAGTTTTGTTTATAAAATTTAAATCTAATAATCTTTGTAAAACCAAATTTTTTCTTTCTACGAGTTTATCTTTATGTCTTCCGTAGGGAGAATAGTAAGTAGGAGCGTTTGGAATAGCAGCTAAATAAGCTGCTTGAGCTAGAGATAAATTAATTGGTTCTTTACCAAAAAATGATTTTGATGCTTCTTCTATTCCATAAATATTACCACCATATGGAACTTCATTTAAGTAAAGAGTTAAAATTTTATCTTTACTCATAATTTTTTCAAGTTTAACTGCCAAAATCCACTCTTTCACCTTTCTTGTTATAGATCTCTCTGAAGTTAAAACTGTATTTTTAATTAATTGTTGGGTTATCGTTGATCCACCTTGTATTCTTCTACCAGTTATCTCAGCCCAAATAGTTGCTCTAATAATTGAGCTTATTCTTATCCCATTGTGTTTATAAAAATCTGAATCTTCTATCGCGACCGTTGCATTTAGAATATTGGTACCCATTTGTTGGTAAGGAATAACAGTTCTTTTAATATTTTGATGGATATCATAAAGTAAAATTTTTCCAGTTCTATCGTATATTTTTGTTGAGCTTTGAATCTTACCCTCATTAAAAGAGCTGAAGTCAGGTAGGCTTAAGCTACTCATCCAAACAGCAAAAGAGCCAGTAAAAAGAAGCCCTAGTCCTACAAAAATAAAAATTAAATTTTTCAAAAAGGAATGTTTTTTAACTTTTTTCATATTATATATAATAACATATTCTGCTTTCTTAATAATGTAAATATGGTAAAGTTATGATATGAGTAAAATAATAACAGATAAAGAGAAAATAGATGAACTCCTAACAAGATCTATTGACACTATTTATCCCAGTCGTGAGGCTTTCGAGGAGGTTTTACTTTCGGGGAAACAATTAAATATTTATTTAGGGATAGATCCAACAGCTGATTATATTCACATTGGTCATGCTACTAATTTATTATTATTAGAGAGGTTTCATAATTTAGGCCATAAAATTACTTTATTAGTAGGTGATTTTACGGCCATGATTGGTGATCCAAGTGATAAAAAATCTGAACGAGTTAAATTAAGTAAAGAACAAGTGTTAAAAAATTTAAAAACTTATAAAAAACAAGTTGGGGCAATTTTAAATTTTAAAGATAAAAAAAATCCGATAGCTTTCAAATTTAATAGTAAGTGGTTATCGAAACTTGATTTTAGTGAGATTGCAGAATTGGCTTCAAATTTTACAGTTCAACAAATATTGGAAAGAGATTTATTTAAAAAAAGAATCAATAGTGGTAAGCCATTACACCTTCAGGAGTTTCTTTACCCATTGCTTCAGGGTTACGATTCGGTTGCATTAAAAACAGATGTAGAAATTGGCGGTACTGACCAAACCTTTAATATGCTTGCGGGTAGAACTCTTGTTCGTCGTTACCAAAATAGAGAAAAATTTGTTATTACTACAACCTTATTGGTGAACACTAAGACGGGGGAAAAATTAATGAGTAAAAGTTTGGGCACTGGAGTTGGACTTAATGAATCTCCAGGAAATATGTTTGGAAAAGTTATGGCTTTGCCGGATGAAGGTATAATTCAAACTTTTACTGATTGCACAAGATTACCAATGTCTGAGATTGATGATATTATCAAGAAATTATCTGGAGGAACTAATCCAAGAGATTTAAAAATGAGATTAGCTTTAGAAATCACATCTATTTACCACGGAAAAAAGAAGGCTGAGTTAGCGAAAGATAATTTTATACAAACGTTTCAAAAAAATAAAATCCCGACTGATATTAAAAATATTTCTGTATCAAAAGAAAACCCACTAATAGAAGTGTTTATTAAAAATAGAATTGTTTCTTCTAAAAATGAATTTAGAAGACTTGTTGATGGGGGAGCAATTAGTAATTTAAGTACAAAAGAAAAAGTTTTAAAATATACCGACAAGGTCCAAAATGGAGTATATCGTATTGGCAAAAAAAGATTTATAAAAATCACTATAAAAAAATAAAAGTTCTAGAGTGAAAATTTTTCACGAGCTAAACAAGTCAAACCTATTGCAATTGCGTCTAATTCGTCATCTGAATTTGTTTCTTTTGTTATTGTAATTAATTTTGGAACCATAGACATCACCATTTCTTTATTGGCCTTACCGTAACCTGTTACAGCTACTTTTATTTGTGAGGGAGTATATTCAAATATTTTTAAACCATTACGAGAAGAACAATAAATAATAACCCCTCGAGCTTCTGATACCCCCATAACTGTTTTGTGATTAGCTGCAAAATATAATTTTTCAATTGCTAGTGCTTCTGGCTTATATTTTTTGATAAGTTTTTCAATTTCTCTACCAATAATTTCTAGTCTTTCATAAAAAGGAAGCTTGGCAGAAGTCTTAAAACAGGTCGAAAAAATTAAAACATCTTTTTGTTGGTGTTCTATAATTGCTATCCCAACTCTTTCATACCCTGGATCAATTGATAATAATTTCATATATATATATATATATATATATTGTATCATTTTTAAAAAGTGTTTTACCCCCTAGGTCTGACCTAGGGGGTAAAAAAATATAAGAAATTTATTTTTTAGTCAGCAGGATATTTATATCCTAAATGCTCATAACCTTTTTGGGTTACCAATCTTCCTCGAGTTGTCCTATCTAGAAGTCCAAGCTGAATTAAATAAGGCTCAATTACTTCTTCTATTGTTGCCTCTTCTTCGCTTGTTGCTGCGGCTATTGTTTTCAGACCAACTGGACCGCCATTAAATTTACTAATTATTATATCTAAAATTCTTCGGTCTGAAGAAGATAAACCCAGTTCATCAATTTCAAGTAAAGCCAAGGCTTTTTTTACAGAATCTTTAGAAAGAGGAGTTTTTTTAACTTGAGCATAATCACGACAGCGCTTAAGAAAATAGTTAGCTGTTCTTGGGGTAAAACGAGCTCTTTTTGATATTTCATCTAAGGCTCCTTCTTCTAACTCTACTCCTAAAATTTTAGCTGAACGAGACAATATTTTTTTTATTTCATCATGGCTATAAAACTCAAGTCTGAAAACGCCTCCTGAAAATCTAGAACGCAAAGGGGAAGACAATAAAGCGATACGAGTTGTAGCAGCTATTAAAGTGAAGGGAGGAAGTTCCAACTGAATTGTTCTGGCTGAAGGACCCTTCCCAATAATAATATCTAAAACACCAGACTCCATTGCTGGATAAAGTATTTCTTCCACCATTTTATTTAAGCGGTGTATTTCATCTATAAAAACAATATCTCCTGGTGCTAGGTTGGTTAAAATAGAAGCCAAGTCCCCGACCTTCTCAATAGCCGGACCAGAAGTAATCTTTATTTGTCTTTTTGTTTCTTTAGCTATTAGGTGAGCTAGGGTTGTTTTGCCAAGACCAGGTGGTCCGTAAAATAAAATATGTTCCGCAGGATGAGATCTTTCCTCTGCTGCTGTTAAAAGAATTTTTAAGTTAGCTTTGATGTTTTCTTGACCAACGTAATCATCCCAAATATCTGGACGCAAAGTTTGATCCAAAAAAATATCATCTTTAATTGTCTTTTTAGTACTTGACATTCCTTTTCTAGTATGCTATACTCTCCTATAGAAAGTTATTTAAGTTTTTAGTTTGACTCGTTTATTATAGCATTTATGTTAAGAGGACATAAATCTCTAAGTGATCGGCCCCGTGCTCTATATTTGTGCGCAGGACGTCCTGGTTTGTTTTTACTTACTGGGGCTATCCTTTAATCATTTATTACTTTGAGGGTTTATCCCTTTAAAGGATTGTTTAGAGATTTATGTTCTTTTTTATTCCTCATCTAAATCAACAGCCCCCTCAACTTCTTCAAAAGAAGTTATTCCTTTCAAAACTTTAATTATTCCGTCTTCTTTCATATTTAAATATCCCTGTTTTTCGGCAATAATCTTAATTTCTCTCTCGCTTGGGTTATTAGGAATTATTTTTTCTATTGAAGCGTCATTGTGAATAGTTTCAAATATGCCGATACGGCCATGATAACCAGTGCTATTACAATCATTACAGCCAACAGCCCCATAAATTTTAAAATTTTTGCTGACTTCTACTCCATATTTAGAAAAATCTTTATTATTCTTTTTAGCATTCTCGCTAATTTTTTTTATTAAACTTAATTCTTCTTCTGTTGGAGTTTTTTCTTTTTTACAACTAACACATAACTTTCTAACTAAACGTTGGGCGATAGAAAGAGATAAAGCTGAAACTAAAATTTTTGGGTTTACGTCAAGATCAATAAGGCGGGGGATAACTCCAGCTGCATTATTAGTATGCAAAGTAGAAAAAACTAAGTGTCCTGTTAAGGCAGACTCCACAGCAATTTTAGCAGTCTCACTATCACGAATTTCACCAATCATAATGACATCTGGGTCTTGGCGTAGGGCACTACGGAGACCTTCTAAAAAAGTGTAACCTTTTTCTTCTTCAACTTGGGTTTGGTTTACCCCGGGTAAATGATACTCAATCGGATCTTCTATTGTTATTATATTTGTTTCAATAGAATATATTTTTCGGAGAAAGGCGTATAGAGTTGTTGTTTTCCCCGAGCCAGTCGGTCCAGTTAAAAGTATCATCCCATTTGGTTTTTTAATTTCTCTCGTAAATAATTTAAACAAACTTGGCTCTATTCCTAATTCCTCTAATTTTACTTGAATTGATTTTGGGTTAAGAATACGAAGAACAATTGATTCTCCATATGCACCAGGCATAACAGAAACACGCAAACTAATTTCATCTTGATCAAGGAAAATACTAAAACGTCCATCTTGAGCAGTGGAGCTAGAAGTAATCTTAAGCCCTGATAATAATTTAATTCTTGAATTTAAAAATTTATGAATTGTTGGTGGAATATCTATTATTTCTTGCAGTACTCCATCAAGACGGAAACGTAGACGAACAGTTTTTTCTTCTGGTTCAAAATGAAGGTCAGAAGCGTTGATTGCAATTGCTCCAGCTAAAGCTATTTCTAAAATATGAGAGGTTGTATGTAATTGCCCTTTCTCTGTATCACTAATAGCTTTTTTTATATCCTCAATTGTTTTTAGCCCAGCCATCATTTTTTTAAGATTTTCTCCCGAAATAGCAATACTTCCAACTTTAGATTTTGAAGCATATGAAATCTCTTTATATCTTTCCCAAACTTTTTCAAGGCTAGAAGTTGAAGCCATGTAAAAGTGAGGAGTATACCCTTTTTCTAAAAAATATTCAGTTAATTTTTTTATTTTTTCTTCGCGAGGTGATTTAATTGCGACATGAAGATCCTTGCCGAGAATTTTAAAAGGGGCAACCTCTTGTTGGATTGCTTCTTTCTCACTAATAGAACGAAGAGCATCGTTGTCAATTGGTATATTATGTAAATTTATAGGGGTAACACCATAACGAGGCATTGCGATAGCTTGAATTAAACTTTCCTCTTCTTTTTTTTGTAAATCCTTAAGATTCTTATTCTCTTTTTCCTCATCAAATTTAATAGGCATAGTTCTCATTATATCGTATATTCAAAATAAGCCCAAAAATTTTATACTTGACATAACCACTAAGTATGATATCATATAAAAATATGAAAAAAATAATTATTGGAACTCTTGGTTTGGCTATTCTTTTTATTGCAAGTACTGTCTCCGCGAGTTCAGTTTGGAGTAATTATTATAATCCAGTATATCCGCCTAGTTACAATGGTTATTCTGTTGTAAACAATAACTTAATTACAACTCATAATTCTTCTTGTGCTATCACAAATATTGCTACAAATATAAAAAAAAACCGAGCAACGCTTAATGGTCTTATTATAAATTCAAACAATTTAGATAATAATAATTATTTTGAATATGGAACAACGATTAATTTTGGATTGACGACACAACCCAAACTATCAAAAGGAAATACTACATTTAGTGATATTTTAACTAATCTTTCCCCTAATACTATTTATTATTTTAGAGCTATTTCTACTTGTCGTGGAAATTTAAACAAAGGTAAAGTTAAAGTTTTTAAAACTTTAACTTCAACAATTAAGTCTAGTATTATTAAATCTACTAAAACTAAAAACAATACCAAAATTAAAACTAAAATAATTTTATCATCTTCTGTTGTGCTTGGAATAAAAAATCAGTACAAGTACATTGGTCTTGGAGATGTTGTTGAATATACAATAACTTACAAAAATATTGGTGAATCTATTTTAACTAATCCAATCTTACAGGTTATTGTTCCTAAGGGTATTGTCATTACTAATGCTTCGCAAGGAACATATTCAGCAGATACAAGAACTCTTACTGTAGTGCTTAGTAGTTTAAAGAAAGATGAAAAAGGAATTCTTTATGTTCAAGGTCAAGTTAATTCAATACAAAAAAATACAACTCGTGTAGTAACTACAGCTTTATTGGTTTATACAAAGACAAATCAAGCTCAAGGAAATGCAATTGCTTATGTTGTGAATACACTTAAAACAATTAATAATAATTCTCTTGGTGCAGCAGCTTTCTTTAGTGGTTTATCTGGGATCGGGCTTATTGGATGGTTACTAGTTATAATTTTAATTTTAGTTATTATCCTTATAATTCGTCGGTATTTTTACGAGCCAACGCCAATGGAAATTCCTCTAGAAATTTCAGATATTGATAAAAAATAAACAACATAAAAATCCCTCATTATTTTAATAATGAGGGATTTTTATGTTAAGATAAGTTTATGAATGTCACTTTTACTCTAAAAGAAATTAAAATCATTGCTGAAAATATACTCAAAAAAGTTAGTAAAAATAATTTGAAAACAGCTAGTATGATTACTCTTTCTGGTTCTTTGGGTGTAGGTAAAACCACCATAACTCAAGAAATTGGTAAATTATTGGGTATTAAAGAAAAAATAACTTCTCCCACTTTTGTAATAATGAAAAAATATAATATAAAAAATAAAACATTTAAATATTTAATCCACATAGATGCATATCGCTTAAAAAATAGTCAGGAATTATTTAATATTGGTTGGAATGAATTATTTCTTGAAAAAGAAAATTTAATTATTATTGAATGGCCAGAAAATGTTCCAGAATGTATAAATGATAGTGCCTATAAGGTTATTTTAGAACACAAAAATAAACAAACCAGAACTATTAAAACTTTGTTATAATTATAAGGTGGTAAAAAATCAAAAAAAAATAAATAAAAAACTAGTTTTGCTTGACGCTCATGCAATTATACATCGTGCTTATCATGCCTTGCCGGAGTTTATGAATTCAAAAGGTGAGCCAACTGGGGCTATTTATGGTCTAGCCGCGATGCTTTTTAAAATTATTGCTGAACTTAAGCCAGACTATATTGTTGCTTGTTATGATTTACCCAAAAAAACATTTAGGCACGAAGCTTATGATGATTATAAAGCTGGACGAGCCAAGGTGGACGAATCGCTAATTCGCCAGTTTTCTCTTTCCCGTGATTTTTTCAAAGCTTTATCTATTAAAATATATGAAAAAGAAGGTTTTGAAGCAGACGATTTACTTGGGACGATAGCTAAACAAATTACTGATAAGAAAAAATCAATTGACATAGTTATTGCTTCTGGTGATATGGACACCCTCCAACTTGTTGATGATAAACATGTTTTTGTTTACACTTTAAAAAAAGGAATAAATGATACCATTTTATATGACCAGAAGGCCGTTGTCTCTCGTTTCGGGTTTGAGCCTAAATATTTAATAGATTATAAAGGATTACGGGGCGACCCTTCTGACAATATTATTGGGATCAAGGGGATTGGGGAAAAAACCGCCACTATTTTAATAAAAGAATACGGTTCAATTGAAAAAATGTATAAAGTTCTTAAAAAGAATCCAGAGGCTCTCCTTAAAATCGGAATAACCCCAAGAATTTTAAATCTTTTAAAAGAAGGAGAAGAAGAATCACTTTTTTCTAAAACACTGGCGACGATTCGTCTCGATGTGCCTATTAATTTTGAACTTCCTAAAAATGTTTGGGAAAAAGAAGTTAAAATACAAGATGTCGCTAATTTTTTTCAGCAAATGGAGTTCAAAACTTTACAAGCAAGGTTTATTAGACTACTGGCAGGAGAAAACAAAGACAATCTTGTTGAGTTTAAAAAAAAAGACGAAATAAAAATTCCAAAAAATAAAGAAAAAATAATTAAAGCCCAAATTGCTTTTTGGCTTTTAAATTCTGAAAAAACTAACCCAGATATAGATGAAGTAGTTCATTATAAAGGGAGCAATTCTTTAGATGAGGCAATTAAAATACTTGAGAAAGATATAAATAAAGAAAACTTAGATTATATTTATAAAAATATTGAAATACCAATTATTCCAATAATTAAAAGAATGGAAGAAACGGGTGTTTTAATAGATATTAAATATTTAAAGAAAATTTCAAAAGAGTATCATTTTCTTTTGTCTAATTTAGAAAAAAAAATCTGGGAAATAACTAAAAGTGAATTTAATATTAATTCGCCGAAACAATTAAGTGAAGTTCTTTTTGGTAAACTAGGGCTTTCTTCTAAGGGTATAAAAAAAAGTGCAGGAGGGGCTTTATCAACCAGAGAAAGTGAGTTAGAAAAACTCCGTGAATTTAGTCCTGTTATTAGTAAAATCTTAGAATATCGTGAATTACAAAAATTACTCTCAACTTATATTGATACGATTCCAAACGCTGTTGAAAAAGACGGGAGATTGCATGCAAATTTTGTACAGACTGGAACGACAACAGGGAGGTTTGCTTCTAATAATCCTAATTTACAAAATATTCCAATCAAAACAGAAAAAGGTAAAAATATTCGCAAAGCTTTTATTGCTCCCAGTGGCAGTGTTTTAGCCTCTTTTGATTATTCACAGATAGAACTTCGTGTTGCTGCTTTAATGTGTCAAGATCCTTACTTTATAAAAGTTTTTAATGAGGGAAAAGATATTCATTCAGCTGTCGCTATGAAAGTTTTTGGAGTTGGGAAAGATGAGGTTACTTCTGACATGCGCCGGAGAGCTAAGGTTATTAATTTTGGGATCTTATATGGAATGGGGGTTAATGCTTTAAAGAAAAACCTAGGGACAGATCGTAAAAATGCTCAAACTTTTTATGATAATTATTTTGCTCAATTTCCGACAGTAGCTGACTATTTAAAATCAATTAAAGTTTTTGCTAAAAAATATGGTTACACTCAAACTCTTTTTGGTCGCAAGAGATATTTTCCCGGGATTTCTTCACATATACCATTTATTAGGGCAATGTCTGAGCGTATGGCAACCAATGCTCCAATTCAAGGAACCGCTACCGCTGATATAATAAAAATAGGAATGAAAAAAGTTGATGATGAATTAACGAAGGCTGGAATTATAGATGAAGTTAAACTTGTATTACAAGTTCATGATGAATTAATATATGAAGTTAAAAAAGAAAAAACAGAACAAGCTGTAAAAATAATTAAAGAAGCAATGAAAAATGTTATTCCACGAGAATTTCTGGACAACCTAGAACCTGTTCCTCTTGAAGTTTCGTCTGGTGTTGGTAAAAACTGGGGAGAATTAAAATAGTAGCGTAAATTTATGTCTAGTGATAAAATTAATAGTATGAAAGTAGAGCAAGAAAACAATAATTTAAAACAAAAAATAGCTTCAGACAAGGGGAAAGTTCATTTCGTTTTATCCCATTCTTATTTAGTCTTTCTTTTTGCTGTAGTTTTTGGAGTTATTTTTGATATGATTATTCCTCTTAAATTTTTTAGTAATAACATTTTTCAATATTTTGGTTTAACTTTTATTATTATTGGAACTGCTATTGTTTATTGGGCTCAGACATCATCAAATATACTTAAGAATAAAAGAGATAAAGAAAAACTTGATTTAGGTTTTGCTTATGGTCCATATAAATATTCTAGAAGTCCAACACATCTAGGTCTTTTTATTATGACATTTGGTTTGGCTTTAATTATAAACTCTACATTCACTATGTTGTTTACTATTCTTGCCTACATTTTAACAAAACTTATTTATCTCAAAAGAGAAGAAAAATTATTAGAAAAAAAATATGGTGAGGAATATTGTAATTATAAAAATAAAACTAAAAGTATTTTATGATTTATTTTTTAGTAGGGAATGACCTAAAAAGTAAGAATGAATATATAAAAAAGATAAGCGGTACTTCTGAGTATATTTTTTTAACAGAAAATGATATTTCGAGAGAATTATTAATTAATTATTCTATGGGCGCTTCTCTTTTTGGTGAAAAATCTGTTATTGTTACTGATAATTTAATTACAAAAAGCGAAATATCTTTTTCGTCTGATGATTTACTTGCTTTAAAGAAATCTCCAACTATTTTTATCTTTCTTGAAGATAAACTGCTAGTGGCTGAAGAAAGAAAATTTAAGAAATATGCAACAATTGAAAAATTTGTAAGTAAAGAGATTAAAACTATCTCCAGTAAGGATGTTTTTAAAATTGCTGATTCCTTTGCTGAACAAAACAAAATTGAGGCGTGGGCTCTTTATTCTCAAGCAATTGAAAACGGCATTTCTCCAGAGTCAATTGCCGGAATACTTTTTTGGAAAATAAAAACGATGATATTAAATGGTAATAAAATTTTTCTATTAAATATTTTAAAAAAACAATCATCAAAAATAGTATCTTTACACCATCAAGCTCACAGGGGAGAAACTGATTTTATAATTGGGTTAGAGCAGTTTATTCTTAGCTCGTTATCTAAATAAAAAAACTTAACACCTTTAGACGGGTGTCAAATGTGTTAAGAAGCAAAAAGAAAAGGCTTGGAAGTTGAACCTCAAAAATTTTTGAGAACCAGCTTCCAAGCCTTTGAGCTTTTTAAAAACAAGGTACATTATACTCTCTATCTCCAAGTATATTACAATGAACAATATTTCGTCGATAATTATTTCTCTTTTAATTTAATCCCTTTATTTGAAGGGTGACAATGAAAATTTTATACAACAAAAACAACTTGCGTATATTATATCTTTAAAGTAAGTTCTTTGCAAAAGAAACTGTGGATAACTTTATAATTAAAAATAATTATTTTCCACCAAAAGCTTTTCTAATATTTTCTTTAAATCTTTCTGCAGCTTTCTCGGCACTTTTTATTGCTTTATTTCCCACTAAATTTACCTCAGAAGCAGGTTCATTAAAAGAGCTGGTTTCTTCCTTTTGTGTTTCCTTATTTTCTCCAGAACCTGGAAGTTTGTTGGTATTACCACCAACTTCTCCTGGTTTTGGTTTCAACCTTTCTAAAAAATTTGATAATCTTTTCATTTTTTGATTATAACATAATTTAATATATTTGATTAATCTTTTTAAACATTGATTTTATTGTATTAATATGGTATTTTGGGTGCATCGGTGAAATAGTGTTCACTCGTATCCGCCCGTAGCT
>CAYTHY010000005.1:21989-26964 GCA_964437715.1 uncultured Candidatus Saccharibacteria bacterium
TATCCGCCCGTAGCTCAGTTGGTAGAGCAGCTCCCTTTTAAGGAGATGGTCGTAGGTTCGACTCCTACCGGGCGGACAAATAAACAGCAAAAATCATCTTTTGTGCTAAAATAAATATATGATTTATTTCGTACGCCATGGAGAGAGTGAAGCTAATGTAAGGGGGATTTTTGCTGGGCAAAGAAATGATTCTATTCTCACAGAGAAAGGTAGAAAACAAGCTGAAAATACAGCCGAGGAAATAATCAAAGAAGGAATTAATATAGATCAAATAATTTCTTCTCCCCTTAAAAGGTCTACAGAAACAGCACAAATTATTGCTGATAGACTAGGATTAGAGGTAGCAACAGATAAAAGGATTACTGAATATGATATGGGAACTCTTTCAGGAACTTCTTGGCAAGCAATTTCTTCTAAGACTTTAATTAATGCTGAAGGGGCAGAAGATATAAAATTATTTGCTAAGCGTGTTTTTTCTTGCATAAAAGAGTTATCAAAACAACCAGAAAACATTTTAGTAGTTAGTCATGGAGGGGTTATAAGAGTTTTGGAAACAGCTAGAAAAGATGTAGATATTGAAAAAGATTTATTCTATGACTTACCCCTTGCTTCTAATGGCTCTATTACAAAAATTGATTGGATAAAATAGTATAATTATATTTTAAAAAAGTAAAATAATAGAACAAAAGTAATAATTTTTGATTTGAATAGAATTATAACTCAGCAAGGCTGGGAAGATTATAGCATAAAATTGATTTTTGTACATAAAGGATTAATGAGACAATATCAAGGTTGTGTTATAATAAACGCATGGAACTAAAAAATAAAGTAGTAGTTATCACAGGGGGAACAAAAGGGTTAGGAAAAGCTCTTGCTCTTTCTTTTGTAAAAGAGAGTTCAAAGGTGATTGTTTGTGCTAGAAAACAAGAAGAATTAATCCTCAAGCGAAAATAATATGAAATATCATCACACCTCAATATCAGTTAATAATTTAGAAGAATCTAGAAAATTTTATGAGGATATTTTTGATATGCAATTAGACTCTGAGGCAGAAAGAGAAGATTTACAAATAAAAATAGTTAATCTTAAGAATAAAAATGGTGGGATTATAGAGTTGTTTAAACATAAAAACTCACTACCTTTAAAAGAAGATTTAATGGATTTTCAAAAAGTTGGAATTAAACACTTAGCTTTTGCAGTTGATGATATTGAGAAAACAATAAAAAAAGCTATGTCTCTTGGTTCAAAATTACTCTGGCCTATTCAAGAAGGGATAACAATAAAAAGACTTGCTTTTATTTCAGATCCCAACAATATACCGATTGAATTGATGGAATTAAAAGATGAAAAATACTAAAATAAAAGATAACTCATCAATCCTAATTCTTCCTGATATTCGTTCGGCTTTAAATGTTGGAGCAATTTTTAGGACCGCTGATGCTGTTGGAATAGATAAAATATATTTAACAGGTTATACACCTAGACCAATTGATAAATTCAACCGGGTACAAAAAGATATTAAAAAAAGTGCGCTTGGGGCGGAAACTTGGATTGACTGGGAATACAAAAAAACTCTAATTCCTCTTATGAATTCTCTTAAGAAAAAAGGCTATACTATTATTGCAATTGAACAAGATGAAAAAGCTATTGATTATAGAAAAATAAAAACACCTCAAAAATCTGTTTTCATTTTAGGCTCTGAGGTAAACGGTTTAAATAAAAAAATTTTAAATAAATGTGACAAAATAACTTATATTCCCATGTGTGGAAAAAAAGAATCTTTAAATGTTTCGGTTGCTTGTGGAGTAGCTCTATTTAGATTATTAAAAACTTAAATATTATTTTGTTTTAGCTGTTCCATAATATTTTATTTTACCAGAGCCCAAAGAGGGAACTTCTTTAGAGGCAGGATAAGTAGTCTTCTCAAAGAGTTCAGCCTTTTTGTTTTTTCCTTGTTGTGGACCTCCTGTTATTACCCAAATGATAAAAACAGCCAAAATAAGAAGGAGAAAAATTGTTCCTATTCCAATTTCTTTTCCGCTGCTTTTACTGTTGTCTTTTGAATGATTAACTTCTGCCATATTTTTTAATTAAAAATAAATACTAAAATAATTCTTGGTGAAAATTACAATAATGAGCACTTCGCCCATTAATAACTTTTCTAAGTATAACACCTTTACAATTTTTTTTACTACAATTTTCATTTTCCTTTTTATAGGCGTTATGTTGTTCGTGAAATTTGCCTTTCTTGCCATCTATGTGTCTATAATCAGAAGTTGAATCACCCCCTAAGGATATTCCTTTATAAAGAACTTTTTGCATTGAAGTGTATAGTAGTTTTAACTTCAGTTTTGGGATATTTTTAACTATTGATTCTGGGTGAATTCCCGAAAGCCACAACATCTCATCAGAATATATATTACCAATACCAACAATAACTGATTGCTCCATCAGAACTGTTTTTATTTTACTGTGTTTTTTTATCTGTAGTCTTTCTTGAAAATTTTTTAAAGAAAAAGCTGAATCTAAGGGTTCTGGTCCTAATTTATCTAACCCATAACCAGCTTTATATAGTTTGTTAGTTGGAATCAAAGTGATTTTGCCAAATTTGCGGGCATCACAAAAAACTAAATATTTATTTTTAGAAAGAGAAAAAACTGCATGGATAAATCTATTATAAGAATCAAATAGAGCTGCTTTTTCATTTTCAGCAGGAATCCACTTTATTATTTTTCTCCCTAGGGGAGATCTCCCGTAGGGAGACTTTTTATCACTCATTACTTTTATATATTTCCCAAAAAGTAGATGCCCTGTCATTTTTAGATGAATTAAAATAGTTTTTTTATTATTCAAATGAATTAAAATATTTTTCCCTCTTCTTTCTACTTTTAGAATTTTAGCATTCTTAACTTCTTTTTTAAATTTTTTATAAAAAAATGGATCTTTTAGAGTATTTTTAAAAAGATTTTTTCTTTTTTTTGTTTTCCAAATTTTTTCTGTAGGGGAAAGGTCTGTCCAAATATCAAGAATGATAAGCTTGGGTAAAACCTTCTGTAAACTTCTGACGGCTGTAGTAACTTCTGGTAATTCAGGCATTTTTTATCTTTTTTTATTTATAATTTTTAGAGCTTCTCTGATTCTATTTTTAGCACCCTCAATATTAGCTGGTATTTGGCTAAGAGCATTACGAGTTTCTGATTGAGAATAACCTAAAGCTTTCAAAGCTTCTATAATATCACTTTCATCTCTCAGGGAATTTTCTGAATCTTCATTTTTATAGGATAATAATTTGTCGCGTAATTCAATTATTATTTTTTCAGCAATCTTCCTTCCAATTCCAGAAACTTTATTTAAATAAGTAGTATCACCAGTAGCGATAGCTTTTTTTAATGTTTCAATAGGAGCAACACCCAAGATAGATAAAGCAGATTTTGGACCGATGCCTGAAACATTGAGCAGTAGATTAAAAAATTCCATTTCTTCGTTAGTAATAAAACCATATAGATCAATTGAATTTTCACGAACGGCCATATGTGTCCAGAAAGAAGCCTCATCTCCTTTTTTATATTTAGAGATAGTAGAAGCTGTTGTAAATATTTTATAACCAACTTCATTAACCTCAACGATAAAGAATTTTTCGTCGTTATGGATAATCGTTCCTTTAATATGGGCAATCATATTATAAGTATACTAGTTTTTCTGTGTTTTGTAAGGTCATTTACTTTTTGCTGATTTTCTGTTAGTATAGGCATGTTCAATTTTATTCGTGTCTCAGTAAAGTTTGAATAAAAATTTAATTTTAATTATTTATATTTATGCCAATTACAAAATCAGCAAAAAAAGCACTTAGAGGATCTCTTATTAAAAAAGCAGCTAATGACCGCAATAAAAAATCTGTGAAAGAAGCAATTAAAAAAATTGAAAAGTTAATCAAAGAAAAGAAAAAAGATGAAGCTAAAAAACTTTTATCCGTTGCTCAAAAAGCTATAGATAAAGCTGCAAAAAAGGGTATTTACAAGAAGAATACAGCCTCAAGAAAAAAATCCAGATTATCTAAAATTACTAAATAAGTAATTAAATAAAACTTAAGAATATATGGAGAACCGAGATTTATTATTTTTTTATGGACTTGACTGTCCTCATTGTATAGATGCTGAGAAGATTGTTGATGATCTTATAGATGAAGGTTTTGGGATTGAAAAACTAGAAGTTTGGTATAATGAAAAGAATAATAATCTTTTAGAAAAATTAGATAGTGAGGATGACAATTGTGGGGGTATCCCATTTTTTTTAAACCAAAAAACAAAAAAAACTATTTGTGGAAATGCTCCATATAAAGAAATTAAAATGTGGGCAGAAGGAAAATAGAAAACAATATTTGCGATTATGGGTTTAATGGTGTAGATTAAGGTCATATATTGGTCCCGTCGTTCAATGCCTGCCCGAACGACTGGGCGTAGTTCAGTCGTTCGGGGATAGGACTCAACTTATGTATTATGTATATGTTATAAAAAGTGAAGTTAAGGATTTTTGTTATAAAGGGTTTTGTAAAAATCTATCTAAGAGACTCAAAGAACATAATTCTGGAATGACAAAATCAAATAGAGCATATATACCATTTAAGTTAGCCTATTATGAAGAATGTTCAACTCAGGAAGAAGCACTTAAAAAAGAAAAATATTGGAAAAGTGCAGCAGGTAGAAGATATTTAAAAGATAAGTTTATATAGTATTGGTCCCGTCGTTCAATGGATAGGACGTAACTTTGCGGAAGTTATGATGCAGGTTCGATTCCTGCCGGGATCACAACAAAGCGCTTTTGCGCTTTTTGTGTTGCCGAGCAAGCAAACTTCTTTGCTTGCGTGTAGGAATCGAAAACCTTGAGCTTGTTTCCTGAAATCTATAGATTTCAGGAAATACGAAAGGTGTACAGAATCTGTAAGATTCGATAAGTGTACTCACGGTCCTGCCGGGAT
>CAYTHY010000006.1:0-1083 GCA_964437715.1 uncultured Candidatus Saccharibacteria bacterium
ATTCTAAAAAACTAAAAACATTTTGAAATCCCATATAGATAGAAATATGAATATTATGAATCGTCTAAAAATTATGCCTGCTTATCTGCTGGTGGTTTTATTTTTTTTATATTTATTAAATCTTATTGTTTACAAGACTGCTCTTATTATTTTTAATATTTCTGGGACTTCATTCTTAATAATGGGTATTCTTGCTGTGCTAGGACTGAGTTTTATTTTTTCGTTACTTTTAGGTATAAAATTTTATAATATTTTTACTAGAACATATTATTTAATATCTATGATCTGGATGGGATTTTTAGGGTACTTTTTTATAGCTTCAGTTTTATATATACTTGAAATTTCGTATTTAAATGGACCATCAAGATTTTCTGCTCTTATTTTATTTGGAGTAGTTATTATTATTGGGACATATGGAGTTTTTCATGCGAAAAAAATATATATTAAGAAAATTAATGTTAAAATTCCAAAACTTCCTTCTCTTTGGGTTGGGAAAAAAGTGGTTTGGATTAGTGATCTACATATTGGGCAAATAAATGGTAAAAAATATGTTCAAGAAGTAGTTAATAAAATAAAAAATATTTCTCCAGACATTCTTTTTATTGGTGGAGATTTTTTTGATGGTTCTATTTCAGAAGAAGTTTTAAATTGTATTTCTCCATTTCGTCAACTTGAAATCCCTTTAGGAATATATTTTGTAGCTGGCAATCACGAAAGTTATCAAGATAGTGAATTGTTTTTTGACAAAATAAAAGAAATGGGAATTATTATTTTAGATAATGAGAAAAAAATTATTGATAATTTACAAATAATTGGAGTTAATTTTACAGATACAGCAAAAGAAAACAATTTTAGGAAAGTACTCAACGATTTAAAAATTGAAAAGGAGATACCCTCAATTCTTTTAAAACACGAACCTAAATACATAAAAGTGGCTGAAGAAGCGGGAGTATCTTTCCAAATATCTGGACATACTCATCAAGCTCAACAATGGCCTTTTTCAGGTATTGCTCACCTTACCTATGGTCGTTTTACCTATGGTTTGAAAAAATTAAGAAACATGCAAGTTTATACATCAAGCGG
>CAYTHY010000006.1:1183-6462 GCA_964437715.1 uncultured Candidatus Saccharibacteria bacterium
TTCTTGATCAAATTTTTCAAGGTAAGTAGTTGATTGTCTGTTTACCCTTATAAATGTTGCTCGTTTTGGAAATTCTTTTAGTCTTCTGGCTCCGATGTATGTTCCAGTACTTCGTAAACTTCCAAATAAATCTTGTAAGAAAACATGAATATCTCCTTTATAAGGGATTAGCGTATATCTACCTTCTGACGCACGATATAAATCTTTTTTTCCATAATAATTATTCATTGCATGGTTGGAAGAAGAGCCAAAATATTCTTTAAATTTCTTTCCATCTTTTTCTATGGTTTTTCCTCCACTTTGTTCAAATCCAGAAAACATAGAACCGAACAAATTAAAGTCAGCTCCTGCGCAGAATGCTTTAGCTATGCAAGCTGGATATTTTTGTCCACCATCAGCTATAACAAGACCACAACCTTGCGAATTAGAAATTCCATGAACGGCATCAGCACATTCTATCACCGCTGAAAGTTGAGGATATCCCACGCCAGTCATTCTTCTTGTAGTGCAAGCGGCCCCAGGACCAATACCAACCTTGACAATATCTGCACCTCTTAGAATTAGTTCTTCTGATATTTCATTAGTAACTACATTACCAGCAATGATGATATGCTTTGGAAAACTTTTACGAATATCTTCCACTACTTTTAATAATTTATTGATATAACCATTGGGAATATCAATGCAAATAAAAGAAAAATTATCCATCAACTTTTCTTTTTGCATCTTTTTTAGTTTTTTCAAATCCTCATCTCTTATTCCCGTTGTATAAACTATATAATCTGGGTTTTTAAATTTTTTAAAAAATTCTTTATATTCTTTGATTGTGTAATATTTATGGAAAGTAGTTATCATTTTATATGGAGCTAAAACTTTAGCCATTTCAAATGTTCCACAAGTTGCCATATTAGCTGTCATTATTGGAACGCCTGTCCATTTTTTAGGAGAATGATAGAACTTGAAAGTTCTTTCTAAAACTACTTCTTTTCTGGAATTTAGAGTGCTCCTTTTTGGGCGAAGCAAAACATCATCATAGTCAAGTTTAATTTGTTCATCAATTCTCATTCTCTAAATATATCATCATAAAATAAATTTTCCAACTTTTTAAAATAGGAAAATTTAGGAGTTTAAAGTATAATGTAACAATCTTATTAATAATGAAATCAATAATTATATGGCAAAAAGAGCATCAGCGCTTCATGCGCACCTAAAATCAAAGCATTCTCCAAAAACAAAAAAAAGGCTTCTAGCTAAAAAAGAAATGTTAGAGAAGAAAAATAGCAAAAGAAAATGTAAATAATATCAATAGTTATTATGTATTTGTTTTTTTTATCTTAATATTTTGCTATACTTAAAATATGGAAAATTTTAAATTCGCTTTGTTCTCAATTATTGTCCTATTGTTGTTAACCTTTGTTGGTTATTGGGGTTTTTCAACTATTGAGTCAGGAAGTTCCCATGCGGATAATCAGAAATTAATAGAATTAACTCAAGAGAATAAAAATCTAGAAGAAAAAAATACTGGTTTATTAAATGAAATTACAGCCTTAGAATCTAAAATGAACGAGCAAAAACAAATCACTCAAAAAGAAGAAACAATCATTAAAAACCAGAAATTAGCAAAGTCTTCTATTTCCAAAAATCAAAGTCTTATTAATAGTCTACAAAAATTAGTAACTGATAATGTTTCAATGAAAAAAGGTTCATTGGGGACGAGAGTTGGAACTGTTCAAAAGTTTTTGAATGTGTATAATAAAACTTCTAATAGAATAGATAATGATTTTGGGAAAAAAATGGAAGTAAGTATAAAGAATTTTCAAAAAGGTCAAAAATTAACAGCTGATGGGGTAGCTGGCTCAAATACATTTCGTAAAATGATTGACTGGCTAAAAAAACAATAAATTTCTAATAGATCTAATGGAATTGAAAAATAAAAAATATGTTAAATTTTAAAGAATTATTATCAACAAATGTTTGGCATTTTATATCAACAGCTGGATTAAAAATAGTTAGTATAATTGTAATATTTTTTATTTTAAATAAAGTATTACAATCGCTTTTATCGAAATTAATTAGAAGAATTATTACGGCTGATCGTCATTCATCTAAAGAAGCAGAGAAAAAAAGAGAAGACACTCTTATTAAAATTACTGATAGTAGTATAGCTATTATTACTATATCAGTGGCTGGGGTAATGATATTACAAAGTATGGATATTCCAGTTGGACCTGTTTTGGCTACTGCTGGTGTCGCTGGTTTAGCCTTGGGATTTGGTGGACAATATTTAATCCGTGATATTATCACAGGTCTTTTTATAATCTTAGAAAATCAGTATAGAGTTGGAGATATAATATGCTCAAATGATGTCTGTGGGTTGGTAGAAAATATTAGTTTAAGAATGACCACATTGAGAGATTTAGATGGAACAGTTCATCATATTCCTCATGGAGAAATAAAAGTTATTTCGAATTTATCAAAAAATTATTCCAGAGTTAATCTCAACGTGGGTGTTAGCTACAAAGATGACTTGGAAAAAGTTAAAAGGGTTATTAATAAAGTTGGGAAAGATTTATCTCAAGAAGCACCTTGGAAAGATTTTATAATAAAGCCGCCACAATTTTTGAGAGTTAATAATTTTGGAGATTCATCTATCGAAATTAAGATTCTTGGAGAAACACAACCTGGTAAACAATGGGAAGTGACAGGAGAACTTCGTTTTAGAATTAAAGTAGCTTTTGATAAAGAGGGAATTGAAATTCCATTTCCTCAACGAGTTGTTCATCAAGCAAAAAGCTAGTGGAAACTATCTAAGCCTTTCTGTTATTAAGAGTTTTTATAGTGGTAATTTTATAAAGAAAGTAGAACCTTCATCTACTCCGTCTGATTGAGCATATATTTTACCATGGTGTCTTTTAATGATTTTTTTTGCTAAGTAAAGACATAAGCCCATTCCATCTGTATTAGCTAAAACCGCTCTTTTATTTCTATAAAATCTCGAAAAAATTCTCAATTTATCAATTAGGCTTAATCCAAAACCAGTGTCCTTAATTTGTAAAGTAATATTCTTGCGATTAATATCACAACTAATTGTAATTAATCCACCTTTTGGAGTATAAAGAAATGCATTTTCCAATAGAGCATCAATTACAAAAGAAATTTTTTTAAGATCAATTACAATAAGCGGAATATTTTTAAAAGAGGTTATCTTTATAAGAACTCCTCTTTCTTTTATTTTGTAACGGTTTTTTTCTATTGATTTTTCTATAATTTCTCTCAAAGAAACAGCCTCAAAAGTATATCCAGAAATATCACTTATTTTTTTTATTCCAGCTACCACATCTACAATACCAAGAATTCTTTCTGCAGCATTAGTTATATCTTGTACATGAGACAATCGATTTTCCGAAGTTAAATTTTCCTCAAGTTCTTTTGATAGCCATAGAATTCTAGTTAAGGGTGTTCTGAAGGTGTGATTGACAATGGAAGAGAACTCATTTTCTAATTTATTGATTTTAAAGAATAAATTAATATAGCGATATCCTAAATAGACAAGGCCAATAAGAGATATTATAGGTATAATATATGGTATATAATTCATCTAATAATTATATCTTTTTTTATGATGAATGCCAATTATTTGATAATTAAATCTTATGTTACAATACAAACTGTATGTACATTAAAGTAAAAGTAATTACTTCAGCAAGTAAAGAAAAAATAGAAAAGAAATCCGATGATCATTATATTATTTCAGTTAGAGAAAAAGCTCAGATGAATTTAGCAAACAATAGAGTTCGTGAAATTATTGCTTCTCTATTTGAAGTTTCTTTTAAGTCTGTACGAATCATTAATGGGCATCAAAGTTCTAGTAAAATATTATCAATAAGATTACCAGAATAAATAAAATTATTAATAATTAATTTCAAAAATATATGATAAATATTAAAGCAATAAATATAGAATTAAGTAATTCAATCAATAAATATATAAACAAAAGAATAAATATAATTATTAAAAAATTTGCTAGTCAGGTTCCTGTTTCTTGCTCTGTTGAAGTAGAGAGAACAACAAACCATCACAAACAAGGAGATGTTTATAAAGCTGAAATTAAAATGAATATAAACGGAGTTAATTTTATAACTGCTTCAGAAAGAGAGGATCTTTATAAAGCCATAGATGATGCAAAAGAACAATTGGTTAGAAAAATTACTCAACGAAAAGGGAGAAATAAAACTCTTTTCAAAAGAGGAGCTACAAGTATTAAAAAAATGCTAAAAGGAATATCTAAACGAAATCCTTTTACTTCAAAATATTAATTGTTTCGATTGAAATCATTATAATCAATTTCCTTTTTACCTTCGGGAATAACTCGTTCTATTATGAATGAGTTATTTTCATATTTAGCTTTTTTAATTTTTATTCGTATTTTTTTATTATTTTTATCTACCAGAAAATATGTTTCAGGCCAATCAGTAAAAGCTCTATACTTGCTGTAATTTTTTATATCATCATTTTTTAAGTCTAATAAGCCATCTTCCTTTTTAATTTTTTTACAATAAGTCGCTTCTTTTTCATTTTGTTCTTCGGAAATGATTTTACTTTTTTGAAGTTTAGGTAGTATTTTAACCAATGTTTCAGCTCCTAGTTTAATTAACTTTTCTCGTAGCTCTCCTTTAGTTTCCTCTAATCTTATTGGAATTTCTTTTTTGATTAAAATTGGACCACTATCGAGTTTAAAAACCATTTGTTGAATAGTAACACCCGTTATTTTATCATTATTTAGTAGGGCTGATTCCAAAGGAGAAGCTCCTCTATATTTAGGTAAAAGAGAATAATGGATGTTGATTGTTCCTAAGCTTGGAATATCTATAGCTTCCTGTGGAAGAATTTTTCCATAAGCTACAACGATTGAAAGGTTTATAGATTTCAAAGAAAATTCAGTCTCTATATTTTTTAAAAATTCCTGGTCAATTTTTTCTGGTTTTAAACAAGTAATTTTATTTTTATCTGCCCAGATTGAAACGGGAGTCGAAGTTAAATGAAGACCTCTTCCAGCTGGTTTATCTGGTGAAGTAATAATAAGTAATGGTAAATAATCACTTTTTTTCAATATTTCTAAAGTCTGGCTAGCTATTTCTGGTGTTCCCCAGAACACAAATTTTAAATCTTCATTTTCCATAAGTTGTTTTATGTTTGTTAGTATATCACATTCGGATTGTCTATATCTTAAAAAAGTAGAGATAAACAATAAAAAAATAAATAAAAGAAAATAAAAATAT
>CAYTHY010000006.1:6562-17731 GCA_964437715.1 uncultured Candidatus Saccharibacteria bacterium
AACAATAAAAAAATAAATAAAAGAAAATAAAAATATAAATAAAAGAAAATAAAAATATTGCAATAAATACGCCCCCGCGTATTTATTGCAATAGAAAGTAAAGTAAAATTTGCTTAAGTTCAGATATAAAATTTGCTTAAGTTCAGATATAAAATTTGCTTAAGTTCAGATATAAAATTTGCTTAAGTTTAGGTACATAATTACCTAAGTTTAAATATATATTTGCCTAAGTTTAGATATATAATTTTGATTTATCTAAAAAAAGTAATATAATTCAGTTATAATTAACAAATTAGAAACAGGATTTAAAATAAAAAAATTTGAAGATCGGAAATAAAATAAAAAATGAATAAAAAAATTGGATTAAAAGAAGCAATTTCTATTGGAATTGGTGGAATGGTTGGTGGGGGAATTTTTGCTGTTCTTGGCTTGGCAGTTTCTTTGGGGAAAGGAGGAACTCCAGTCTCTTTTTTGATAGCAGGAGCCATTGCTCTTATTACTTCCTATAGTTATGTAAAATTATCTTTAGCTTATCCTGACCGAGGAGGAACAGTCAAATTTATTAATAAAGGTTTTGGTCGTGGTATTTTTAGTGGGGGAGTTAATAATTTACTTTGGGTTAGTTATATTATAATGCTCTCACTTTATGCTTCGGCTTTTGGTTTTTATGCTCCGAATTTACTTCATTTAACAGGTAATAAAATCGTGGATTTTCATATTTATTTGAGTGCAATTATTATTTTTGCTTCAATAATCAATTATTATAGTATAAAAGTTGTCGGTAAAATAGAATCCTATGCTGTTATTATTAAGCTAATTATTTTAGTATTTTTTGTTTTTATTGGAGCTTATGGACTTATTGGAAATCCCAATTTAGGTCAATTGGCAATTAGTAATTGGGTGTCACCCTTACAACTTTTGACGGCAGGAATGATTATTTTTGTTGCTTACGAAGGGTTTGAGCTTATTGCCAACATTGTTCCAGATATTATTAACCCGAAACGAAATGTTGCTCGGGCTTATTATTCTTCTGTAATATTTGTCATTATTCTATATATAGTTATTGCTATTATCACTGTTGGTTCTTTGCCTTTCCACCAAATAATGATGGCTAAAGATTATGTTTTAGCTGAAGCAGCAAGACCAATGCTTGGTAAAGCAGGTTTTATTGCAATCACTATCGCTGCCTTAATTTCAACCTTCTCTGCGATAAATGCTTCTTTGTATGGGGGAAGTAGAGTAAGTTATGAAATTTCTAAAGATGACGAGTTACCTCATGAATTAACCAGTAAATTATGGAATCAACCTATCGGTTTATTAATTACCATAGTGGTAACTTTAATTTTAGCTAATAGTCTCAATTTAGAAAGCATTTCAACTGTAGGTAGTGTTGGTTTTTTATTAATTTTTGCAATGGTCAATTATGTTGGTTTGAAATTATCGAAAAATATTGGAGGAGTAAGATTAATTCCTTTTTTGGGTCTCGTTTTATCTTCAATCGCTGTAGTGGTTTTAATGTTTCAACAATATTCAACAAATAGAACTGGAGTTGTTGTTGCTCTGGGGGTAATCTTTACTTGTTTTATAGTTGAGTTTATCTATAAAAAATATCACCTAAAATCAAATATAAAAAATATTTAGATTCATTTTTTTAAAAAATATAAATTGCTTTACATATCAGATTGAGTTATCATTACAAGGTGACAAAGGTCTGAATTAATTTATAAATTTTAAAAAATAAAATTATTTTATGAAAACATTAGAAGGAACACAAACTGAGAAAAATTTACTAAAATCTTTTGCTGGCGAATCTCAAGCTAGAATGAGATATGACTATTTTTCTAAACAAGCTAAGAAAGATGGACTTGAACAAATATCAGCTATCTTTGCAGAAACAGCATTAAACGAGAAAGAACATGCTAAAAGGTTTTTCAAATTTTTAGAAGGGAGACCTGTTGAAATTACAGCCACTTATCCAGCCGGTAAGATTGCTACTTCTTTAGAAAATTTAAAAGCTGCGGCCGAAGGAGAAAACGAGGAGTGGACGAAATTATATCCCGAGTTTGCCAAAGTTGCAGAAGAAGAAGGTTTTGATGAAATTGCAACAGCTTTCAAAATGATAGCTACTGTTGAAAAGGCTCATGAGGAAAGATATAGAAAATTATATGAAAACCTTGAGTCTGGAAAAGTATTTAAGCGTGGGGGAAAAGTTATTTGGAAGTGTTTAAATTGTGGATACCTACACGAAGGAGACACAGCTCCGACGATATGTCCTTCTTGTCTACATCCACAATCTTATTTTCAAGTTAAGGAAAATAATTATTAAAATAGAAAAATTAAATTGATTTAAAAAGTAGTCTCTTCTTCTATGAGAGTTTCTTTTCTTAAATCTTTGGCTTTATCTATAAATAAAACTCCATCCAAATGATCAATCTCATGTTGAAAAATATGGGCTATTAAACCAGAACCTTGTTTTGTTATCTTTTTTCCGTTTTCGTTATATGCTTCAATTGTGGTTCTAGTTGCTCTTCGGACTCTACCATAAATTGGTCTAACAGATAAGCAACCTTCTTCCATTAGTTTTTTATCTTTTGATATTTTTTTAATTACTGGATTTATAAAAACTAAGTTAGGCGGATATTTTTTCTCTAGAATATCTTTTTCTAATGTTTTTCCGTGGTACAAAAAATCTTCGTCAAAGACTTTACTAGATATAATAAAAATTCTTAAAGAGATACCAATTTGAGGAGCAGCAATTGCAACTCCATCGTATTGAGAATTTAAAGCAGAATTCATATCCACTAGAATTTTTTGGATTTTAGTTTTTTTTATTTCAGAAATAGGAACCTCTTTAGAAATTTTACGCAAGATACTATTTCCGTTTTGGATAATTTTAATATTCATAATAGAATGACTCCAAACAGTTTACTGTAAGCTACTTCAAGTTTCTAATATAATTTAGTAATTCAGGGAGCTTAATTGTTTCTTGAGATCGGTTATTCATATTTCTAACAATAGCTGAATTTTCAAGAGCTTCTTTTTGTCCGAAAATTATAGCATAATTCATTCCTAACTTTTCAGCAGTTGCTAATTGTGAGCCAAGATTATCTTTTGAAATAGATTGGGCTATTCTAACTTTTCCTTTTCTTAAAATTTCAATCACATTAAAAGATTTAAGTTTTGCATCAGATCCTAATTGAATAAAATAGATTTTTGGTTTTTTGATAATTCTTGGAGATAATTTGGAAAACCAAGGAGCTTCAATAACTCGATCAACTCCTATTGAAATTCCAACAGCTGGAACATCTTTTTTACTTCCCAGTTGGCGACCCAAATAATCATATCGTCCACCACCAGCAATACTTATCATTTTACCTGTTTCTTCATCTTGAATCATTATTTCTACAACTGTTCTTGTGTAATAAGATAAACCTCTGACTAAGCATTTATTAATATTATATGGAATTTCCATTTCTTCTAAATATTCAAGTACTTCTTTGAAATGTTTTTTACAAGGAGGGCAAAGGCTTGATAAAATATTCGGAGCATTTTGATTTAATTCAATAGTTTTTTCCTCTTTAGAATCTAAAATTCTTAATGGATTTGTTTTTAATCTCTCTTTATCTATAGCTGGAAGATTTTTAATATTCTTTTTATAGTAAGAAACCAACTCTTGTAAATATAATTTTCGGCATTCTTTATCTCCAATTGAATTGATATCTAAGGATAATTTTTTTGCCCCAGCTTCTTCTAATATTAACCAAGCTGTTCTTATCGCTAAGGCGTCAAGAATACTTTTATCATTACCCAATATGTCTAAGTCAAATTGATAAAATTGGCGGTATCTTCCTTTTTGAGGTTTGTCGTGCCTAAAAACAGGACCATAACTATAAAATAAGACAGGTTGAGGAGTAGATTGCATTCCATTTTCTATATAACTGCGCATTAGACTAGCCGTATGCTCTGGTCGTAAGGCTAAATGATCACCACCCTTAGTCTTAAGTGCATACATTTCTTTATCAATAATATCGGTTCCAATCCCAATGGAAGAAGTAAAGACATCTTCATACTCAACGATTGGAGTTTCTATTGGTTTAAAACCATAATAAACCGCAACCTCTTGAGCTTTCTCAAAAAAGCCTTGGAATTGATAATATTGGTCACCAACAATATCCCGCATACCCTTAACCGAAGAGAAGGGCCCTTTCTTTGATTTTTTATTTTTTTTATTCATAATAATTTAACTATTTAAGAAAATATATTTATTTATTACTTATATAATATCCTGGTAAATATGAGATATATTTAAAAGGTAAAAGTCGTAAAACCGCTCGACCCGTTACTAATTTATCTGGTAGCATTCCCCAAATGCGAGAATCCAAACTTTCTTTTCGGTTATCTCCCATAACAAAATATTGTTTATTCCCAGTTTTATAAGAACCAGTGAAATTAAATTTTTGCCTTAAATACGGTTGAGCTAAAACAAAACCCTCAGGATTAGTTTTATTTATTATTGTAATTTTTCCATCTTTTATATTAATTTCTTCGTTTGGTAAACCAATTACACGCTTAATAAAAAATCTTGATGGATCGTCGGGGTAACGAAAAATAATAATGTCATTTCTTTTCGGATTACCGACAATATAAGATATTTCGTCAGCTATTAAGTATTGACCGTTACGAAAAGTAGGGTACATAGAGCTACCACTTACAATAAATGGCTGAGCAATAAACATTCTTATCGGGATTACAATAATAAGAGCAATAATTGCAAACTTAATTAAATCCCAAGCATTTTTAAGTATCCCGTGTAATTTTTCTTTTTTAGAAATTATCGCTTGTTCGGTGACTTTTTCTTCACCCGTTGTTCCTACTAATTTATTTTCTTGATTTTCATTCTCCATAATTTTTCTATTTTATCACATAAATACTATTGACAGAGTATACTTTAATATGTTGCAATGTATCTTTCAATTTTTTCGTAATTTTGTTATTATTTAATAATGATTTTAATTATTGGTCTTGGAAATCCTGGAGAAAAATATAAAAAAACTAGACACAACGTTGGTTTTATTGTTCTTGATAAAATCTTAGATAAAATTGACTGGAGTAAAAGTAGTAAAGCTAAAACTCTGTTTTATCAGGACACTATTGTAGGAGAAACAGTTGAATATCTGAAACCACAAACATTTATGAATAATTCTGGTTTTTCTGTTTCTTATACTCAAAAAAAACACGAAATAAAATCAGAAGATATAATTGTCATTCATGATGACCTTGACTTGCCATTTAACAAAATTAAAATTTCTTATGATAGAGGAGATGGAGGACATAATGGAATTAAATCTATTATGAATTATTTAGGTTCACAATCTTTTATTAGAATACGCGTAGGTATATCAATTTTAGATGAAAACGGGATTTTAAGAAAGCCGAATGTTCTAAGTCAGTTTTCCAAAAAAGAAATTAATATTCTAGAGAAAAATATTTCTCCGACCATTAAAGAGATTCTTGAAACAATTATCAAAAACGACAAAGAGACGGCGATGAATAAATATAATACAATCTAGAACCTTAATTATTTTTCAATTTTCTTCCCATCTTCTAAATAAACTAAAGTCATTCGTTGCTCCTTAGGATCAAATAAGGTTATTTGGAAATCATAAGTCTTTCCAAGTTCTAGAGATTCTCTCAATTTTTCTTCAGAACCAAAACTAGAATTATGAACTAAACCGGCAACACCTTGTTTAATAGAGACAAGAGCTCCATGTCTATTGAATTTAATAACAACCCCAGAAACAATATCTCCTTTTTTCAAATTATCCTCAAATTCATTCCAAGGATTTTCTTTTAGAGCTTTAATAGAAAGAGATATTTTATCATCTTTTATCTCAATAATTTTTGCTCTAACCTTATCGTCAATTTTAAACATTGCTCTTGGGTCTTCAACTAGACCCCAATCTATTTCTGAAATATGTACTAAGCCTTCAAAACCTTCTTCAACTTTTAGGAAAATTCCAAAATCAACAATTCCTGCAACAGTACAATCTAATTCGTCACCTACATTATATTTACCAATCATTTCTTGTCTTTCCTCTGGGTTATTTTCTTTTTCAGAAAAGATTAGTTTACCTTCTTTTGGTAGTGCAGAAATCATGACAACTTCCATTCTTTTTCCGACAAGTGTTTTCAAAGCTTTCAAAATTTTATCTTTATCAGAATCTTCTACTCGTGGATAATTTTCACTCTTAAGCTGTGAAGCGGGAAGAAAACCAGCGATACCTTGCCATTCCAGAATAAGTCCTCCTTTGTTAGCTTCTTTAACTGTCAATTCCATCGTCGTTTTAGATTTAATAGCTTTTTCAGCTTCACTCCAAATAAGAGCCTGTCTAGCTTCCTTAAGTGAAAGTTCAACATATCCGTCTTCATTATCAACTAAAACAACCTTAGCTTTAACTGTATCGCCAATATTTATTTTTTTAATAATGTCTTTTGCATTAATAAATTCACGTCCGTAAATTATACCTGTTCCGTATGGAGCCAAGTCTAAATAAACAGAAGATTTTTCTATTAATATTACTGGCCCTTCAACTAGAGCTTCAACCTGTGCTGGTAATTCCGTTTTTTCTAACATTTTTCCGACACTTGAAAGTTCTATTTTAGCATTCTTTACAATAGTATCTACAACTTCGTTATTTATATCAGTTTCATTAGAAGTGTCACTGATATTATTTTTTTCATCACTCATAAAATATAAAAAACCGCTCTTTATTCCAGTTGTAAAAAAGGAATTCGCGGCGCAGTTTGAGTGTTTCTATTATTCTTAGCTTCTAAGCTATAAAAGAAGATTAATCTCAATCTGGGCTTTTAATATCTGAATTATACATTAGTCATTTCTATTTTGCAAGAGAGTTTTTTAATTGTAATCAATTATTTAGCTCTTTATTTTTTTACCTTAATTTGATATAATAGATTTATGATTATCACTTATTTAGGTAAACAATTTTTCAAAATACAAAAAGGGGATTTAGTAATTGCAATCAACCCCATCAGTAAAGAGTCTAAATTAAAAATAAAAACTTCTCGTTTTGGTTCAAATATTGCACTTTCAACAATCAACCACCCTGACTATAATGGTTTTGAAATGGTCTCACATGGAGATACAGCACCTTTTAAAATTAAAGGTCCTGGGGATTATGAAATCAAAAATATTTTTATTAAAGGAACTATGACTGAAACTTTAATTGATAAAAAAAAGTACATCAATACTATATATTCTTTTTCAATTGATGATATTTCGTTATGTTTTCTGGGAGTTTTATCTCAAGATAAAATAAATTCAACAGTTTTAGAAGAAATTGATTCACCTGATATTTTATTTGTACCAATTGGCAATGGTGATGAATCACTAAGTCCAGCTGAAGCGTATAAACTAGCGGTTAAACTTGAATCTAAGATAATAATTCCAATGGATTATGATGAAAAGGCATTGGAAGCATTCCTTAAAGAAGGGGGTCAAGATAAAGTTTCTTCTGTTGAAAAACTAACGATTAAGGCCAAAGATATTATTGGACGAGAAGGTGAAATTATGGTATTATCAATATAGAATATATTATATGCGCGCATACATAAAAAAACTACAAAGTAAAAATGAAACGGCTCGTAAACAAATATTTGCTGGAGCAATGATTGTTTCTATGGTTTTTGTTGGATTTATTTGGATCTATAATTTAAATAATAGATTTAATAATAAAGTTAGTATACAAAACCAAAATGATGCTAAACCTTTCAAAATTTTTGCTGATTCACTTTCAAACACTTACAGTAATATAAGTGCTAGTGTTGGTAGTATCCCAGGTTTAGAAACAGAAAAGAAAAAAGTAAGTGATGAAAAACAAATAAATCTAATTGTAGTGAAAGACACCTCGAAGCAATAATTATGGACAAAGAAGTAGAAAAAAAAGAACACATAAATATTGTTTCTGTTGATATTAATAAAGAGATGAAAGAATCTTTTATTGATTACGCGATGTCAGTTATTACTGATAGAGCTTTACCAGATGTTCGTGATGGATTAAAACCCGTTCATCGTCGTATTCTTTATGCGATGAATGAAATGAGCCTAACTCACCAGGGTCGTTTTCGTAAAAGTGCGGCTGTTGTGGGAGATGTGTTAGGAAAATATCATCCTCACGGAGATGTTGCTGTCTATGATTCAATGGTTGGAATGGCTCAATCATTTTCTTACCGTTATCCGCTAGTGCACGGCCAAGGAAACTTTGGTTCAATAGATGGAGATAGAGCCGCGGCAATGCGTTATACCGAAGCTAAAATGTCAAAAATTTCCTCTTTACTTTTGCTTGATTTGGAAAAAGAGACTGTTGATTTTCGTCCGAACTATGATCAAACTCGCAAGGAACCCAGCGTTTTACCTACTGCTGTTCCAAGCTTACTTCTTAATGGAACTTTAGGAATAGCTGTTGGAATGGCCACAAATATTCCGCCTCATAATTTAGCTGAAGTCGTAGATGCTACGATGTATTTAATTGAAAATAAAAATGCTACAACTGAAGACCTTATGCAATTTATTAAAGGTCCTGATTTTCCAGTTGGTGGAATCGTTTATGGGCAAACCGATTTGCTTCATGCTTATTCAACTGGCCGTGGTGGAGTAGTGACCCGTGGTGAAGCTGAAATTATTGAACCCAAAGAAGGTCAGTTTCAAATTATTATAACTTCCATTCCTTTTAGAGTTAACAAATCTTCTCTTATAGAATCAATCGCCTTATTAATTCAAAATAAAAAACTAGAAGGAATTAAGGCTCTTCGTGATGAATCAACTAAAGACATAAGAATAGTAATAGAACTTAAATCAGGAATTATTCCCCAAAGGGTTCTTAATTTTATTTATAAACACACCCAACTTGAACAATCTTTTAATTTTAATGTTGTTGCTTTGGTAGATGGAATACCTCAGACATTATCTCTTAAAGGTTTACTTAGCGAATTTGTTAGTCATCGAGTAATAGTTGTTCGCCGTAGAACAGAATTTGATTTAAAAAAAGCAAAAAGTCGTGAGCATATACTTCTTGGTTTAAAAAAAGCTCTTGATCATATAGATAAAGTTATTTCTATTATTCGTGCTTCTAAAGATACAGCTACAGCTAAAGTAAATTTAATGAAACAATTTAAATTTTCTGATTTACAAGCGGCAGCTATTCTAGAAATGAAATTAGCTAAGTTGGCTGGCTTGGAAAGAAAAAACGTAGAACTTGAATTAAAAGAAAAACAAGAATTGATTAAAAAACTTGAAGCTTTATTGGCTAGCCCTAAAAAAATGCTTAAAGTTATTTCTGATGAATTAAAAGAAATTAAAGAAAAATATTCTGATGAGAGAAGGACTAGAATTGTTAAAGGGGGAGTTAAGACAATCAATGAAGAAGATTTGATTCCAGAAAAAGAATCTATTTTAGTTTTTACTAAAGGTGGTTATGTCAAAAGAACAGACCCTAGTGAATATAGAAATCAAAGACGAGGTGGAGTTGGAGTTATAGATATTGAACCAAAAGAAGAGGATTTTGTGACGATGTTTTTAACGGCGAATACTCATAGTGATTTACTTTTCTTTACAAATCTTGGTAAGGCTTATCAAATCAAAATGTACGATATTCCAGAAGGTAGACGAGCAACAAAAGGTAAATCAATAATGAATTTTATTTCTTTAGGAAGTGACGAAAAAATTACTTCTATCTTACCAGTGGATAAAAATTCAATAAAAACTGCTACTTATTTGATGTTAGTTACTAAAAAAGGTATTGCTAAAAAAGTTTTAGCTGAAAGTTTTAAAGATGTTCGCCGAAGTGGTTTAATTGCCATTAAATTAAGTAAGGGCGATGAACTACAGGCCACTTTGTCTGTATCTAAGGGCGATGATATTATTTTAGCGACAACTCTTGGGCAATCTATTCGTTTTAAAGAAAGTGATGTTCGAAAAATGGGTCGTACTGCTGGGGGAGTTAGATCTATTAAACTTAAAAAAGATGATTTTGTTATTGGAGTTGATAATGTTGTAAAAGGAGAGACTGGTATGGCTTTACTTACTCTTGGTTCTAATGGATTAGGAAAGAAAACAAATATTAAAGAATATAAAACTCAAAAGCGTGGAGGTTCTGGAATTAAAACGGCCAAAGTCAATAATAAAACAGGAAAAATAATAGTGGCTAAACTTGTCGGTGACGAGAATGAAATTATAGCTGTTTCCAAAAAAGGTCAAGTAATTCGTGTTGATTTAAAGTCAATCCCAACTTCAGGCCGCCAGACTCAGGGCGTTACTATAATGAAATTACGTCCTGGAGATAAAATCGCCTCAATCACTTGTTTGTAAGATGAAGATATTTTGTTGTTAACGAATTATTACCCTATACAATTTAATAAAAGTAATTCTGTTCAGCTTAAGTAAAATATTAAAATCTATTTATTCTCTATTCTCTAAAGTTTAATTAAAATTCTTTATTGCAATAAATACGCGGGGGCGTATTTATTGCAAGGGGAATTAAAATTTGATAATATAAACTTATGTCAGGTTTAGAAAAAGAATTAAAAAAGAGAAGAAAAAAGACTAATATTCAAAAAATTATTCTGAGTTCTATCGCAGTTACTGGAATAATAAGTCTTGCTCTGATTGCTCCAAATGCAGTTCAGATGTTAAAAACTTTTGGAATAGATAAAAAATTAAAAAATTTTAAGAATGATGTGAATCGTTCACTCTCAAAGCTCTTGTCAGCTGGCTTGGTTATTTTTGTCGAGAAAAATGGGAAGAAATATTTAAAACTTACAGGAAAGGGTAAATTAAAATTATTACAATTAGAGAAATATAGTTTTAAAATAAAAAAACCTAAAAGATGGGATAAAAAATGGAGAATAGTAATTTTCGATATATCCGAACAAAAAAGAACTCAAAGAGATAAATTACGATTTACACTTAAACAAATTGGATTTATAAAATTACAACATAGCGTTTGGGTTTACCCTTATGATTGCGAAGAATTAATTACTCTTTTAAAACTGGATTTTAAAATGGGTAAAGATATTCTTTATATTATTGCTGAAAAAATAGAAAATGACAAAATTTTAAAAAAATATTTTAAATTATAGAAGAGGTATTTATTG
>CAYTHY010000006.1:17831-22964 GCA_964437715.1 uncultured Candidatus Saccharibacteria bacterium
GTATTTATTGTAAGGGAGAAAGTAAAAAAAATGAAGGATAAAAATTAATTAGTTAATAAAAATATAAAATGGTTAATATTTACCACCCAGTCTATTATACTTACCACCTAGTCTATTATATTTACCACCCAGTCTATTATATTTACCACCCTATAAAATTAGTTGTATAGATTATCACTTGTTTGTAAAAATATGGTATAATAAAGTATATGTTTTCTAACCCAGAACAAAATATAGCTAAATTGGGATTAAAAGAAGGAATGAAAGTTGCTGATTTTGGAGCTGGGACTGGTTTATATTCCAAAGCGGCAAGTAGAAGAGTTGGAGACAGTGGAAAGATTTATGCGATTGAAATTATTAAAGATTTAGTAAAAAAACTTGAAGCGGAAATAAAAAGTTGGAAAATTTCAAACATAGAATGTATTTGGGGTGATGTAGAAAAAAAACACGGTACTAAAATTGATGATCAAACTGTAGATGCCGTTGTGATTTCTAATATTTTATTTCAAGTTGATGATAAATTAGAATTTCTTGATGAAGCTAAGCGTATTTTAAAAAAAGATGGTAAAGTTTTGTTTATTGACTGGGCAGACTCTTTTGGGGGAATGGGCCCAGCTCCACAATATGTTATCAATGAAGAGAAAGCAATAGAGTTATTTACTAGTTGTGATTTTAAACTATTAGAAAAAATAGTTGTTTCAGACCACCATTATGGTATAATTTTTACACATGAGTAATTTTCAAACAATTTTAACTGCCATCTTTCTAGCTTTCTTTGTTTTTGCAGTTTTAATTTTTTCTGGGGTTATTAAAGTAAATAATTCTTCAAATAATTCCAGTAGTTTAAAAGGTAAAATAACTGTTTGGGGGACATTGCGTTCTCCAGATTTGTATAAAGTTTTTGAGACCGCGACAGGAGAGAATAGAGATTTATATATCCATTATGTTCAAAAACCATCTTCAACATACCAACAATCATTAGTTGAAGCATTTGCTTCTGACCAAGGACCAGATTTATTTTTCATTACTTCTGATATGATTATTAGAAATCAGAACTTTTTCTATAAAATTCCTTACACTAGTTATCCACAAAAAGTATATATGAATTCATTTATAGATGGGGCAAATATTTTCCTAGATGAAAAAGGAATTATAGCTCTTCCTGTGGTAGTTGATCCAATGGTAATGTATTATAATAAAAATATGTTAAGTAACGCTGGAATAGCATCTCCTCCAAAATATTGGAATCAACTATTTAATTTGAACAGTAAATTAACAAAAAAATTAGATGATGGAACTATTTTAAAAAGTATGATAGCCCTTGGAAGGTATGATAATATTAGTGATGCTAGAGGTATCTTATCTACCTTACTTTTACAAAGTAAAGATAATATAATCAAAAGAGAAGGAAATAAATATGTTTTAGTTCTAGGTAAAAATTCATCTGGTACAGCAATTTCTCCTTTTGAAACCATTCTTAATTTTTTAGTTGAATTTTCTAATCCAGCCAACAATGCCTATTCCTGGAATAGGGCCATTTCTAGTTCACAAGATTTCTTTAGTCAAGGTAAGTTAGCTTTATATTTAGGTAAGGCTAGTGAATTGTTTAAAATCCAATCTACTAACCCGAATTTAAGTTTTAATGTTACGGAAATTTTACAAACTAAAAATGCTCCAAAAAGAACATTTGGAAATATTTATGCTCTTGCTATTAATAAAAAATCAAAAAACCCAGCCTTAGCTTTTAAAGTAGCTTCATTGTTAAGCTCTTCTAAGGTTGCTGAGAATTTTAGTAAAGCATTATCCTTACCACCAGCCTTGAAATCACTACTTTCTCAAAAACCCAAAAATCCATATATGTATACTTTCTATAATTCAGCAATAATCACTCATTCGTGGATAGATCCTAATCCTACTCAAACTGATGTAATATTTAATCAATTATTTAATAATATTTTGTCAAATAGGTTAACCGCCAGTGAAGCTATTGTTAGGTTTAAAAATCAACTTAATCAGATGTTAAAATAGTATGAAAAAATTACCATTATTCATTTTTATAATAACAATTTTATTTCTGCCATTATATTTTTCTAATGCTAGCCCAGCGACAGGTAACAATCCAACTAATAATACTCTTATTAACGGAGCTTGTGGCTCTGTCAATGGAACCACTGTTACTTCAATGCCGACTCAAAATCTCTGTTCTTCTGGTTCAATACTTACTACGACTTCAATAAAAGGACCAGTTAAAAATTATAATAAAACTGGTTGGAAATGGGCATGTAATGGTGCTAACGGTGGAAAAACCTCTTCTATTTGTACGGCCTTGATTAAAGGAGGAGGTCTTTCTCCTACACCATCTTCTACTAACAAATCAAATACAGGGTCAAATATTGATGGTTCTTCATCTGGTAGTACTCTGGTTCCAGCTTGCCCAGCTGGAGGTTGTGGTTTTGATGAGTTGATGAAATTGATAAATAAAGTGATTAACTTTTTATTATTTACAATAGCTATGCCTTTAGCTGCCATAATCTTTGCTTATGCCGGATTTCTGCTAATTACAGCTGGAGGAGATCCAGCTAAAGTTACCCAAGCTAAAGCTATCATAAAAAATTTGTTGATAGGTTTTGTTATTGCTTTAGCAGCTTGGTTAATAATTAACACAATATTATCAACTTTAGGATTTCAAGGGTCATTTTTAACTAAATAATTATTATTAAAAAATATATGAAAATTTTAAAAAGAAAAAAGTATAGTATATTAAAAGCAGTTTTGAAATATGGTTTTATGTTAACAATAGTATTTTCTTTCTTGGCTCCAGTTGTTATGGTTCATCTTACTTCTGCCGCCGGACTTTCGAAAACTGGACTACAGGTTAATACAACCATAAACAATCCACTTGGGAAGGGTCATTTGGCAACTATACCTGCATTTATTGAAGCAATCCTTAAAATTGTTACTGATATTGGTATTCCAATTGTTACTCTAGCGATTATTTATTCAGGTTTTCTTTTTGTCCAAGCCCAAGGTGATCCAGAAAAACTAAAAAAGGCTAAACAAACTTTATTTTATGTCTTAATTGGAGCAACTTTGTTATTGGGGTCTTATGTATTGGCTAATGCAATCGGGTCGACAGTCAATCAAATTAAAAGCACAACATAATTTTTAATATGAATACTCTTATTGCTTATGCAAATACTGGGCTTGGAAAAACTAGTGATTTCTGTAAAAATATTTCCTTTGATAATATTGGTAGTATTTTTAATTGGGCAAGCTGTACATTGATTAAATCTGTTATTCCTCTATTATTTACTTTGGCTACAGTCGGATTTATTTGGGGTATTATTCGTTATTTTTTAAATCCAGACAACGAAGAAGAAAGGAAAAAAGGAAAAAGTTATATGTTATGGGGTTTAATAGCTTTGTTTGTTATGATAAGTGTATGGGGATTAGTTAATGTTTTTTCAGAAACATTTCAAATAAAAACACTCATCCCACAGCTTTCGCAGTAAATATTTGCCATTATTATATCTTTTTATGGTATAATGTATAAGTAGAAATTTATTCTTTTTTATCGTCGAAAATAAATTAGAATTAGATATTATTATTAGGTCGTTTATTTTAATTGTTTAACAAATAAAATTAATATATGAAAAAAGTTATTTCATTAGGTATTGTTCTTGGATTTGTTCCAATGTTTGCATCTGCAGCAACAGCTTTTAGTATTATAGCTACAACTAATCAGATATTGAATTATATTATTCCAGTATTGATTACTCTTGCTGTAGTTTACTTCATTTGGGGAGTTATTGAATATACAATGTCTGCCGATGAAGATAAAAAGAAAGATGCTCGTAGTAAAATTATTGGCGGGTTGATTGGTCTTTTTGTGATTATTGCTTTCTGGGGAATAATAAGGCTTGTTACCAATACCTTTAATGTTGGACCAGAACAGTTGAATCAGAATGCTATTCCTTGTATTCCTAATACAGCTTTAGGTATTACTTGTAGCGGTTAGAATTATGGTTCACTTTGGATTTATACCAGTTGCTGAAGCGAGTGTCGCTACTCTTATGAAGAGTATTAATAGAGTTATTATTAATCCTCTTATTTTTTTCTTGTTTGCTTTAGCACTGGCGTATTTCCTTTATGGAGTTGCTCAATATTTATTAAATCCAGATAATGAGGAAATAAATAAAAAGAGCAAAACTCAAATGCTCACAGGAATTGTCGGGCTTTTTATAATGGTTGCCGTTTTTGGGATTATGAATCTCATTTTACATACAATTGGTGAAAAAAATATAAGAATTGAAAATACTGGTAATTATGTAATTACAAAAAATCAAAAAGATTTTGGTAAATTTAATACCGCTAGTAAAGATCTTAATCCTACTTCCTCAAACTTAACTTCTGGAAGTATAGATATTCGCAGTGCGGAAAATATAGATTTAACAAATGTGAAAACCACCAAGATAGTTGATTTTGAATCAAGTCCATTTAGGGTAAAATATCTGCCAAGTTCATATTGTTGGCACGAAGTTATTTATGCTAAAGGTAATATTGAATATGCATCTCTAAAAAAAGTTAAAGATCAAGCCCAGAAAGATTTAGGAATGAATGTAAAACCATTAATTTTTGGTTTATTAACTGCCTATAATCCCCAAAATAAAACTTATTATAGTTGGATAGATGCAAGATATCCTATCAATGGGGGAACTGATAATGATTGTGTCTTAAAAGTAGACGCACAAAAAACTAAAGCTTTACCATATAAAGATTATGTTTCTGGTCATCCTTTCTCTGTTCCAACTGATATGAGTGATGGACCAAGTATTTTCACTCAGAGTTATAACTCTGACGCTCTGTTTACTAGAGTAGTTGCTTCGGGGATAAGCCCAATACTTGAATTAGCTAGAGAAATAGCTCTTAAAAACGCTTTTCGTCTTCTTGGAATAAAAATACAAGATATAAATAGTATGACTATAGTTTATCCACCAGCTAGTATTCTGAATGAAAAATATGTTTATAATCCTAGAACTGGAGATTATAATTATTGGGTAGCTTTGCAATCTAAGAAAAAATAAAATTGAAAAAACAAAAACCCCGAATTTTTGATTCGGGGTTTTTGATGCA
>CAYTHY010000007.1:0-21202 GCA_964437715.1 uncultured Candidatus Saccharibacteria bacterium
TATTTGAACTCTATTGATGTAATCAAAGGGCAATGTTTTGTTTCTCCAGTGAATATTAAAAAATCTTAGCGATTCAATTATAATCCTCAAATTCCGCCGAAAAAAAGAATCGTCCCAGCGACGGCGGGGCTGGCTTCCTTATTGGAGGTTTTGCTCAAAAAATGTTCGAACTTCGTCCAAAAGGTACCGCAGGATTACCTTTTCACTATTTTACCCAACATTTACTGCTATCGCGTAAAATAAGTTAAATAAAGAGAATAAGAGAAAACGAAAAATATAGCACTTTTACACACCTGTGTGAAAGTGCTATATTTTTGAATTCTTGTTTTAACTGATTTTGTGTGTTACTTTATTTGTTTTAAATTGTATATAATCTCTGATATACTAGAAAAGTCGGCAATTATTTTGTGAAAATATTAAACTAACAACAAATCATTTTTATATGGAATCATTAAAACCAGAAATAAAACCAGAAAAGGAAAAGCCGTTATTTGATCTTAAGGAAACTTTGGAGATTGCTAAACATTTACTCAACGATTACAGCGAAAAAATTCCTGATTCACTTGTTTCTGGTGAAGAAGGGAGAAAATTAGTAAAAATACAGACAACTTGGTTCCAAGGAGTTGTAGCTGTGCTTGAATCAACTAGAGAACACATTGAATATCGAGGAAAGATTGTTCCAACTGAAATAACAAATTTATCATCCTATTTATCAAGCGATAAATTTGAAAAAATAGAAAGAAACACTCGCGAAGATATTAATCAGGCTAACAAGGCCCTAGAGTTGTCTTTAGATTTATTAAGTAAATTCAAAGAAAAAGAAGAATAATTTACGATGCTTAATACATACTCAAAAATTAAAACAAATCTGATTGACGATTTAACGAAATTAGAAAAAATTGTTACGAATGGACATATTAAAACTCTCACTCAGTCATTACATAAAAAACTTGAAGTAGATATTTTTTCTCTTGTAATTGTTGGGCAATTTAAAAGAGGTAAAACAACTTTTATTAATGCTTTGCTCGGTGAAGATATTTTACCGACAGCGATTATTCCCTTAACTTCAATTATTACAATACTTACTTATGGAGATAAGTTGGAAATTACAACTTTTTTTGAAAATGGGAATGAAAAAGAGATTAAACTTGATGAATTATCTTCCTATGTCACCGAAAAATATAATCCTAAAAATGAAAAAAAAGTAAGTCGTGTTGAAATTAAATATCCATCACCTTATCTAAAAAATGGAGTCCAAATTATTGATACGCCAGGAATTGCCTCAGTTCATGAACATAATACTAAAACAACCTATGAGTATTTACCACAGGCTGATGTTGCTATTTTTTTGACAAGTGTTGATCCGCCATTAACAGAAGCTGAGCTTCATTTTTTACATGATATAAAAAATATTGTAGTTAAAACATTTTTTATTCAAAATAAAATAGATACAGTAAACATTTCTGACCAAAAAGAATCGCTGGCCTTTACTAAAGAAGTGATTGAAAAAGAAGCAGGTTATAAAGATATAATAATCTATCCTCTTTCAGCCAAGCAAGCTTTAGAAGGAAAAATTGATAATAAATTAGAAAAAATAAATGGAAGTGGTTTATCTAATTTTGAACAATCGCTAGAAACATTTCTTATCAACGAAAAAGGGAATGCTTTGTTTAAATCATCAATAGAGAAAATAAACAATTTTATAAGTGAAGAGTTATTTTTAATAGAAATTGAAAAAAAATCACTTAAAATACCTCTTAATGAATTAGAAAATAAAATTAAAATTTTTAAACAATTTATTGATGATAGTGAACAAGAGAAAATAGATAGTAAAAGGTTACTTAATGAAGAAATTAAAGTGCTTCATAATGAGGTGCTTATTAATGACTTAGAGAAATTCAAAAAAGAAAAAACAAAGTGGTTTTTATTAAAAATTGATGAATTTGCTAATAATTATAAAGCTGACAGTACGACAAAATTTGCAAATCATTTAGATGAATTTATTGATAAACAGATTAGAGATATTTTTGATTTATGGAGAGTAGAAGAAGAAAAAATATTGAAAAAAAACCTCAAAGAAATTCTTAAGCGGTTTACAGACCGTATGAACAATATACTCGAAAAAGTTATTAATTATTCAACTGAACTTTTGGAAATCTCTAGCCAGAAATTTTACACTAAAGAGACACTTCCACCAGAAATTGAATTTAGATTTAAGACAACAGAGCAATCTGACGTTTTGGGTATTACAATTAATCTAGCTAGAAAAGCTTTACCTAAAATATTAGCTCAAAAATTAATAATTAAAGAAGCACACCAAAAAGCTGAAATGCTGGTAGATCGTCATTGTGGTAAAACCCGATATGATTTTTCTCAAAGAATGGAGAAATTTATTTTAAACTATAATACAAGTATAGCTAAACCGATTGAAACGACTCAAAATAATGTTTTAAAAGCACTAGAAAAAGGGGTCTTGTCTAAACAAAGTACTACTGTTAAAATAATATCAATTAGCGAACAACTTCAGAATGAAACTAAGATTTTAGAAGAAATAAAAGAATCTTTGAAAAAATCATTCAAATTGTTAACAAAGTAAAGGTCCCCTATCAAATAATGAAATAAATAAATTATTATGCCTCTAATTCCTTTTAACGAACTTGATAAATATATAGCCACAGTTTCTTTTGAAGTAGGTCATGAATCGATGAATATGCTTGAACATTATCGAGATAAACATTTATCACGAGAGCGGGTTGTTGAAAATGTTACTCGGAAACTTCAAGACGCAATGGATACCATAGAAGAATCTCGTGTTTCTGACCCAGATGTTGACGACTACTATTTGGAAAAATAATTAAATAAAATATTTTTATTTAAAGAGAAATCTATATATAATATAGGTTTATTATGCTATGATAAAAAATTATGAAAGCTGTGAATAAATTAACAGAAGGCTCAATTCTTAGATCGTTAATAACACTATCTGTTCCTATTATATTTGCCAATATTTTACAAACTGCTTATCAATTGACAGATACTTTTTGGGTTGGAAGATTAGGAAATGTTGCAGTTGCAGCAGTTTCAATTAGTTTCCCGATAATATTTTTTATCATTTCTCTTGGGGGCGGTTTAGCTATAGCTGGAACTATTTTGGTTTCTCAATATAAAGGTAAAGAAAATAAAAAAGCGGTAAACCATATTACTTCTCAAACTCTATTAACCGTTATTATTATTTCAATTATTCTTTCTATTATTGGTTATTTTTTATCTCCATTTCTTATTCACTTAATGGGAGTTGAAAAAAATGTTTTCTTAAGTGCAGTTTCTTATATAAAAATTTCCTTTATCGGAATGGTTTTTGTTTTCACTTATATGGTATTTCAATCTTTGATGAGGGGAGTTGGTGATGTAAAAACTCCGATGTATATTGTTTTAGGAACTGTTTTCCTAAATCTTATTTTAGATCCTTTGTTCATTTTCGGATATGGTTTTATTCCTGCTTTTGGAGTAGCTGGTGCAGCTATGGCAACAATTGGGACACAAGGGTTAGCTGCCATAATTGGTATTATGCTTTTATTAAAAGGGAAATATCAAATAAAATTACACTTAAATGATTTAAAACCAGATTTTCCTTTAATTAAAAAAATGTTTTGGCTTGGTTTTCCCGCTTCAATAGAACAATCAACAATAGCCTCAGGGTTAATCATAATGGCATTTCTAGTTGCAACTTTTGGTACTATTACCATCGCAGCTTATGGTATTGGAGTTAGGGTATTAAGTTTTATCATAATCCCAGCGGTTGGTTTATCAATGGCCACTTCAACTTTAGTTGGTCAAAATATTGGTGCTAAAAAAATAAAAAGAGCGGAAAAAATAGTTAAACTTAGTGCTATTTCAAGTTTTATTATTTTAACTTTAGTTGGAGCTGTTACTTTTTTGTTTGCTCAACAAATTTCGGCGATTTTTATTCCAGGTCAAATAGAAACTATTCATTCTAGTGCTTTATTCATAAAAATAATGGCCTTTACTTTTGGTTTCATTGGAGTTAGACAAGTTCTAAATGGTGCATTCCGAGGTTCTGGTAATACAATAATCTCTATGATGTTAGCTATCATTTCTTTGTGGTTACTACGGCTACCTTTAGCTTATATCTTGTCATTGCATACATCTCTTGCAAAAATTGGTATTTGGGTAGCCTTTCCTGTTGGTAATATTATCAGTGCAATTATCGCAATTATTTGGTTTAAAAAAGGAACCTGGAAGAAAAAAAATATTACAGATGAAATAGAATTAACAGATAAAGTATCTAAAGAAACTGTGATTGAAGAAGGAATAAATTAATTTAATAATTTTGAAATTTAATTTTAATTTATAAAAATGCTATAATATTAATGTATTTTTTTAGGTCATTTTTGTCGATTTGATTAAAAAATTATACTAATTTATAAACTTACGAATATATAATATGAAAAAAAAGCTTTTAGTTTTTACAGCATCTGCAATTACCTTGTTTTTGGTTTTTATGGTGTTTAATGTTTATGCGCATGGAGATGATTCTGAATCTGAAAATGATGGGGTAATGATGAACCCCCAACAACTTAATCAGAACCAGAATCCAAATCAAGGTTCTATTGCTAATATGTTTAAGTCTGGTGATTCTGAATCAGATCGACCAGAGCGACCAGAGCGACCAGAAAAAGTAGAAACACCAGAAAGAGGAGACAATGGTCAATCAGATCAAAAAGAGATGGAAAGAGAAAGAGGTAATAATAGCCAGTCAGATCAAAAAGAAGTAGATCAAGAAAAAAGTGATATAAATAATTCAGCAGATAATAACGAGAATGAAGATAACGGAATAGAAGAAAATAGTCAAAAAATGTTAATGGAAAAGAGTAATACTATTGCTAAAGCTGTTCGTCAAATGCTTACTGTTGTAGCAAAAAATAAAGGGATTGGTGAACAAGTTAAAGTTATTGCTAAGAAACAGATACTAAACCAAGAAGCAATAAGAGAATCATTAGGGCAAGCAGAAAGCCGTAATAAGATAGTTGTATTCTTTATAGGCCCAAAATATAATGAGATTAATAAAGCTAAGATACTGCTTAAGCAAAACAATGAACAGATTAATCAATTAAGTCAGATAGGAAAGGAAATTTCAAATAAAGATGATGCGAAAAAATTAGACGAACAAGTAGCTGTGCTTCAAACTACAAATAATCAAGTTCAGAAAATTATAGATAGTTCAGAAAATACATTCAGTTTATTTGGTTGGTTGTCTAAAATTTTTTCTAGATAAATAATGTTATAATAAACCTATGATTATAGGTGTATTTGATTCTGGGGTTGGAGGATTGTGGGTTTTGAAATATATTAGAGAACAATTCTCTCAATATGATTATATCTATTTTGGTGATCAAATTCATATTCCATATGGCTCTAAATCAATAAGTCAAATTAGGGATTTTTCAGAAGAGATTACAAGTTTCTTAATCAGTAAAGGTTGCCAATTGATTGTTATTGCTTGTAATACGGCTTCAGCATCTTCATTGGATTATTTAAGAAATAAATTTCCCGATACTTTATTTATTGGAATAGAACCAGCCGTTAAACCAGCAAGTGAAAAATCTCAAACAAAAAAAATTGGGGTTCTTGCTACTTCAACTACGTTGCAAGGTAGCTTTTATCATTCTTTAGTTGGAAGGTTTAATAATCAAGTTAAAATTTTTGAAAATAGTTGTTCTGGACTAGTAGAACAAATAGAAGATAATCAACTTGATTCAGAAAAGACCGTAGCTATTTTAAATGAAGCTCTCTTACCAATGATTAAAGAAAATATTGATACAATTGTTTTAGGTTGTACTCATTATCCTTTTGTTGCTTCAGAAATTAGAAAAATAGTTGGAGATAAAATTAATATTATTGATCCAACTAAATCCATTGTTCAACAAGTTGGGCGAATCTTAGAGAATAATAACTTAATAGATACTTCTCTTTTGAAAGGTAATTTAAAAATATTTACCACAGGGTCTGTTGATAAAATAAAACTTTTTTTATCAAAAATAGAAATACTTAATACAGATAATAAAATTAAAGTTGTTAACTGGGGTAATAATATTAAATTAAGTGAGAAAAAATTGTGATATGAAATTATCAAAAACAAATTATCTTATATATAAAGATTGTGCAAAAAATGCTTGGCTTAAGATACATAAACCAGATATATATTACAGCAAGCCATTATCAGCTTTTGATGAAGGAATAATTGAAACTGGTAATGAAGTTGATATTTTAGCTAGAGAATTATTTCCTAATGGTGTTTTGCTTGATGATAGAAATGATTTCAGAAAAACAATGGAATTAATAAAGACCAAAACTCCAGTAATATACCAGCCAGTTTTTGAAACGGATATATATAAAATGATTTCTGACATCTTTGTCTGGAATAAAAAATCAAAATCTTATGATTTATATGAAGTTAAGGCTTCAAACAGTGGAGAAAACAAAGGAGCTAAAAATAAACTTTACATTAATGATATCGGCTTCCAATACTTAGTTCTTAAAGAGTTAAATATTCCAATTGGTAATTTATATCTTATTAGACTTAATAGTGAATACCGTCGAGGGGTAGAATTAGATATAAAACAATTATTTTCTATAGAAAATTTTACCGAACCAGTTCTGGATATTATAGAAAATCTTTTAGTTGATATGAAAAATGCTTATGAAATACTTTCTTCTCAGATAGAGCCAAAAGGTTCATGTAAATGTATAACTAGAGGGAGAAGTTCTCATTGCACTACTTTTGCTTACTCTAATCCTCAAGTTCCAGATTATAGTGTTCACGACATTTCTCGAATTGGAAGTTCAAAAAAGAAACTCGCTGACTTAGTAGATTCAGGTATTTTTTCTATAAAAGATGTTCCTGATGATTTTCCTTTAAGTGAAAAACAACGAAATCAAGTTACGGCAGTTCAGTTAGATAGAATATTTATGAACAAAAAAGAAATTCGTAATTTTCTTGATACAATTTCTTTACCGATATCTTTTTTAGATTATGAAACTTTTGCTGCTGGAATTCCTAGATATGCTGGATATTCTCCCTTTAATCAAATTCCATTTCAATTTTCATTACATATAGTAAATAATGATGATGATGGAGAACCAAGCCATGATGAATTTATTTACGCAGAAAAAAATAAAAATCCAGATATTCCTTTTATTCTTGCTCTAAAAAAATATTTACCAAAAACTGGTAGTGTTATAGTTTGGTATAAAAGTTTTGAGATGGGGAGAAATAAAGATCTTGCTAAAAGAAATCCAGAATATAAAACTTTTTTAGAAGATCTCAATTCAAGAGTTATTGATCTTATGGATATTTTTACGAATCAGCATTTCATTCATCCAAAATTTAAAGGTAAAACTTCAATCAAATATATATTACCAGTACTTGCTCCTGAACTTTCGTATAAAGTTTTAGACATTCAAGAAGGGGGAACAGCTTCTAATACTTGGAACCAAATTGTTACTGGCGGTTATTCTGAAGAAGAATCGGAAGAAAAAATTAAACAATTAAAAATATATTGCGGACTTGATACATATGCAATGTATGCAATTTGGAAGTATTTGAAAAAAATATAAAAGTTTTGAGATATTGGAAAAAGGTGCCTAAAGTGGTATTATTTTTATTATGTCAGATAAGCAGAAATTTATATTTCAAAAGGGGAGTTTACACCCTTTAACCTTAGTTATTAATGATGCGGTGAGGATATTATCGTCTCTTGGTTTTAAGGTGGCTGTTGGTCCAGAGCTAGAGGATCAATGGCATAATTTTGATGCCTTAAATATTCCCAAAAATCATCCAGCTCGCGATATGCAAGATACCTTTTTTATTAAAGAAGAAAATAATTCAATAGAAGATTCACATCTTCTTCGTACTCATACTTCACCGGGGCAGATTCGTTATATGGAAAATAATAAACCACCGTTCGCGATTATTGTACCAGGTAAAGTCTTTCGTAATGAAGCCACAGATGCATTTCACGAAATGCAATTTTATCAGATTGAGGGATTAATGGTGGGAGAAAATATTTCCTTAGCTCATTTGAAAGGCGTTCTTTTGGAATTTTTTAAACAATTTTTAGGGCAAGAAGTAAAAATACGCTTGCGCCCATCTTTTTTTCCGTTTGTTGAACCAGGACTTGAAATTGATGTTTTACATAATGACAAATGGGTAGAGGTTCTTGGAGCAGGAATGGTCCACCCCAATGTATTAGAAAATTCTGGGATTGATAGTAAAAAATATCAAGGTTTTGCTTTTGGTATTGGTGCTGACAGATTAATGGTTATGAAATATGGAGTTACTGATGTTCGCTTATCTTATCAGGGTGATTTAAGATTTAATCAATTTTAATTATGTTAATTTCATATAACTGGCTACAAAAATATTTTGAAGATAAGCTACCTACTCCAGAAAAAATTGCTGAAGGAATTATTTTCCATTCTTTTGAAGTAGAAAATTTAGAGAAATTAAAGAATGACTCAATTTTTGATATTAAAATTTTACCAGATCGAGCCCATGATTGTCTTTGCCATTATGGTGTTGCAAAAGAAGTTTCAGTAATTTTTAATATGGATATTAAATCTGATCTGAAATTAGAAAAAAAGAAAGAAATTAAAATATTAAAAAATCCAAAATCTAATCTCAAAATCGAAAATCAAGATGATAAATGTTTTCGCTATATGGGGAGAATTATTCGTGGTATAAAAGTGAAGCCAAGCCCCCAGTGGCTAAAAAATAGTCTAGAATCAGTAGGTCAAAAATCAATAAATAATATTGTTGATGCTACGAATTATGTAATGTTTGATGTAGGTAATCCAATTCATATTTTTGATTTAGATAAATTAGAAAGCCCTCAAATTATAATTAGAAAAGGTAAAAAGGGAGAAAAGTTTATTACTCTAGACAGAAAAGAAATTGAATTAGATGAATCAATTTTAGTTATTGCTGATTTGAAAGATGCTTTATCTATTGCTGGTATTAAGGGGGGAATAAAAGCTGAAGTAGATAATAACACAAAAAATATTGTTATAGAAGTAGCTAATTTTGACGCTGTAACCATTCGTAAGGCTAGTAAAAAACTTGGTATTTTTACTGATTCAGTTAAGCGATTTGAAAATGGGCTCACTTCTGTTTTAGCTGAAACTGCCATGGAAAAAATAACGGATTTAATTACTGAAATTGCTTTGGGCGAAAAAGAAGAAGTTATTGATATTTATCAAAAAAAATCTGAAGATAGAATAGTGAGTTTTTCAAGTCAAGATGTGAATTCTTTATTAGGAACAAATATTAAAGATATTGAAATTGAAAAAATTCTAAATAAATTTGAATATAATTTTTCATATAATTCAAATATTTGGAAAGTAGAAGTGCCTCAATTACGTCTTGATATTACAATGACTTGTAATATAGTTGAAGAAATTGGTCGCATTTATGGTTATGATAGAATCAAACCAGAGCTACCTAAAATAGAAATTAGTTCAGAAGATGATTTAATTTGGCTAAAAATGAATCAAGCTAGAGCTAAGTTGGTAAAAGCTGGGTATAAAGAAGTAATGAATTATACTTTTAGAAAGGAAGGAGAAATAGAAGTTTTAGCTTCAGCTTCAGACAAAAAATTCTTAAGAACTAATTTATCTGATGGAATTAAAGAAAGTTTGAAATTAAATCAAATAAATGCCCCTTTACTTAGAATAGATGAAATAAAGATTTTTGAAATTGGAACAATTTTCAAAAAAACAGGAGAAGAAATACATGTAATTTATGCTGATAAAAAAAATATTTTAGAAACTTCGTTAGATAAGTTTGTTTCTAAAGAATTTATTTTACCATCTTCTCAACAAAATAAAATTTCTTCTGACGAAAGTTTTGAACCGCAAACTTTTAAAGCTTGGTCAGTTTATCCTTTTATTTCTCGAGATATTGCTGTGTGGGTTCCTGAAGGAACAGATCCCAAAAAGCTATCATTAATATACGAAGAATTAGGCACAGATCTTCTTGTTGTAGCTCCAAAACTTTTTGATCAATTTACTAAAGCAGGAATATCCCCGACCGATAAAAGACAAACTTCTTATGCTTTTCGTCTTGTTTTCCAATCTCACAACAGGACTTTAACTGACGATGAAGTAAATCTAATAATGGCTAAAATTGAAGAAAAAATACATTCTCTTGGGTGGACGGTTAGATAATAATTTTCTTCGAAAATCCTTATCTTATAAGGATAAAACTACATAATAAAGGCTGGTTTTTTAAGTCATTTTTTGTTATAATAAGAGAGTATTTTACCCGGTTTAAAAGGGTATTTTTAGGTTATAATTATGACAAAAAAAGAAAAAGAAAAAAATAGTTATGGGGCCGATAAAATTTCTGTTCTTGAAGGACTTGAGCCTGTTCGTCGTCGCCCAGGTATGTATATTGGCTCAACTGGTGTTGAAGGATTACACCATTTAATTTGGGAAATTTTTGATAATTCAATAGATGAAGCAATGGGTGGATTTTGTGACCGAATAGAAGTTGTTCTTTTGCCCAATAATTCTATTAGAGTTGCTGATAATGGGCGGGGAATTCCAGTAGGAATCCACCCTAAAACAAAAGTTTCTGCCTTGGAAACAGTGATGACAACTCTCCATGCTGGAGGTAAATTTGGAGGAGAAGGTAGCAGCTATAAAGTTTCTAGTGGTCTCCACGGAGTTGGAGCTTCTGTAGTTAATGCTCTCTCTGTTTATACTAAGGCAGAAATTCATACTGCTGGGGGTAAATATATTCAGGAGTATATAAAAGGAAAACGAAAAGCTGCTGTTAAAAAAATAGCTCCATCTAAACAACATGGAACAATTATTTCTTTTCAACCAGATGATGAAATATTTTCTGCTCAAGAAGGGAAAGATATAATTTTTAAGTGGGAAACTATTGTTAATCATTTACGCCAGCAAGCTTATTTAGTGAAAGGTTTAAGAATAGATATTGTAGATGCCAGATCCTTATCTGTTGGCAAAAAAGCTGAAAGTCTAAACATAGAAGATAAGGGTAAAAAAGATTTTAATAATATTTTTTGGTTTAGTGAATTAGAGTTTGAAATTCCCTCAACCTCATTTTATTTTGAAGGTGGACTTATCTCACTTGTTAAATTTTATAATAAATTACAAAAACCTATCCATAAAACAGTTTTTTATATTGAGAAAGAAATAAAAAATGTTGGGGTTGAAGTTGCTCTTCAGTATGTAAATGATATCAGTAGTAAAATAATTCCATTTGCTAATAATGTTTATAATCCAGAAGGAGGAACACATGTAACTGGATTTAAAACGGCCTTGACTCGTGTTTTAAATACTTACAGTAAAAAAAATAATTTAATTAAAGAAAATGATGGTGGTTTTACTGGCGATGATGTTTTAGAAGGATTGATGGCTGTTGTATCAGTTAAACTGGGTGAAATTCAGTTTGAAGGTCAAACAAAAGGTAAACTTGGTTCAACTGAAGCTCAAGGAGCAGTAGCTACAGTTTTTGGTGAAGCCTTCGGGGCTTTTCTAGAAGAAAATCCAGATGAAGCTAAGGCTATTATAAATAAGTCTATTTTAGCTCTTCGCGCTCGTAAAGCCGCTAAAGCCGCTAAAGATTCAGTCCTTCGTAAGGGTGTGCTTGAGGGAATGACTTTACCCGGAAAGCTAGCTGATTGTCAAGTTAAGGATGCTGAAAGTGCAGAATTGTTTATTGTTGAGGGAGATTCGGCTGGTGGTACAGCTAAAATGGGTCGTGATAGAAAAACTCAAGCAATTTTACCTCTTCGTGGAAAAATTTTGAATGTTGAAAGAGCTCGTTTGGATAGAATGTTAAGTTCTGAACAAATTAAAAATTTAGTGATTGCAATGGGGACATCAATAGGAGATACTTTTGATATCAAAAAAATGCGCTATCATAAAATAATTATTGCGACTGATGCCGATGTTGATGGAGCTCATATTAGAACGCTAATTTTAACATTGATGTATCGTTATTTTAAAGAAGTATTAGATTCAGGTTATATATATATTGCTCAACCACCACTTTTCAAAATTAAAAAAGGAAAAGAAATCCTATATGCTTACTCAGACGAAGAAAGAGATCTTTTATTAGGGAAAGATTCTGCTTCTGTTGATGAACTACTAAAAGAATCAGCTAATGGAGAAAATAATGATTCTGAAGATGAAGATGGAGGGGAAAAAGAAAAACAAGGTAAGACTAAAAAAACAACGAAAATACATATCCAACGCTATAAAGGTTTAGGGGAAATGAACGCAGATGAACTTTGGGAAACTACGATGGATCCAGAAAGAAGAATTCTTAAGCAAGTTAAAATTATTGATGCTGAAAAAGCTGATCAAGTTTTTGATACTTTAATGGGCTCGCTAGTTCCTCCTCGAAAGGCCTTCATTCAAGCTAATGCTAAAATGGCAAAATTAGATATATAAACTGAAAAGTAATCTTCTATTTATTTTATTTTAGTTAAACATATTATTTAACTATTTAAAGTTCAATCAAAATATATACTAACGCTTTGGTGCTATCGCGCGGATCCGTTAGTATCTATATTTACCTTATTTTTTTTTGACTTAACTTAACTTATTTTAGCTTAAAGCTTTTTCTTCTATTTCTCTCTTTATTTTTTCTACAAATTTTTCTAAAGTGATACTTTCTAATTTTTCTGTTCGTCCTTCAACCGTGACAGTTTTTTCTTCTTTTTCTTTATTACCAATCACTATAATATAAGGAACTTTTTGCATTTTAGCTAGACGAATCTTTTTACCGAGAGATTCATTTGAGTCATCAATTTCCACTCTTATTCCTTCTTCTTTTAATTTTTTATAAACATCATCAGCATATTCTTGTTGGTGTTCACTTATTGGAGTGATAACAACTTGGACAGGAGAAAGCCATAAAGGAAAGGCTCCAGCAAAATGTTCTATTAAAATGCCGATAAATCTTTCAAATGATCCAAATATTGCGACATGTATAACGACCACACGGTGTTTTTTACCATCTTTTCCAGTATAATTCATATCAAAATTTTCTGGTTGATTGAAGTCAAGTTGGATTGTTGTTAACTGCCAATCTCTACCAATTGAATCTTTTATTTTGATATCAATTTTTGGTCCATAAAATGCAGCTTCTCCTTCTTCTACGCTATATTTTAGACCAGTTTTTTCTGTAGATTCAATCAAAATTTTTTCAGCCTTTTCCCAAACTTCATCACTCCCAAAATATTTTTCTTTATTTAATGGATCCCTAACGGATATTTCAACCTTATAATCAGTAAAGTTAAATATCTTATAAACTTTTTTCATTAAACCAAAAATCATTTCAATTTCTGATTCAATTTGATCTTCTCTTATAAAATGATGGGTATCATCTTGTGTTAAGTTTTTGACGCGGAAGAGTCCAGATAATTCACCACTTTTCTCATTTCTATATACTGTTGTATTTTCTGCTATGCGTAAAGGTAAATCACGATAACTCCTAGGTAAAGCATTATATATTTCAAAATGATGAGGGCAGTTCATTGCTTTCATAACAAATTCTTCACCATTTTCATCTTTCATTACTGGCATCATTGCGTCATATTTTCCCATGTGCCCACTTTTTATATAAAGTTCTTTCTTGGCAATATGTGGAATCGTTACGAATGAATAATTTAAATTCTCTTTTTCTTTTCTTATCAAATTTTCTAATTCTGTTTTTATAATATTACCTTTTGGTAAATACATCGGTAAACCCTTTCCAACTAATTCTGAAATTGTGAATAATTCTAATTCTTTTCCTAATTTCTTATGGTCTCTTTTTTTAGCTTCTTCTCTTTGGGTAAGATACCCATCTAATTTTTCTTTGTTTTCGAAAGCCAATCCATAAATACGAGTTAACATTTTGTTTTTTTCATCTCCCCGCCAGTATGCACCAGCTACTCGATCAAGCTTGAATGAGTCCGCTTTAATTTCTTTGGCTGGATTTTCTATATGTCCACCACGACAAAGGTCAGTAAAACCTCCACAAGTATATAAAGTAATTTTTTCTCCACGGCTAGCAATTTCGTCTACAAGTTCTAATTTATAAACATTACCTTTAAAGTATTTTTTTGCCTCGCTCTCTGAAATTTCTTTATGAGTAAATTCTTTCCAAGACGAAAGATTTTTTTTCATTATTTTTTCCAACTTTTTTAAATCATCATTACTTACCTTAGTATCTCCGAAATCTATATCATAATAAAAACCATTATCAACGGCTGGACCTAATGTTAATAAAGCATCAGGATAAATTTTCTCAGCGCTTTGAGCTAAGAGGTGAGATAAGGTGTGACGAATATGTTCTATTTTTTCTTTGTTTTCCATAATCTGTTAATAATAACATAAAAATAATATTTTGTAATGGGATATTTGCATTTTAAGTAAAAATCGGTATACTATGATGTATGGTAATTCGAATGAGACATACGCGAGCTCATACAAAAAATCGCCGTTCACATCATGCTTTGACAGCAAAGAATTTTACTAAATGTTCAAATTGCAGTCAGCCTAAAGAAACTCACATCGTTTGTACGAATTGTGGTTTTTATCGTGGGCGTAAAGTTATCGATGTGGTAAAAAAAGTAGAAAAGAAACAAGCCAAAAAGAAATCTAAATAGATAGAAATAAAAATTTAACTCTTCCTGAAGATTTCTAAAGTTTATTTATTATATTATGGCAAACAGGCACCTTTCACGTTCAATTGTTCTTCAGACACTCTTTGAGTGGGATTTTGATGTTGAAAAAAACATTGATTTTTCAAATGTACTTGAGCGTAATATAAAAGAATTTGGCCCTGGACTTAATGACTCTTTATTTATGGTAGGACTTTTTAGCGGAATTGTTGAAAAGAAATCTATTCTTAATGAAATAATTGAAAAGGCTGCGCCAGATTGGCCAATTGATAAAATTTCTATTGTTGATAGAAATATTTTACGAATCGGCTTATACGAGTTGCTTTTTGGTGATAGGTCACAAGTTCCACCCAAGGTTGCTATAAATGAAGCTATTGAGCTTGCGAAAAGTTTTGGAGGTGATAATTCAAGTAAATTTATCAATGGTGTTTTAGGTGGTGTCTATCGGGAGATAGGAGAACCAGGGAAAGATGATGTCAGTAAAAAGAAAAAGATTTTTGAAACAGACCCAACGAAATTCCCAATAGAAAAAAAAGCGGGAGCAGTTGTTTATTCTTATCATAATGGGCAAGTTTATCTTGCTTTTGTACATGATGTTTTTGGTTACTGGACTTTATCTAAGGGTGGTATTAAAGATGATGAAGATGAGGAAAAAGGAGCAATAAGAGAAATAAAAAAAGAAATGTTTTTAGATATTAAAATTAAAACATTATTAGGCCGAAATCAATATATTGCTTCTCATCCAGAAAAAGGAAAAATTCGCAAACAAGTTGTTTTCTTTCTAGCAGAATCAGAATATGAAAAGATTATTCTTAATAAAGAAACTGGAGGGTTAGATGATGCTAAATGGTTTCCATTAGAAGAAGTTGCTAGCCTTAAAATGTATGATAATATGATTCCTCTTTTAACTAAAGCCGTCGAAATTTTAACAGATAAACAATAATAAAGTTATGAATAATTTTGCAGAATTTGAAGAAAAAACTCATATTTCTTTTAAAAATAAAAAACTTTTAGAGCAGGCTTTTATCCACCGTTCTTATATCAATGAGAATAGTGGATTGAAGCTATCTCACAATGAGCGATTAGAATTCTTAGGTGATGCAGTTTTAGAACTAGTCGTGACTGCCTATTTATATAATAAATATCCTGATAATAACGAAGGGGACTTAACTGCTTTTAGGTCATCTTTGGTTAACACCGTTACGATAGGCAATGTAGCTAAAGAATTGGATATGAGTAAATACCTACTTTTGTCTAAAGGTGAAGCTAAGGATATAGGTAAGGCTAGAGATTATATTCTAGCTAATACTTACGAAGCTTTTATTGGAGCTGTATATTTAGATCAAGGGTATGATATTGCTCATGATTTTATAGCTGAAACTTTATTTGGTAAATTAGATGTAATTATAAGTCAAAAATTATGGAGAGATTCTAAGAGTTTAGTTCAAGAAAAATCACAGAAATATTTAAATGTTACCCCGTCTTATAAAGTGGTTAGTGAATCTGGACCTGACCATAATAAAAATTTTACAATTGGAATATATTTTGCTGAAGATAAAATAGCTGAAGGTAGTGGACACAATAAACAAGAGGCCGAACAAGCTGCTGCCCATTCTGCTTTAAAAATAAAAGGTTGGTTAGATTAAAATTGATGACTTTTAAGAGTATTGAATTAATAGGTTTTAAATCATTTGGAAGAAAGAGTCTTCTTAATTTTACGACGCCAATTACTGCCATTGTTGGACCTAACGGGTCTGGTAAATCAAACATCGTTGAAGCAATAAAATTTGTTTTAGGTGAACAGTCAATGAAATCTTTGCGTAGTAAAGGTGGAACCGATTTAATTTTTAAAGGTTCAAAAACTCTGACTTCAGCAAGTCGGGCTATGGTAACAATAGTCTTTGATAATACCCAAAAAAACTTTACTTTTACTAATAGTGGGCTTGGTCTATCTCTTGATTATGACGAAGTTACGATAAGCCGTCAGGTTTTTGCAGATGGCTCTAATCGTTATAGTATCAATGGAACAGAAGTAAGATTAAAAGATATTATTGATTTACTAGCTTCTGTTAATATAGGTAGTTCAGGTTACCATATTATTTCACAAGGAGAAGCTGATCGTATTTTAAATGCTTCAAATAAAGAACGCAAGGCGATGATAGAAGATGCTTTAGGTTTAAGAATTTATCAATATAGAATTAAGGATTCAGAGCGTAAACTTGAAAAAACTATTTTAAATATGAAAGAAGTGCAATCTCTTCGTCGTGAAATTGCTCCGCACCTAGTTTTTTTAAAAAAACAAGTCCAAGTTGTTGAGCGAGCTAAAAAAATGCGTGAAGAGTTGCGTGATTTATATAAAACCTATATTTCATCTGAGTCAACTTATATAAATAAAGAAACAAAAAGATTAGAAGGTTTGAACGAAGTTCTTAATAAAAAAAATAAAGAACTTGATGACAAAATTTCTGAATTAAAAAATAATCAAGTTGATGATAATTTAGAGAGTGAATATTTGAAAGAAATAAAAAAGAATGAAGATAAACTTTTGAAACTTCGTAACGAAAAGGATGAATTAGTTCGGTCTTCTGGGCGGATTGAAGGTATCTTAGAAAGCCTTAAACGGCAACTTGAGCAAACCGAACAAGAGAAAGAAAAAGTAATTTCAACCTCTGAATTAAAATTAGTTATCAATGGTGTTGAGCAGAAGATAGATGAAGCTCTACAGATAAAAGATATGCCCAAGATAATTGAAATCCTAAATTCAATTAAAGAGAAGATCAAGTCACTTTACAATAAAGCAGAGAATAATTCTCCTGTATCAAAATTGAATATTGAAGAAGAATATAAGGAATTAAAGACAAAAAGAGATAATATTGATTTAGAATTAAATAAAATAAACGAAAAGGAAACAGACATTTTATCTCTCATTTCAAATCTTCGTCAACAAGAAAAAGAAAAACAAAATTCTTTAAGGAATAGTGAGCATACTCTTTATGAATTTTTAAATGAAAAGAATAAAATAATTTCAAAAATAAATTCGTTTAAATTTGAAGAAGAAAAGTTAATAGCAATCAAAAAATCTTTTGAAAACGAACTAATGGAAGCTAGAATTATAATTGGAAGAGATGCTATTAATTATTCTCAGATAATAGTTGATTATGAGATAGTTCGTCAAACTCAAGATGACTTACATCATAAAATTGACCGTATAAAAATAAAATTAGAAGATGCTGGTTCAGGAAATGAAGATGAAGTGATGAAAGAATATCAAGATGTCGAAGATAGAGATTCCTTCTTAGCCAAAGAGCTTGAAGATTTAAAAAATAGTGTTAACTCTCTTCATTTGATTATTGAAGAATTAAAAAATACTTTAGATAAAAAATTTAAAGATGGGGTTGATAAAATAAATAAACAATTTCAAGTCTTCTTTGCCTTGATGTTTGGTGGAGGGAAAGCTTCTTTGTCAGTAACTATGGAATATAAAAAGAATAGAAAAAAAGACGAAGTTGAAGGAGAGATTGAAGTAGAAGAAGATCAAGAAAACGAATTAGGTTTTGAAAGGGGAATTGAAATAGAGGTATCTTTGCCTCGTAAAAAAGTTAAAGATCTGAATATGCTTTCAGGGGGAGAAAGATCTTTGGCTTCCATTGCTCTTTTATTTGCTATTTCTCAGGTTAATCCACCACCATTTTTAGTCTTAGATGAAACAGATGCAGCTTTAGATGAAGCTAATTCTCGTAAATATGGAGATATGTTAGGAAATCTTTCAAAATATTCTCAGCTTGTTGTTGTGACTCATAATCGCGAGACTATGTCCCGAGCTAGTGTTCTTTATGGTGTAACAATGAGCTCTGAAGAAGTTTCTAAATTTTTATCAATCCACCTTGAAGATGCTACATCTTACGCTAAATAAAACTTTAAATTAAAATATAGTCAATTGTTTTTTTATTTGTATCTACTTTAGAAACTTTAAACCTAACTCTATTACCTAAGGCATATTTTTTGTGAGTTTTTTGTCCAACTAGACGCATATATTTTCTATCAAAAATATAATAATCTTTCTTTAAATCTTTCATTCTTACCATTCCTTCACACTTTGTTTCTTCTTCCTCAATATACAAACCCCATTCAGTAACACCAGTAATAACTCCGTTAAAGATATCGCCAACTCTAGAAGACATATATTCAACTTGTTTATATTTTATAGATGCTCTTTCAGCTTCGGCCGCTTCTTTTTCTCTTTGTGAAGTTTCTAGGCTAATTTCTTGATATTTTTTTAATTTATCTTGAGAAATTGTTTTTCCCTGAATGTATAAAGCTAATATTCTGTGGACTATTATATCTGGATAACGCCTAATTGGAGAAGTGAAATGAGTATAGTATTTAAAGGCTAATCCATAATGTCCTATATTTTTAGTTGAGTAAACAGCTTTAGCCATAGTCCTAATAATTGCCGTATGAACCATATCTCTAAGAGGGCTTCCTTCAATTTTATGAATTAAAGAATTAATTTCTTCTGAAGGAATAATCCCATTTTTTAAACTTATTTTATAGCCGAGTTTTTTTAAGAAAAAAGCTAAATCTTGCATTTTATCTTTATTTGGAAGATCGTGGATTCGATATAGAAAAATATTATCAGCTTGACCTTTCTTTTTGGTAGACATTTTTTCCGCAATTTTTTTATTTGCTAAGAGCATTAGCTCTTCAATCATTCTGTTGGAGTCACCTCGGACTTTAGTATAAACTTTTATTGGAACACCATTTTGATCTAACTCAAATTTAACTTCATCTTGGTCTAATGAAATTGCTCCATTAGCAAACCTTTCTTTTTTTAATTTTTTAGCAATATTATTAATAGTTGAAAGTTCAGGGTGGAATAGTCCTTCTTTTTTATTTAATGAATGCTCTGCTTCTTCATATGAGAATCTTTTATCTGAACGAATAACTGTTTTACCAATCCATTCGTCTAAAATTTTACCTTCTTTGTTCATTTTGAAAATAATTGAAAAAGTTAATTTATCTGTATTGGGATTTAAACTACATAGATCATTTGATAAAATTTCTGGCAACATTGGGATAGTTCTATCAACTAAATAAACTGAAGTTCCTCTTTTGTAAGAATCAATATCCAAAGCGCTTCCTGGTTGAACATAATGAGATACATCAGCAATATGAATTCCAATTTCATAAATTTCTTTTTCTATTTTTCTAAAGGAAATAGCATCATCGAAATCTTTAGCATCTGCCGGATCAATCGTAAAAGTTAAAATCTCTCTGATGTCTTTCCTGTTCTCAATTTCTTTTTCTGTTATTCCAATCTCTTTCAATTTTTTAGCTTCGGAAATAACCTCTTTGGGAAATATTTCAGAAAATCCTTTTTCTAAGGCAATAGCTTGCATCTCAACATTATGATCGTTAGGTGTTCCCAAAACTTCAACAATTTCTCCTTGTGGAGGTTTTTTGGAGTCATGCCATTTTGTTATTGTTACAAAAACTTTTTGTCCAACTTGGGCCCCATTTAACTTTTCTTTTGGAATAAGAATATCTGTATACATTCTTAAATCACTAGGTACTAAAAAATAAATATTGTCTTCGGATTCTAAAACCCCAGCGAATCCCTTTTTTGAACGACGGATTATTTTAGTCACTTCTCCTTTTTGAGTTTCATCTATTTTTTTAGGGTGCAATAAAATTCTTACAGTATCACCATGCAAAGCTGTTTTGAGAAAACTGTGAGAAATTTCAACTAATTCATCTGTTTCTTTTATAAAAACTTTGCCGATACCTTTATGAGAAATTCGTATTATTCCTTCGACGAATTGATTATATTTCTTTTTAGAAGCTTTATTTTTAAAATTTTTATTTTTCACATATGCAGTATAGCATAAAAAATAATACTTGATTATTAGCAAACCCTGTGGTAGGATAACGCTATGTTAAAAATAAGGTTACAAAGAATAGGACGCAAGAATGACCCTGCCTTTCGGGTTGTGTTAACTGAATCTAAAAATTCTACAAAGAGCGGTAAGTTTAAAGAAATTTTAGGCTCATATAACCCAAAGAGTGGAGAAGTTTTGTTTAAGGCAGAACGTGTTAGCTATTGGTTAAAAAATGGAGTGCAAGTCTCTCCAACTGTTCATAATTTTCTCGTTAGTCAAAAATTAATTGAAGGTAAGAAAAAAAATGTCCTTCCCAAAAAATCTCCAACAAAACCTCGCAAAGAATTAAAAGCAGAAAAATCTTAAAACAAAAAGTATAAGTTCAAACCTTACACTTTTTGTTTTTTTATTGCATATCAAAAGATAATTATGGTATATTAAGGAAGACAGTTTGTAGTCGATACACTGTTCTACATTAAGAATAATAATATTAAGATATTATATGGCAGATGATAAAGCGTTTCTCGAGTATGTCGTTAAGGCATTAGTTGATAATCCGGACGATGTTAAAATCGACCGCACAGTTGATGAAATGGGTGT
>CAYTHY010000008.1:0-20455 GCA_964437715.1 uncultured Candidatus Saccharibacteria bacterium
CATAACGGCATTTATTATACAATATTTTTCTGATATAATATAGTAATCATGGAAAATATAAAAATGAAAGAATATAATCATAAAAAAATTGAGAAAAAATGGCAAACTGAGTGGAATAAAAAAGATATATTCAAAACTTTAGATTATTCCCAAAAATCAAAATATTATGTGTTGGATATGTTTCCTTATCCATCAGGAGAAGGTCTTCATGTCGGTCATCCGAAAGGATATATTGCTACCGATATAATTTCTAGGATGAAAAGAATGGAAGGATTTAATGTAATGCATCCTATGGGTTTTGACGCTTTCGGTCTTCCGGCTGAAAATTATGCTATTAAAATGAAAGTTAATCCAGCTGTTGCTGTGAGTAAAAATATTACTCGTTTTAAAAAGCAATTAAAAATTATTGGACTTGATTATGATTGGTCTCGAGAAATAAATACAACTGATCCAAAATTTTATAAATGGACTCAGTGGATTTTTCTAAAACTTTTTGAAAAAGGATTGGCTTATGAATCTTACGAGCCGATTAATTGGTGTCCTTCTTGTAAAACTGGTTTAGCCAATGAAGATTTAGAAGATGGAAAATGTGAGCGCTGTGGTTCAGAAATAGAACAAAAGCCAATGCGTCAATGGGTGCTTCGTATTACTGATTATGCCGAAAAATTACTTAAAGATTTAACTTTACTAGATTGGCCAGAATCAATTAAAGAAAGTCAAAAAAATTGGATAGGTAAATCAGAAGGCGCAGAGATAGGGTTTCTCGTAAAAGTAAAAGAAAATATTATAGTAAAGATTTTTACTACCAGGCCAGATACTATTTTTGGAGCAACTTATCTTGTCTTGGCTCCTGAAAGTAAATTAGTATCAGAATTGATGGATTCTATTGAAAACAAAAAGGAAGTTAGAGATTATATAAATAAGACTAAAAAGAAAAAAGAAATAGATCGTACCGCTGAAGGAAAAGAAAAAACAGGAGTTGAACTGAAGGGGATTAAAGCTATAAATCCTGCAAATAATGAAGAAATTCCTATTTGGATTGCTGATTATGTTCTTTCTAATTATGGAACAGGAGCAATAATGGCAGTGCCTGAATATGACGAGAGAGATAAAGATTTTGCAAATAAATATAATTTACCTATTATAAAAATGCCACTTGTTAATTCTAAGGAAATAGTTTCAAAAGTTGGTGGAAAAATGGTAACAAAATTTAAACTTCATGATTGGGTTTTTTCACGACAAAGATATTGGGGTGAACCGATTCCAATTATTCATTGTGAAAAATGTGGTATTGTTCCTGTTCCTGAAAAAGATTTACCTGTAATTTTACCAAAAGTAAAATCTTATGAGCCAACGGGGACTGGAGATAGTCCTTTAGCAAGTATTAAAGATTGGGTAAATATAAAATGTCCAAAATGTGGGGGAATTGGAAAAAGAGAAACTAATACTATGCCTCAATGGGCGGGGAGCTCCTGGTATTATTTGCGTTATATGGATCCCAATAATAATAAAGCCTTAGTCAGTAAACAAAAAGAGAAATATTGGAATCAAGTTGATTTTTATGTTGGTGGAGCAGAACACGCTACCAGGCATTTAATTTATGCTCGTTTTTGGCATAAATTTCTTTATGATATAAATGTTGTTTCTAATATTGAACCTTTTAAAAAATTACAGTCTGTAGGTTTAATTATTGGAGAAGATGGAAAAAAAATGTCTAAAAGGTTCGGTAATGTCATAAATCCTGATGATATTATTAAGATTTATGGAGCCGACACTTTGCGTCTTTATGAAATGTTTATGGGTCCGTTTGAACAAGCTATTTCTTGGAATACCCAAAGTATTATTGGTCCAAGACGTTTTTTAGAAAAAGTTTGGAAAATATCAGAAAAAATTATTCAAACTAATAATAAAAAAACAAACCAAGAATTAGAAAAAAATCTTCATAAAACAATTAAAAAAGTTACCTCAGATATTGGAACAATGAGTTTTAATACAGCAATTTCTTCAATGATGATTTTTATCAATGAAATGAATGATAAATCAATAAATATTAAAGATTTTAAATTATTTTTACAAATTTTAGCTCCCTTTGTTCCTCATATTACTGAAGAAATTTGGTCTAACTTAGGAGAAAAAAAATCTATTCATTTAAGCACCTGGCCTAAATTGGATCCAAGTAAAATTATTGAAGAAAATATAAAAATCGCTGTTCAAATAAATGGTAAAGTTAGAACAGAATTATTTATAAATAAGGATATGGAAGAGAAGGAAGTTAAAGATAAAGTTTTGAAAAATAAAATTATAATTACCTGGATTGGGAATAAAAAAGTTAAAAGAGTGATTTATGTTGCCGGTAGAATTGTTAATATTGTAGTATAGTATTTTATTCTTTTAAAGGGTATAATACTCATATATAAAATTATAAAATAAAATTATTATTAAAATTAAATTAAAAAATTATGCAACCTAAAAAAATAAGGTTTTTCAATAAAGCGTCGTTATTTATACTTCTAATAACTGTATTTGTTTCTATTTTCCTATTTATACCATTTGTTCCAATTACGTTGGGAGCAAGTAAGGGTTTTTTAATTTCAATCGGAGCGACTCTTTCTCTTTCTTTCTGGATAATTGCTAGGCTTGGAGAGGGAAAAATTAAAATTCCAAAGGACAGGTTGATAATGATTGGAGCGATAATACCTTTAGTATTTTTAATTTCATCTTTATTTTCCCCATCATTATATAACTCTCTTTTAGGGGCTGGTTTTGAAGTTGGAACTTTCGGTTCTATGCTTATCCTATTTATAATCTTTTTTCTTTCTGCTATTCATTTTCAAACAGAGAAAAGATTATGGTATTTTTTGGGTGGGATATTTATAAGTGCTATTGTTTTAATGGTTTTTGAACTTTTGAATATTTTTCTTGGACTCGGTCATATTTTCCCTAACTTTTTTAAGGGCGTTTCTTCTGGTAATTTAATAGGAGATTGGAATAATTTTATCTCTTTTTTTGGTCTGATAGTATTACTCCTTATTTTTACGCTTGAGTTTTTAAAAAATAAAAGTAAGATTTTTCTCTTTTTAGAATATTTAATGTTAGTTCTTAGTCTATTGTTTTTAGCTATTGTTAATATTCCGTTAATCTGGATTTTAGTAGGAATTTTCTCTATTATAATTTTTGTTTATAGTATTTCAACTCAGCACACTAGAGCTAATGTAGTTCAAGGAGAAAATAATAAGAAGAAGTTTCCTATTACAGCCTTTGTTGTTGTTTTTATTTCTTTGATTTTTTTAATTGGTAGTAACTCAGTCGGAGGATTTCTCGCTAAGTATATTAGTATTCCTAACGTTGATGTTCGTCCTACTATAATGACTACAGCAGATGTAGCTCTCAAGTCTTTAAAACATAATCCATTTTTAGGGACTGGACCCAACACTTTTTCTATGGATTGGAGTCTTTGGCAGCCAAAGCAAATAGCTCAAACAATCTTTTGGAATGTTGATTTTGCAAATGGTTTCAGCTTCTTACAAACGATGTTAGTTACGACTGGAGTACTCGGTTTTCTCTCCTTACTTTTCTTTATTATCATTCTATTTATTAGAGGAATTCAATCTCTCAGAGTTGCCTTACAAAACCCACTCTCAAATTATTTTATAATAACAACTTTTATAATAGCTATCTATTCATGGATAATGATTATAGTATCTAACCCGAATATAATTATGATGGTGCTGGCCTTTACCTCAAGTGGAATGTTGATAGGGATACTTGTTTATAAAAAGGTTATCCCGGTCAAAGAATTTTCATTTCTAGAAGATCCGCGTAGTAGTTTCTTTGCAATATTAGGATTGATGATTTTGATGATATTCTCACTTTCTTTAACTTATATTTATTCAACAAAATTTATTTCTGTAGTTTATTTTTCAGAAAGTCTTAATAATGGAGGAACAGTAGAACAATTATCAAAATCAGAGAACATGCTTTTGAGTGCAATTAAATTAAATAAAAATGATACTTATTATCGTAACCTATCTCAAGTCTACCTTAATCGTATTAGAATTTTAGTTCAAAATAAAAAGATATCTGCTGATAATTTGAAAGCAAGTCTTCAACAGTTGATGGTCTTAACAGAAGAGGCGTCAAGTGGTGCAATAAAGCAGAATCCAAAACAATATTTAAATTATCTCAATCTGGGTAATATTTACAGTTCTTTCAGTGCTCTGTCTATAAAGGGGAGCTATGAGAGTGCTGTAAAAGCTTATAATAAAGCCAAGGAATTAGCACCTAATAATCCATCTATTATTTTAGCTAGAGCTCAACTTGAAATTATTAACAAAAAAGACAATGAAGCTAAAAAATTCATTCAAGAAGCTCTTGGTATTAAAGCTAATTATACCGCCGCTTATTTTTTATTGTCTGAGATAAATGTTAAGGAAAAAGATATGCCTGGAGCTATTAAGCAGATTGAAATAGCTGCTCAAATGAGCCCTAACGATTCAGCTATATTTTATAGGTTAGGAATACTTAGGTATAATAATTCTAATTTCAAAGGAGCAGTTAGCGCCTTTGAACAAGCCGTTATTTTAAAGCCGACTTATTTACAAGCTCGTTACTTCCTGGGTAAGTCGTATGAAAAAGTTGGTCGGAAGAATGATGCTTTAATTCAGTTCAATATATTGAATAAAGTTTTACCTGGTAATAAAAACATAAAAAAAGTTTTAGATTCAATTTCTAATCCAACTTCTTCTACTGATTTATCTAAAAAAAATACAAATAAAAATAATATCATTATTAAGAAAAAAATTAAAAGTAGTAAAAAGAAATAATTAGAGTAAAAATAATAATTAAATATATTTAAAATGGCTAAGCGTATCCTAGGTTTTATAAATAAAGAATTTAATGGAATAAACGAAGCCGCCTTATTGTTAGGCGGTTTCGCTTTTCTTTCTCAATTACTTGGGTTAGTTAGAGACAGGATGTTAGCTTATATTGTCGGAGCTGGTCCAACTCTAGATACCTATTATGCTGCTTTTCGTATTCCTGATTTTCTTTATGTATCTATTGCCTCATTAGCTTCTGTTACTGTTCTAATGCCGTTTATTGTCAATAAAATGAAAGAAGGGGAGAATGCTAAAGAAAAAGCCCATGAATTTTTGAATAGTGTATTTAGTGCTTTTATGCTTTTGATGGCTGTAGCTGGTATTATAATGCTCATTTTAATGCCACATATTGTTTCGTATATAGCTCCAGGTTTTTCTAAACCACAACTTAAACTACTAATCACGATTAGTAGAATAATGTTGTTATCTCCAATTTTTATTGGCTTGTCTAATTTAATAGGAACAATTACTCAATTATTCAAAAACTTTTTTGTTTTTTCTTTATCACCAGTTTTTTATAATATTGGAATTTTGTGTGGGATAATCTTTCTTTATCCTATATTTGGATTATATGGACTGGCTATTGGAGTTGTTATTGGAGCTGTATTCCATTTACTTGTTCAAATTCCAATAGTAGCTAATCATAAATTTATTCCTAAGTTTGTTTCTCATATTGATTGGAAAGAGATGTGGAAGGTTGCAAGATTGTCTTTACCAAGAACACTAGCCTTATCCAGCAATAGTATCGCTTTTATTGTTCTTATCGCGATGGCTTCTAATTTAAAAGCAGGTTCTATCTCCCTTTTTACTTTTTCATTTAACCTACAATCTGTTCCAGTTGGGATAATCGGTATTTCTTATTCAATAGCCGCTTTTCCTTCCTTAGTCAAATCTTTTGCCCAAAAAAATATGAATCAATTTAATAAACAGATAATTCAAACCGCTAGGCAAATTATTTTCTGGTCGTTACCGATTATTACCTTAATTATCGTTCTTCGAGCTCAAATTGTTAGAGTAATTCTAGGTTCAAAAACATTTACTTGGGCTGATACTCGCTTAACTGCCGCCGCCGTAGCTCTTTTTGTTATTTCTTTAGCAACTCAAGGTTTAGTTCTTTTGTTTGTCCGTGGATATTATGCTACAGGTAACACTAAAAAACCAGTTTTTGTTAATGTTTTTTCTTCGATAATGATTGTAGTTCTAGCTTATGCCTTTGTTCATATTTTCCATTCTTATCCACAGATACTTTCACAACTTGAAAATATTCTACGCGTTGAAGGTGTTCCTGGTTCTATTATGTTAGCTTTACCGTTAGCCTATGCTCTTGGTTCAATACTTAATTTCTTTTTGGTTTGGATTTTATTTAAAAAAGATTTTTTACATGGATCTTCTTCAAAACTTTGGCCGACTTTTATTCAAAGCACAATAGGAGCTATGACAATAGGAGTAACAACTTATTTTTCACTTGAAGTTTTTAGTAATATTTTTAATTTAAGAACTTTTTATGGAATTTTTCTCCAAGGATTCTTTGCTGGTATCCTCGGTATAATTTCAGGAATTATTATTTTAATACTCATTAAAAACAAAGAACTATCTGGTATTATAAATACTTTAAGTCATAAATTACACCGAGATCCCGTTATTGCTCCAGAACAAGGTGAGCTATAGAAATAAAGGGTTTTATGTTAATATTGATTTATGAATGTTAATCATATTAAGAATTTCACTATAATTGCGCATATTGACCACGGTAAAAGCACTTTAGCAGATAGGATGTTGGAAATGACAGGAACAATAGAGAAACGTAAAATGAAAGATCAAGTTTTAGATTCAATGGAACTTGAAAGAGAAAGAGGTATTACTATCAAAATGCAACCAGTTAGAATGGAGTATATTTCTAACACTAAGGATAATAATAAAGAAAAATATATTTTGAATTTAATTGACACCCCAGGTCATATAGATTTTTCTTATGAAGTTTCAAGGGCTCTTAAGGCGGTAGAAGGTTCTATTCTATTAGTTGATGCTACTCAGGGTGTTCAAGCTCAAACTTTAACGACACTACAACTTGCTCGTGATATTGGTTTGGTTATTATTCCAGTAATTTCCAAAATAGATTCTCCCTTAGCAAGAGTTGAAGAAGTAAAAATGGAAGTAGCTCTTTTGCTTGATATCGATCCTGATACAATTCTTTTAGTTTCTGGAAAAACAGGTCAAGGCGTCTCTGAACTTTTAGAAGAAATTGTTAAGCTTATTCCTTCTCCGATTAATGAAATAAAAATTGAAGGAACAGGAAGAGCACTTGTTTTTGATTTTAAATATGATAATCATCGTGGAGTTATTGTTTATGTAAGAGTAATTGATGGTGAATTTAAAAAAGGGACATCTCTTCTTTTTGCTGTTTCAGCTGAAAAATTTATTTCTCTTGAAGTTGGGACTTTTTCTCCAGAAGAAGAAGCTAAAGATTCGATTAAAACAGGAGAAATAGGATATATTGTGACTGGTATAAAAAAACCTGGAATTGCTTCTGTTGGTGATACTATAACTTATTTTAAAAAACCGATGAAAGCCCTGAAGGGCTATATGAAGCCGAAACCTGTTGTCTGGGCTTCTATTTACCCGGAAAGTCAGGATGATTTTACTTCTTTAAAACAAGCTCTAGGTCGCTTAAGATTAGCAGATTCCTCTTTTTCCTACGAAGAAGAATCGTCAGGATCATTAGGGCGGGGCTTTCGTTGTGGTTTCTTAGGGATGTTACATTTAGAAATTATTACAGAGCGATTAGATAGAGAATTTAATATAAAACTTATTGTCACTATGCCATCTATAACTTACGAAGTAGTAAGAAAGAATAACAATAAAGAGATAATTTATTCACCACATTTATTTCCTGATGATGGGAATATTTTGAAAATTTTTGAGCCATGGGTTGGCGTAAAGATAATTATCCCTTCAAAATATTTGAGCATTTTAATGCCTTTTATTTATGACCATGAAGGTATTATTACAACAACAGGAAATTTTGGAGATAATAGATCTTCTATTGATTTTGAAATGCCTCTTCGTGAACTAATGCGTAATTTTTTTGATAATCTAAAAAGTCTTACTTCTGGATATGCCTCTATTTCATATGAGATTAAAGATTATCGTGAAGCTGATGTTGTTAGATTAGATATTGTTGTTGCTAATGAAATAATGCCAGCTTTCACTAGGGTTGTATCACGTCGAAAAGTTGAAGATGAAGCTCGTTCACAAGTTGAGAAATTACAAAAAATTATTCCTCGCCAACAATTTGCTTTTAAGATTCAGGCTAAAGCCCTAGGTCGTATAATAGCTTCAGAATCTGTCTCTGCATTTCGTAAAGATGTTTTAATGCACGGGAGTAAGGTTGTTGGGGGAGGTGATGTTAGTAGAAAGAAAAAATTACTAGAAAAACAAAAGAAGGGTAAAAAGAGAATGCAATCTAACGCAAAAATGAATATCTCTCATGAGGTATTCTTGAAAATGATGCGAAGTGATAATTAGTTTTTATCTAAATACCAGGAAGATAAAGTAATATCATACTGATAATTACAAGAATTGAAATAATTCCAAACCATATCCTCAATCTTCGTTGACCTTTTTTACTAGAAAACATAATATGATTATATAGCTTTTTATGACAGAATTCAAGAATAAAAGTAAATACAGTTTCTGGTATGCACCACTAACTTTAGTGGTGCTTATAAGCTTATTAGTTTTTTCTGCTTATAAGGTTATTATTCTTGTTAAAAAAAAGAAGGAGACATCCATTCAAAAAGAATTAGTTTTGAATAGAATGAAGTCTTTAGAAAACAGAGAAAATAATTTGAATAAGGATATTAACAGAATGCAAACAGAAGAAGGTATTGAAAGTATTATTAGAGAGAAATATCAAGTTGTTAAAAAGGGAGAACGAATGGTCGTTATAGTAAATGATAATAGTGATTCTAACCAGCAGAAAAAAATTAAAAACACACATAGTTTTTGGTTGTGGGTTTGGATAAAAAATATTTTTAAAAAATAAAATGCGGAATTGGTATAGTGGTAGCACACGACCTTCCCAAGGTTGAAACACGGGTTCGATTCCCGTATTCCGCACAAAGTAAGGAGTAAAAAGCAAACTGCTTTGCTTTTGTAAGGGAATCGAAAGACTTTTCCTTATCGTAATTGGAAAAGTACCTGGCTATGTAATAGCCGATTCCCGTATTCCGCACAAAAATAACAAAACTTGTTTAATTCTTAAATTCCTATTATAATTTAAAAGTATTAATAAAATTTAAAATATAATTATTATGTCTATCGAAAATCATTCAGATAAACCAGTAAAATCAACTTTTATGATAGAGAGGGCTAAAGAATATATTAAACAAGATAACTTAAAAGAGGCTGTTATTTCTTTAGCATCAGATATTAACAATATTTCTGATCTTAAGGAATTTCAAAAGAAAGTTTTAATTGGAATAGCTATGAATTATCAAAGTAAAAAAAAATTATCGAGAGTAGATGTTGATATGTTTATTGAATATATTAAAGTAATATTAGATAAATAAAATAATTTGTGTTTCTAGTAACAAATTGTTACTAGAAACCGTTACAAAAAATACGCTCCCGCGTATTTTTTGTAACGGAGAATGTGGGAAATTTTTTTTTATTTTGAAATCTAAAATATGTTAATATAAAATTATGGAAAAAGATATAAAAAAAATCTATGAATGTCCAGAATGTCATTTAAAATATAAAGACAAAAAGTGGGCAGAAAAATGTGAAGTATGGTGTAGAGAAAATCAATCTTGTAATTTAGATATTATTCAACATGCTGAAAAATCAGAAAATGACTATTAATTTTTTTACATGTTTAGTAGATAGTAATTGTTAAATATGTTATATTTAAAAAACTTTTATTAATAAATAATTAAAAATAAGAATATTATGCAAAAAGTTACTATATATAGCACCCCAACATGTCATTTTTGCCGTATGGCTAAAGAGTTTTTTAAAGATAATAATGTAGAATTTGAAGATTTTGATGTCTCACAAAACTTAGATAAAAGGAAAGAAATGATGGATAAAAGCGGGCAAATGGGTGTCCCTGTTATAATTATTGGAGAGAAATTAATCGTTGGTTTTAATAAACCACAGATTATGGAACTTTTAGGGATAAAAGAATAGTAGAATTTTTTTAAAGAATAAAGTATTATAAAAACACCAGTTATGGTGTTTTTATATATCTCGAATATATGCCTTCATAGTTCAATGGATAGAATAGCTCACTCCTAACGAGCTGATCCAGGTTCGACTCCTGGTGAAGGCACAAAACAAGGTGTTTCCATTCCTTTCTAAAATGTATATAATAGATTTAATAAAATTAAAAGTCGGGTTAGTGACCTTATCACTGATTAATTTAAAATTATTTAATAAAAAATAAAATTATGGAAGAGAAACTTTATAAAGTTGGAGAAAAGATTCCTCAAGCTGGTAAATATCAATGTATAGTCTGTGATCTTATAATTGAATTTTTACCAAAGCATATTGAACAAGAAGTTGTATTTCTAGCTTGTCCTCTTTGTTTTGCTGGTACTGAAAATGGTCCTAAAAAACCAGATGAAGATGTCTGGAAATATATTGGTTAAAAAGTGTTTAGTTGTAGGACTGTGTATTTTTAATTTATACCGTCTCCAACTGATTATTTTTTATGAATGAAACTTTAACATATATAATAAAAAAAATTGAAAAGAAGCAAGATGTTGTTATTCTTAATCTTACTCCAAAAGAGGGGAGTGTTTTTGATTTTAAGCCTGGGCAATATGTAATGCTTGCAATTTATGGTAAAAAAGGAAATATTTGGCAACAGAGATCCTTCTCCCTTTGTAGCTCACCTTTGAATAAAAAATTTATTCAATTAGCAGTTAAGATTTATGGTGAGTTTACCCAAAAGGTAGCAACCCTAAAAGAGGGTGATAGTGTTGGGATTTCTGGTCCTTATGGTTTTTTTGTTTTTAATGAAAAAAAAATGAAAGAGACGATTTTATTGGCTGGTGGTATTGGGATAACTCCTTTTATGAGTATTATTCGTTATATTTCTGAAGCTAAATTAACAAATAAAATTCTTTTATTTTATAGTAATAGAAAAAAAGAGGATATAACTTTTTTTGAAGAGTTGAAATTTATATCTCAGAGACATAAAAATATTCAAGTAATTTTTTCTTTAACAAAAAATAATTCGCAATTTTGGGAGTATGAAAAAGGACGAATTGACGAAGAAATGATTAAAAAATATTGTCCTTTATTTCAAGGAAAATATTTTTCTTTATGTGGTCCTTTACAGTTTATGGAATCCATTTTATCCCAACTGGAAAAAGACGGTGTCTCCAAAGATTATATAGAAATGGAAAGGTTTAAATAAAAAACTTTTATTTTTAACTTAATTATGGTATATTTTTCACATGGATTCTGAGATTAAAGATCTTTTGAAAGAGAATTTAGAATTATCTAAAGAAAACAATGAGCTCCTTCATAAGGTTCGTGGTTTCCAACGCTGGTCACGTATCACTAAGGCTATATATTGGTTTTTGATTATTGGCGTCTCAGCAGGTTCTTTTTATTTTATTCAACCTTATCTAGAAAAGATTTTTAGCTTATCTTCTAGTGGAATTTCAAATATAAAGACTGTTAAAAATATTAATGAAAAATTTAAGGGAGATAATTGGAAAGATATTATTAAAAATTTAAAGAAGTAAGTTGATATTTAAATTTAGTGTTAGATAGCTTAAATGATGTTTTAAAATTAGAAATGCTTGGGTAGCTCAGTTGGTAGAGCACGCGCTTGAAGAGCGTGTGGTCGGCGGTTCGAGCCCGCCCCCAAGCACAATTAAATAAAATAGTTAGAAGTTTTTCTCACCCCCTAGGTCAGACCTAGGGGGTAAATTATTTTTTGTATAATTTTAAAAAATGATACAATATATATATATGAGACCTGAAACTAAAAAATGTCAGAATTGTCAGAAAGACTTTATTATAGAGCCAGATGATTTTAATTTTTATGAAAAAATAAAAGTTCCACCTCCAACTTTCTGCCCAGAGTGTCGGAGGCAAAGGAGACTTTCTTGGAGGAATGATTTTATTTTTTATAATCGTAAATGTGATTTATGTGAAAGAGATATTATTTCAATTTATTCTCCTGATAATCCACAAATAATATATTGTAATAAATGTTGGTGGAGTGATAAATGGGATCCTAAAAACTATATTTATAATTTTGATTTTTCAACCCCCTTTTTTAATCAATGGAAAGCTTTTCATCTAAAAGTGCCAACATTAGCTTTGGTTAATGATAATAATATAGGAAGTATAAATTGTGAATATGTTCAAGACGTGCAATATAGTAAAAATTGTTATATGACTATGGTTTCTTGGAAAATAGAAAATTGTTTATATTTTTCCTACGGAGCTCATGCTAAAGACGCTATAGATTGTATGGGTATATTTAATACAAGTGAGGGAATATATGAAGTAATGTATAGTGATAAATGTTTTGGTTCTAAATATATACAACAATCACGTAATTTAGTAAATTGTTATTTTTGTCATTCTTGTAATGGATGTAGTAACTGTTTTATGTGTGTAGGACTGAGAAATAAAAAATATTATTTTTTAAACAAACAATATACCAAAGAAGAATATAGAAAATTAGTTAATAGTTATAATTTAAATACTTGGTCTGGAGTACAAAGAGCCCAGAAAGAATTTGAAGCTTTTCTAATGAAACAACCACATAAATATTCAAATAATATAAACACTACAAATTCTACTGGTAATAATCTTTTTAATAGTAAAAATTCAAAAGAAGTATTTCATGTATTTAAATCAGAGAATTCAAGATTTTTAGAAAATGGTGATACTGAGAAAGATAGTTATGACTTGAGTGTAGGAGGAGAATTAGAACAATGTTATGAAGGATTAACTCCAGATCACTCTGTAAGAGCTTTTTTTGTAAATTATACATGGAAAAGTATTGATGTTTCTTATACAGATTTTTGTATGTCATGTCAGAATTGTTTCGCTTGTATAGGCCTAAAACATAGTAAATATTGTATTTTAAATAAACAATATACAAAAGAAGAATATTTTATATTGAAAGAAAAAATAATAAAACATATGAAAAAAAATAAGGAATATGGTGAGTTTTTTCCAATATCTTCCTCCCCATTTTCTTATAATGAAACTATGGCGATGATAGAATTTCCATTAACTAAAGAAAATGTGTTGAAACAAGGTTTTACATGGCAAGATAATATTCAAAGAACAAAGGGGAAAACAACAATTTCTGATATTCCTGATGATATTAATAAAGTTGATAATTCTATTTTAGATGAAGTTTTGGAATGTAAGATTTGTAATAGAAATTATAAGATAGTAGAAAATGAATTAATTTTTTATAAAAAATGGCAAATTCCTATTCCTAGAAATTGTTTTTATTGTAGATTAGAAAATAGATTTAAAAAAAGAGGTCCTTCTAAGCTCTGGCATCGTCAATGTATGTGTCAGCAAGATAACCATAATCATCAAGGAAGATGTCCTATTGAATTTGAAACCTCTTATTCCCCAGATAGACCAGAGATAGTCTATTGTGAGAAGTGTTATCAAAAGGAGGTGTATTAAGAAAAGGGAAAGCTATTAAATAGATTTAACTTTAAGTTTTGTTTCTTTGTTTTTATTTATTTTTGGAAGTCTAATTATGAGTAGTCCGTGTTTTTCTATAGCCTCTGCTTCTTCTGGGTCTACTTCTTCTGGTAGTGATACTGTTCTCGAAAATGAGCCCCAATATAATTCTTGAGCAAAATAGTTTTCACTATTGATTGACTGATTTTCTTCACGTTTACCACGGATAACAATCATATCTCTAGTAATAGTAATTGATAAATTATCAGGGTGAACTCCAGCTACCATAGTTTGTAAAATAATTTCTGTTGGTGTTTGATATAAATCTATTGTTAATTCAGCGTCAACTTCTTCTTCCCATCCAGAATCTTTTTCAATATCAGAATTTTTTTGGTCTGCCGGATTTTTTCCAGACATATTAATTGTTCTTGAAACATCGGAAGCTGTTGTTCTTTCTTCCATCTCTTCATCTTCCATTCTTATTCCTCCTGTTAAACGTTCTAAAAATGATTTCTTTTTTGTCATAAATATTTATTGTGTTACATATGGAGTAGTATGTTTTCCCATACGTCTTAATTTCTCAAAAACGAGAATATTGATAATAGCGACGACCCATAAGAATCCAAAGACACCTAAAAAGTTTTCACCGCTTCCTTTCATTATAAAAAAATTAAAGGTACTATGCAAGAGGATTGCTAAAGTAATTCCTAATAATAAATATTTAATTCTATATTTCTTTAAATAATAAGCTAAACCAAGCGCACTTCCAACCATTCCACTAGAAATAGCATGCAGCAAGGTAGACCCGAGGAATCTTAACCCTCCAGTAAATAAACCAACGACGGTACCACTTACTCTAAGTGGTTCTATTAAATAAAGTACATTTTCAAAAGCGGCAAAGCCGAGGGCAACAGCAATAAAATACATAGGATAATCAATTGGTTCTTTTATAATATTACTACCCCAGAGAATTACCATTACCCCGGCTAATTTCAAGAGTTCTTCAATTGTAGCCCAAACGACAATTTGAACTGTATTATTTGTAATAAAATTCAGTGAATATCTTTCCATCCAAATTGCGATAAAAACTAAAAGCCCACCCGTAATAAATGTCAAAATAATTAAAATTACTGGTTCTCTCTTTTTATCGTCTTCTTCTTTAAACCAAAACCAAAGCCAAAATACAGCTGGGATAGCCCCACCTAATATTGCTAAAATAATATCCTTAGATCCTTTTAAAAATTCCATTATAATTTCTTAAAATTTTGGCCAGCTTGTTACTATTAATAATTTTTTATTTTCTATCGGAATAATGCTCCAAATTTCTTCGGTTACAAATGGCATAAAAGGATGAAGGATTTTTAGAATTATAGTAAGTGTGTTAAATAAAAATTGTTTTCTCGAGATAATTTCTTTTTTTGTCCCTTCTTTAAATATTTCTTTACTTTCTTCTATAATTATATCTGCAAAGCGAGCCCATGTATATTGATATATTTTATTTCCGACTAAATAATATTTATATTCCTGCATCTCTTCGGTGATTATTTCTACTAGTTCATTTCTTTCTTTTATTAAGTCTTTTTCTGTTGTAGTGTAATCTTTAAAGCCTTCATCATATTTTATATCTAAAGTATTTTCCATAACAAACCTTGTAATATTCCAAAGTTTGTTTGCGTAATTTTTATAGGCTCTTATTTTATCTTCAGACATTTTGCTATCATTTCCAGGTCCTGTCCCTATAATAAGAGACATTCTAACTGCATCAGAACCATATTTTTTAGAAACATCTAAAGGATCTATTATATTACCAAGAGATTTACTCATTTTTCGTCCTTGGTTATCGCGAACTAATCCATGTAAATATACGGTCTTAAATGGAATTTCTCCTAATAAATATTGACTCATTAAAATCATTCTCGCTACCCAAAAAAATAAAATATCATAACCAGTTTCTAATACACTAGTAGGATGATATATTTTTAAATCGTTGGAATCTAAATTTGGCCAGCCAAGAGTAGAAAACGTCCAAAGGCCAGAAGAAAACCATGTATCTAAAGTATCTGAATCTTGTGTCCATCCATCTTCTTTTGGAGCCTCAAGGCCACAGTATATTTCATTATTTCGATACCAAACAGGGATTCTGTGCCCATACCATATCTGCCTTGAAATACACCAGTCATGTAGATTTTCAATCCAATTATAATAAACTTTTTCAAAATTATTTGGAATAATATTTATTTTATTATTACGAACTGGTTCTAGCATCAGTTCTTTCAAAGTTTTCCCTCCTCTGTTTTTTATAGGTTTGTTCACATTTATAAACCATTGAAGTTTTGGTAGAGGCTCTATAATACCGCCAGTCCTTTCTGCTGTAGAAACATTTTGAATAAGCTCCTCTTCTTTTTCTAATAGATTTTCATTTTTTAACCAATCTACAATTACGTCTCTTGCTTCAGTAGTTTTTTTATTTAAAATTCTTTCATCGCCGACAGTCATTTTAGCGTATTCGTTTATAACAGGTTTACTCTCTAAATTATGTCTCTCTGCTATTTCAGAATCTATCTTACTATGAGCTGGAGTTACTCCTAGAGCACCAGTTCCAAAATCTTTATCAACTGATTCATCTGCAATAATTTTTATATTTAATTTTACTCCGCAAAAATCTTTTATAATAAAAGTCTGACCAATGTATTTTTTATAGCGAATATCTTTTGGATTAACAGCCACAGCAGTATCTCCAACTTTTGTTTCTGGGCGAGTTGTAGAAATGGCAATAGGGAAGTCTGGGCTATATTTAAAAGTATACATTTTCGCTTTTCGTTCCTGGTGAATTATCTCATCATCAGAGATAACTGTTTGTCCTTTTGGATCCCAATTTACAACACGATAGCCTCTATAAATAAGTTCATCGTCGTACATCTTTTTAAAAGCTGTACGAACAGCCAAATTTCTTTTTTCATCTAAAGTAAATGCCTCACGAGACCAATCAATAGATGCTCCCATTTTTTTTATTTGGCTAACTATAATATCGTGTTTTTCTTGAGCAAATTCATTAACTTTTTCTAAAAATTTCTCACGACCTAGGTCAGTCTTTCTTATGTGTTCTTTTTGTAATAATTTTTCTACTTTTGTTTGGGTAGCAATAGCAGCGTGGTCTGTCCCAGGAAGCCAAAGTGTACGAAATCCATTCATTCTAGCAAAACGAATCATTATATCTTCTATAACGAGCATTGAAGCATGACCGATATGAAGTGTTCCGGTTACGTTAGGTGGAGGAAGAACCATAGAAAAAGGTTCTGCGTTTTTATCTATAATTCCTTTTTCTATACAAATATCGGGATTAAAAAAACCACTTTCCTCCCAAAGTTTGTAGATATTATCTTCTGTTTTTTGAGGATCATATGGTTTTAAGAGTTTTGGATTAATCTTGGATTCTTCATTATTCATATATAGAATAATAACATTTTTAGGATGTTTTTTCCAATCTTATAAACTTAAGTTTCCTTTAGCTTTGATGCTGTTTATATTTTTTATTATTTTCTTATTTTGATATTGGAAGTATCCAGCGATAGCTATCATCAGAGCATTATCGCCAGTTAATTTTTGAGAAGGAAAATGAATATTAATTTTTTTAGTAGTTGAACTACTAAAATTTAATTTTTCTACTTCATTTTTTAATTGTTTTTGTAGGTAAGTATTTGCTGAAACACCTCCGCCTACTATTAGTGTTTTAATTTCATATTCTTTTATTGCTTTGATAGTTTTAAAAACAAGTGTTTCAACAACAGCATCTTCAAATTCTTTAGCAATTTCTTTTTTTATTTTGTCATTTTGTAAAATGTCTGAATCTTTTTTCTGTAAATCACGAATTAAATATAGAACAGCGGTTTTTAATCCAGAAAAAGAAAAATCATAATTTTTAGAATGAATCATTGGACGAGGAAAAGTTATTTGCTTCAATGAAAGTTCTAATTTTTCAGGTCCTCGGACGAGGGAGGACGAGGAGCCAGACCGTGAAAAATTAGAACTTTCATTTCTGCGCGCTGTAGTAGCTAATTTAGAAATTTGCGGTCCTCCAGGATAGGGAAGTCCAAGCATTCGAGCAACTTTATCGAAGGCTTCTCCAACAGCATCATCGCGAGTTTGTCCGATTTTCTTATATTTTTGCCAATCTTTAATTACAATTAATTCTGTGTGCCCCCCAGAAACTAGAAGAGAAAGCATGGGGAATATTTTTTCTTTTTTATTAATTACAAAGTTTTTATCTTTTTTAGGAAAGATAGAAAAAACATGACCCTCCATATGATTTACTGGTACTAATGGTATGTTCCAATATTTACTAATAGCTTTAGCAAAACTAATCCCAACCCAAAGAGCTGGTTCAAGACCAGGTCCAGTTGTTACTGTGATAGCATCTATTTTAGGCTTTTTTATTTTAGTAATTTGTTCAATAAAATTATTAGACAAATAATGTTCTCTTTCTAATATTTTTTCTAATTCTTTTATTTTTTGAGTTTTTAATTTATTATTTACTACTCGTAATTTATAAAGATTTGCTTTTTTGAGAGCTTTTTCAAAAATATGAAAAATGTTTTTATCATGTTCTCTCTTTGCCATCATTGGAAAAACACCACCATATTGTGTATGAATGGCAATTTGTGATGCTATTTCATTCCCCAATATATCAAAGCTAATTTTTGAACCAATTTTTTTCACTTTTATAATGGCAATTGCTGTTTCGTCGCACGATGTTTCTATGGCTAATATTCTCATAAAAGTACTATATCACAAGGGTTTTTATTTTGCTATTTATATGATAAACTTAAAATAATGATGAAAAAACATATTATTACTATTGCTGGAAGTTTAGGTGGTGGAAAATCTTCTACAGCAAAGAGTTTGGCAAAAAACCTTTTATATGAACATTATTCTACAGGAGATTTTATGAGAGAGATTGCAAATAAAAAAGGTATATCTCTTGGTGATTTAGGTAAAATGGCTGAAACAGATAAATCTATTGATGAAATTCTGGATAATCATAATAAAAATTTAGGTAAACTTAATAATATAGTTTTAGATTCTCGCCTTGGTTTTTATTTTATTCCAAATTCATTTAAAGTATTTCTCCAACTTAATTTCGAAATGGCAGCAGAAAGAATTCTTCTTGATAAAAAAGATAATCCTAATAGACAAACTGAAGCGACAGGTGATTTTAGCACTAAAGAATCTATAATGAAAAAAATAAAAAATAGATCTTTAAACGAGAAAAAAAGATATAAAAAATTATATAATATAGAAGATCAAGCTTCTCCGAAAAATTTTGATTTAGTTATTGATACAGCTCAAATTCCTCTAGACGAAGTAGTAAAAATTATTATTACAAAATATAAAAAGTGGTTAAAAAATTAATTTATGAAAATATTAAATGAATTATTGGATGGAGTCTCTGTTTTAAATTCGCATGGGAATGTTAATAATTCTGTGTCTTCTATTTCTTTAAATTCCAAGGTGGTTGAAGAAAATTCTCTTTTTGTAGCCTTAGCTGGAAATGTCGTAGATGGCCATTCTTTTATTGAGGAAGTTATTAATAAAGGAGCTAAGGTAATTATTTATGAAAAAGAATTAGATGAATACAAAAAAGGTATCACTTATATTAAAGTTCCAGATTCACACAAAGCTGTTGGTGTAATTTCAAGTAATTTTTATGATAATCCATCTCACAAATTGAAATTAATTGGAGTTACTGGGACGAATGGAAAAACTACGGTAGTTACTCTTCTTCATCAACTTTTTTACAAACTTGGTAATAAAGTTGGAATGATTGGAACAGTTGTCAATAAAATAAACGAGGAATCATTTGAAGCAGAACGAACAACTCCCGACTCTATAACTTTAAATAAATTACTTTCTGATATGGTTAATGCTGGTTGTAAATATTGTTTTATGGAAGTTAGTTCTCATTCTGTTTCTGAAAAAAGAATTTCTGGGTTGAATTTCTCTGGTGGGGTTTTCACTAATTTAACATTAGACCATTTAGATTATCATAAAACACTTAAAAATTATCGTAATGCCAAAAAAGGATTTTTTGAAATTTTACCAACTAATGCTTTTGCCTTGACTAATATTGATGATCCAAATGGTCTAATTATTGTTAAAAGTACAAAAGCAAAAAAGTATACTTACGGTTTTAAGAATAAGGCTGATTTTAATCAAAGGTTAGAATCCAAACTTATTGGGGAATTTAATCTTTATAATATTTTAGCTGTTTATGGAACAACTATTCTACTTGAAAAAGAATTACCTACTTCAGATGATGAGCAGAATATTGATAGAAATAAAATTTTAGAAATTATAAAAACTCTAGATCCTGTTCCTGGTCGTTTCCAATATATAAAAAGTGAAAATAATATTACCGGGATTGTTGATTATGCTCACACTCCAGATGCACTGGATAATGTTTTAAAAACCATTGTCAAAATGAGAAAAGAGAATAGTAAAATAATATCTGTTATTGGTTGTGGGGGAGATAGAGATAAAAGTAAACGTCCAATAATGGCTAGGCTGGGATATGAAATGAGTGATATTTTAATTTTAACATCAGATAATCCGCGAACGGAAAATCCAGAAAAAATAATAGAAGATATGAAAAAAGGTATTGAGATTTTTCATTTAGAAAATAAAGTTTATATAATTACTGATCGTTATTCCGCTATAGAAAAAGCTTGCTCTCTGGCTGAACAAGGGGATTATGTTTTGGTTGCTGGTAAGGGTCACGAAAAATATCAAGAAGTAAATGGAGTCAAAACTCACTTTGATGATATGGAAGAATTGAAAAGATATATATAAAATGAAAGATTATAAACAAAAGTTTAGGGGGAAGAAAATTACAATTATGGGAT
>CAYTHY010000009.1:0-17242 GCA_964437715.1 uncultured Candidatus Saccharibacteria bacterium
TTAATGTGCCACTGCAAATCCGACAACCTTTCTGGCTCCAGCTTTTTTAAGAATATTAATAACCTCATTTATTGTTCCGCCAGTTGTTGTAACATCATCAACTACAATAATTGTTTGCCCCTGCACTAATTCTTTATTTTTAATTTCAAAAGTACCCTTAATATTTTTTAAGCGTCTTGATCTATTAGTAATCCTAGCCTGAGGAATAGTTTTAATTTTTTTTATAACGATATTTGTTTTTAATAAAAAATCTTCTCTTTCTCCTTTTCCACAAAAACCCTTAGCAATTTTTTTAGCTTGATTATAACCGCGCTTCTTTTTTCTTTTTTTAGAAATTGGAATAGGTATAACAATAATTGGAGCACCAGCTGTATATATCTTTAAATCAGAAATATCCTCTAAAAGTTCCTCATATAAAATTTCCCCAAGTCTTTTTCCCAAAGATGGACGATGGTGATATTTTAAATCCCAGATAGCTTTTTTAATTAGTAAATCATGATATTGGAAAACGGCAATAATATTTCCGGCAGTTTCTTTTTCTGTTCTTTTTATTTTTATAATACAGCTTGAACACAATATCTCACCTTTAGTTTTACAGCCCAGACAAGAGGAAGGGAAAAATATTTCTAATATTAAATTGATTATAGGTTCTATGGATCTAACACTGGATTTCATTCATTTATTTTACTATATTTATGATATACTAGTATAGTAATTTATGAATAATTCGTTAAAGAAAATAATATCCGATGGAATAAAAGGGCTGTCCAATATTTTTCGTTCTGATAATAATAGTGAAAGTAGTTTGGGAATTGATATTGGCTCGTCGGCAATCAAAGTTGTTCAGCTTCGTAAAAAAAATGGGAAAGCTGTTCTTGAAACATACGGGGCGTTGTCTCTTGGTCCTTATGCTAAGACTGATATTGGCTCAGTAACCAATTTACAAGCTGATGATATTTCTCGAGCATTACTTGATGTTATAAAAGAGTCAAAAGTTACTATTACTTCTGGAGTTATTGCTATTCCTTCATCATCAAGTTTAATTTTTACTATTTCTTTACCCGGAAAAGTTAATGAGGATAGATTGGCCTCTATTGTTCCAATTGAAGCTCGTAAATATATTCCTATACCTATTTCAGAAGTAACTCTTGATTGGTCAGTAATTCCTCAAGAACCAAAATCCCTTGCTGATAGTTCAAAGAACTTTTTGTCAGAGAAAAAAACAAAATCTGATTTAGAAGTTTTAGTTGTAGCTATTCATAATGAAACTCTTTCTAGGTATCAAGAAATATTAAAAAAAACAAAAATACAATCAGAATCTTTTGAGATGGAAATTTTTGCCAACATTCGTTCATCTATTAGTCATGATTTAGCGCCAATTTTAATGATTGATTTTGGGGCATCGAAAACCAAGTTATCGATAGTTGAGGCTGGGGTTGTACGAGTTTTTCATGTTGTTAATCGTGGTTCTAGTGATATTAGCAAAAATATATCTCAATCATTAGGGATTCCTTTTATTGAAGCCGAGAAACTTAAAAGATCTATCGGTCTTATTAGTGAATCAAATAATAAAGAGGCAAAAGATATTATCCAATTATCAATAGATTATATATTTTCTGACATAAAAAGTGTTGTATTTGCCTATGAGAAGAAGTATAATAAAACTATAAGTAAAGTTGTTTTAACTGGTGGAGGTTCTCTTTTAAAAGGATTATTAGAGCAAGCACAAGAGAGTTTACATACTGAAGTAATTAGAACTGACCCATTTTCTAAAACAGAGGCCCCAGCTTTTTTAAAGCAAGTTTTAGAAGAAAGTGGTCCTGAATTTTCGGTCGCGGTTGGATTAGCTCTTCGCCAATTATAGTAAAATTGAAAAATATGGAAAATTCATTTCAAACATCATTTATACCCAAGAAACCAATTAGCTCAGTTGAATCAACGAGTGAAAAACCTAAAAGTGTTTTTGTGGTGTTGTCGGTTATTTTGTTAATCCTAATGGTGACTACCTCTATCGGATTCTTTATTTATAAAAGTTACTTAACAAAACAAAAAGAGGCCTTATCTTCTTCTCTTCTTAAAGTTCATAATAGTTTTGAAAAAGGAACGATTGATGAATTAGAATTATTTGACAAAAGAGTTAGCGCGGCTAAAAATATCCTCGATAATCATATAGTTCTTTCTCCGACGTTCAAATTATTAGGAGACTTAACTATCCCAACTATTCAATATACAAAATTTGAGGAAAGAACTACTAAAGATAAAGGATTGGTTGTAAAATTGTCAGGAATTTCTAAAGATTATAAATCAATAGCAATTCAGGCGGGTGTTTTTAATAGCCCAAAGGGACGGTATTTTAAAAATGTTATTTTTTCCAACCTAACAAAAAACAGAAAAAATTACGTTACTTTTGATATTGAATTCAATATTGACCCAAGTTTGTTATCTTATGAAAAAAATTTTTCACTTAAACAAGCTCAAGTAGATTCTTCTCAATTACCAGATAATTTAAACAGTAATTAAATTATGAAAATATTTTTTCCAATTTCACTTATTCTAATTTCTATCATATTATTCTTTTTAGTGGTTAACCCTCTTTATAATAATATTCAATTATTAAATAAAGATGTTTCTATCTACAATAAAGCTCTTAGTAATTCAACCATCCTCCAGAGAGAGAGGGATTCACTTTTAGAAAAATATAGAAATATTAGTCAAAAAAATAAATATCGTTTGGATAATTTTTTACCAGATTCAGTTAATAATATTAAATTTATTCTTGAGATAGAACAGATTGCCAATCTTCACGGTATGCCCTTAAAAAATATTAAATTTGAAGCTAAACAAAAAGAAAAAGTTGTAAGCTCGGGTAATAATATGATTGTTTCAAATAGTAATTTAAATTCTCAACCCTATGGAATATTCCCAGTTGAATTTATTACTGAGGGTAAATATAGTTCATTTATTCTCTTTTTAGAAGACTTAGAGCGTAATTTGAGAGTTATGGATATTAAGTCTATTTCTTTTATTGTCCCTAAGCCTGTAGCCAAATTAGCAAATGGTGTTGATCCAAATATTTATAGTTATAAATTAAACGTTAATACTTATTGGTTAAAGTAATTTAAAATAATATGAACAAAACTTATCATAAATTCTTAATATTATTTTCCATTTTAATTCTTATTGTAGGAGTATATTTTTATTTTTCAAATAGTTTAAAATCAGAAGCTTCTCTAACTTCTTCAACCTCATCACTTCAATCTTCTTTAAACAGTAACGGATTATCTTCGTCACCTAATGATAAAATTGCTTCAGATATCGCCTTTATTTCAACTCTAGCTTCTGTTTCTAGAATTAATATTGATACTACTTTATTCACAAATAAATCGTTTCAAGCTTTAAACGATAATACTGTAAAATTAGAAGTGGGAGTTCCAGGTAGGATTAACCCCTTTTCTCCAATTGGGAATAATCCTCTTTTAAATACAATATATCCTTCTCAGGTTATTACCAACAAGCCCTTAGAAATAAAAAATAAAACAGCTGTATTGAGTGGTACTATTAGTAGTACAACGGGAGTTACGGATGCATACTTTAAATATGGTTTAACAAAAAATTTGGATTTAAAAACACCAACAGCAACTGTTTCTCTTATTGGAGTTTTTATTTCTAATATTACAGGGTTAAAATCAGAAACAAATTATTTTTATAAAGCCTGTTCGAAAATTAATGGAGCGACATTTTGTGGAGATATTATTTCCTTTAATACTAATAAATAAATAGATATGATTTTTTTAGAAGAATTAGTAAAACAAAATATTATCAGCAAAGAACAGATTTCTGAAATAATTAAAATTGCTGATAAAAAATATAACGGTAATATAGATCAAGCTTTATTGGATATGAATCTTGATGAAAATAAAATTTTAGAGATTAAGGGTAATTTCTTTAATATTCCAATTAAGAATGTTGATCCAGATAGTATATTATTTTCAACTCTTAAATTAGTACCAGCAGAAACAGCAAAAATGTATCATTTGATTCCGATCGGAATAAATGAAAATATTATTGAAATTGGAATTATTGACCCAGAAAATGTTCAGGCAGCAGATGTTCTTACTTTTATAACAGCTAAGATGAACAAGCCATATAAATTATTTTTAATTAAAGCTTCTGTTTATAATAAATTACTAAAAATGTATGATGGTTTGACTGATGAAGTTGGACAAGCTCTTTCTGAGCTTGATTCCGAAATTGCTTCTGCTAAGAATGATGATTTATTTAAAAAGAATAAAAAAAATGGAAATGAAATAAAAATAAGTGAAGAAAAAATTATTGTAGATGCTCCCATAATTAAAATTGTTGCAGTTATTCTTCGTCATGCAATCGAAGGGAATACTTCAGATATTCATATTGAAAATGTTGGTGATAAAATAAAAGTACGTTTCAGGGTTGATGGTATTCTTGCAACTTCTCTTATTTTACCGATAAGTGTTTATAGTGGAATTATTGCTCGTATAAAAATTTTATCAAAACTCCGGCTTGATGAAAAACGTAAACCTCAAGATGGTGGTTTTTCTGCTAAAATTGACGGACGTAAAATTGATTTCCGTGTTTCTACTTTACCAACATATTATGGTGAAAAAGTTGTTATGCGTATTTTAGATCCACAAAGAGGAGTTAAACCTCTTGGTGATCTTGATATGTCTCCTGATAATTTAGCTCTTGTTCGTGAAGCACTTAATAGCCCTTATGGTTTAGTTTTGATTACTGGGCCAACTGGATCAGGAAAGACAACAACCTTATATTCAATGATAAAAGAACTTGACAGTGAAAAGAGCAATATAATTTCGCTTGAAGATCCTGTAGAATATCAAATTTCTGGTATCAACCAATCTCAAGTGGCTCCTGAGATTGGTTACACTTTTGCTTCTGGTCTCCGTTCTATTTTGCGTCAAGATCCAGATATAATAATGGTTGGAGAAATTCGTGATAGAGAAACAGCTGAGCTCGCTATTCAAGCTGCTTTGACGGGGCATCTTGTTTTTTCTACTCTCCACACAAATAGTTCTGTCGGTGCCATCCCTAGACTTATAGATATGGGGATTGATCCTTATCTTATATCTCCAACTTTAATTCTTTGTATGGCTCAAAGATTAGCTAGAAAAATTTATCCTACTTCAAAACATGAGATACCTATGGATGAAGCGACTAGGGTTATGATTGATAAACAATTTGAAAGTTTACCATCTGAATTTAAATCAAAGATTAATATTAGTGGCGATGTCATTTATGACGCGGTTCCATCTCCCGAAGCTCCAACTGGAATACATGGACGTGTTGCAATTTATGAAATGTTTAAAGTAGATAAAGAATTACAAAAAATTATTTTAACAAGACCTAGTGAACAGGAGGTTTTCAAAATTGTTCGTTCGCGAGGGATGTTAACCATTCGTGAAGATGCTATTGTTAAAGCGCTAGAGGGGCAAATTCCATTTAAAGAAATATACAACTTCTAAGACATAGGAAAATATTTGTAATTATATTATAATAAGTGGAAAGTAAAGTTATTTAGAGTAGACAAAATTATTAATAATTCAATAAAAAAGATTAATGGATTACGAAAAATATATAAATGAAATAGTTACTATTTTAATACATGAAGATGGGTCAGATCTACACCTTGGAGCAAATCGTAAACCAGCAATACGAGTGAACGGGCAACTTATTTTCGTAGTTAACCAGAAGGAATTAACTCAAGAAGAGATGTTGGGAATTTTAAAAACGTTACTCGGGAAAAAAAAAGTAGATAAATTTCTCGAAGAAAAAGAAGTTGATTTTTCGTATGCCTTTAAGGTAGATACTCATCTACGCTGTAATGCTTTTTTTCAACGTGGTTATGTTTGTTTAGCTCTTCGTTTAATACCTAAAATTAAAACTCTCAAAGAATTAAATTTACCAATTATTCTTGAGACTTTTACAAGAAAGAAACAGGGATTTTTTCTTGTGGTAGGTCCGATAGGACAAGGAAAATCAACAACTTTATCAACGATGATTGATATGATAAACAAAACTGAAGCTAGACATATACTTACAATAGAAGATCCAATTGAATTTGTTTATAAACCGGCTAAGTCAATTATAGATCAACGAGAAGTTGGATTAGATACAAAGGATTTTCCAATTGCACTTAAGTCAGTTTTCCGTGAAGACGTTAATGTAATTTTAATTGGTGAAATGAGAAACTTAGAAACTGTTTCAGCTGCAGTCACTGCAGCTGAAACAGGGCACTTAGTTTTTTCAACTTTACATACAAATAATGCAGCACAAACAATTGATCGTATTATTGATTCATTTCCACCAAATCAGCAGGAACAAGTTCGCTTACAATTAGCTTCTAGCTTGCTTGGTATTTTTTCCCAGCGATTGATTCCTCGTATCTCAGGTGGAAGAATTCCAGCATATGAATTTCTTATTAACAACAATGCCGTATCAAATTTAATTCGGGAAAAAAGGACTCACGAGATCAATACAGTTATTGAAACTTCTTCTAACGAAGGAATGGTTGATTTAAATCGCTCTTTATTTGATCTTGTTTCAAGAGGTGAAATTAGTATGGAAAGTGCTTATCAATATTCTATTAATCCCAAAGGGCTAGAACGGATGTTGTAATATAATTATGTTATTTAAATATGAAGCAATAACAAATAAGGGTGAAAGAAAAACTGGGGCAGTTGAAGCTGCTTCAAAAGATTTAGCTATTTCTGCTATTCAGCGTCGTGGTCTGATTGTTTCATCTATTAAAGCGGATAAAGGAAAAAAAAGTTTTAGCGAAATTACTTTTTTTGGAAGTAGTATTAAAATGAAAGATGTTGTGATTATGTCTAGACAGATTTCAACACTTTTTGAAGCCCAAGTTTCAGCTCTTAAAGCTTTTACCTTGCTAGCTACAAACACCGAAAACAAAGCTTTAGTAAAAATTCTTAATATTGTTTCCGAAGATATTCAATCTGGTTCTACAATCTCAATTGCCTTATCAAAACATCCAGATGTTTTTTCCGAATTTTATATCAATATGGTCAAAGCTGGAGAAGAATCTGGAAAATTAAAACAGACCTTTACCTATCTGGCTGATTATCTTGATAGGCAATATCAACTTACCAGTAAAACTAAAAATGCTCTAATCTATCCAGGGTTTGTTATTGGTGTTTTTACCATAGTGATGTTGTTGATGTTTATTTTCATTGTGCCAAGATTAGCAATTATTATTAAACAATCAGGTCAAGCTATTCCGCTTTCTACTAAAATAATAATGGGAATTAGTAATCTTCTTATTAAATACTGGTTGTTCTTACTCATGGCTGCCTTGGCTTTTGTCGTTTATGTTTTCAGATTGATAAAAACAAAGTCAGGTATGAAATATTTAGATACTCTTAAAATTTCAATACCAGTTTTCAAAAATATTTATACTAAACTTTATCTTTCTCGTATTGCAGATAATATGAATACAATGCTTTCTTCTGGTATTTCTATTTTAAGGGCGATTGAATTAACTTCTGCTATTGTTGGTAATCAAGTTTATAAAGACGTTATGAAAAAAGTTGCCGAAGATGTAAGAGGGGGGAGTTCTCTATCTGATGCTTTTTCTAAACATCAAGAAATTCCAGCCATAATGACAGGGATGATTCGGGTTGGAGAAGAAACTGGCTCAATGGAAAATATTTTAAAAACCCTAGGAAGTTTTTACAGTCGTGAAGTTAATGATGGTGTTGATACTCTTGTTAGTTTAATTGAGCCACTGATGATAGTTGTTCTTGGTTTAGGAGTTGGAATTCTCTTAACTTCTATTTTGATGCCTATTTATAATATTGCTGGTGGTATCAATTAAAATACACTAAAATAGAAAAAATAAAGAAAAGTTATCCACATTTGTTTTTTGACTATACTTTTATTAAATTATTATGATATAATATATATATTATAAGGTCGCGTTTTTTTAAAAGATAAAATTATTAAAATTAAAATTTTTCATATGAATAAAAATAAAGGTTTTACGCTTATTGAACTTTTGGTTGTTATCGCCATTATTGGTATTTTAGCTTCCGTTGTTCTAGCATCACTTAATAGCGCAAGAAAGAAAGGAGCAGATGCTGCTGTTAAAGCAAACTTATCAAACACTCGTGCACAATCAGAAATTATATACGATAATGATTCTAACTATAATGCTGTTTGTGGAGCTAATTCTGTAACGCAAAATAAAATTATAGCTGCTGCTATAGCTGCTGCTAATTCTGCATCAGGAGGAACAGCTGTATGTGGTAAACCTGCAACAGGAGATGCTAGTGCTTGGGCAATATCTTCACCTCTTAAATCTTCAGGTTTTTGGTGTGTAGATAGTACTGGTGCTTCAAAAGGAGAAGCTAGTACAATAACTACTACTACTACTACTTGTACATAAAAACTTAATTTAAGTTTAAAACAAAAAAACACTTCCATGGAAGTGTTTTTTTGTTTTAATAATGTTATAATACTAACATGAGTATATTTATATTTATTATAATTTTTCTTCTAGGAACAATTATTGGAAGTTTTTTGAATGTTGTTATTTATCGGTTTAATACTGGGAAGAGTATCACAAAAGGTCGTTCTATTTGTATGTCTTGTAATAAAAATCTTCGTTGGTATGAACTAGTTCCCATTTTTTCTTTTTTAATCCAGTCTGGTAAATGTCGTCGTTGTAAAAGTAAAATTTCTTATCAATATCCAATTGTTGAATTTACAACAGGGCTAGTCTTTCTTCTGTTAGCTTATCATTTTTTACCAATACTTTTCCTCTCTTATTCATTTTTTATTTATTCCCTTTCTTTATTTTCTTTGCTTTTTTCCCTGTTAATTATTATTACTTTTTATGATATTCGTCATAAAGTTGTTCCTGATAAATTAGTTTACCTTTTTATTGTAGTTTCTTTTCTATCTATCTTTGTTGTTTATTCAAATAATGGATTAAGTCTAGCTTGGCCTTCCTTACTTTCTATTTTTTCAGGATTAATTTTTGCAGCACCTTTTGCTTTTATTTGGCTTATTTCTAAAGGAAAATGGATGGGACTAGGAGATTCAAAAATAATTTTAGGAATTGGTTGGATGCTTGGCCCTTCAGTTGCCTTTGCTGCTTTAGTTTTATCTTTTTGGATAGGAGCTATAATTAGTTTACTTATAATGTTTTTTCCATATAAATTATTTAATAAAAAAATTATAAAAATAGGAATGAAAACAGAAATACCATTTGCCCCATTTTTAGTTATTGGAAGTTTAATTGCTTTTTTATTTAGTCTAAATATTACTTCGTTAATTAATTTGTTCCACTTTTAATTTTGATGTCTAAATTTTTAAATAAAATTAAATACTATTTTAAAAATCAACAGAAGGGGATGACTCTTATTGAGCTTTTAGTTGTGATAGCTATTTTTACGATGATTTCGTCCTTTGTTATGTATGACTATGGAAGTTTTAGATCTACCGCCTCAACTCAAAATTTAGCTAATGATATAGCCTTATCTATTAGAAAAGCCCAAAGCTCAGCTATTGGAGTACGTAGTATTGGTTCTGATTTTCAATATGGACACGGTATACATTTTACGAATAGCAGTAATATATCCAATCCGATGTCTGGTTCTAATAAATCTTTTGTATTATTTAAATACCTTAAGCCTAAACCTACAGGGAACAGTCATCGAGGACATTCAAGAATGTATAATTATAATCGAAATAACAATAGTATGAATTGTGGTAATCCAAAAGTAGAATGCGAAGAAATAGTTAACATAAAAGGACCAGATAAAATTTCTACAATATATTTAGATGGTGTTCGTCAATTGTCACCAGAAGGTAGTCTTGATATAGTTTTTGAAAGGCCTAATCCCGACGCACTCTTTTGTTATCGTAGCACTATTACTTCTCTTTGTGACACTAATATTTCTTCTGTTCAAATTGAAGTTTCAAAGCGTCTAAAAAATAAAAACAATTTAGTTACTAGAACTATAACTGTTTGGAATACAGGGCAAATAAGTGTTGATTAAAATATGAAAAAAAAATTTTCCAGAAAAATTAATTTTAGAAAAGGATTTACCCTTATTGAATTAATGGTTTCAACTTCAATTTTTATGGTAGTTATGTTAATAGCCATGGGTTCACTTCTTGTAACTTCTAGTTCAGCTAAAAAATCTAATGCTTTAAACTTTACGATGGACAATTTAAGTTTTGCTATTGAAAGTATGTCTCGCTCTCTTAGAATGGGAACAAATTATACTTGTTCTTCCACCAGTATAAATTTAACTACTAATCCAACTCCATCAGATTGCCCAAATGGTGGTAGTTTAATTGCATTTATTCCAGCAACAGCTAAACCTAGTGTTCGTATGGCTTACCAATTAATGTCAAGGACAAATGGTTCAACTAATACAATAAAACGTTGTGAAACAACAATTGGGAATAGTGTAAATTGTGTAGATTTAATTTCTCCTAATATAAACATAGAAGTTATGAAATTTTTTGTTAGAGGAGCAAGTCCCTCTGATTTAGTTCAACCTAGCGTGTATGTAATTATTAAGGGCTCAGTTATTATTAAGAAAAGGAAAACATCTTTTGCCGTCCAGACAATGATTTCGCAACGCACATTAGAATAATATGAAATTAATTAAAAAACAAACACATAATAATAAATTTAATTCAACTAAAACTGGATTTACTTTAGTAGAGACTATGGTTGCAATTTTTATTTTAACTATTGCTTTGACCTCGTTGCTTAGTCTGACTTCTAGGAGTTTATTTATGGCTAGGTATTCTAGAAATGAAATAACTGCCAACTACTTATTACAAGGAGCAGTTGATTATATAAGAAATCAGCGTGATTCAGTTGCTTTTCAACAAGAATTTAGTGGTGGTGGTTGGACTAAATTCTTAACAAATTTAGGCTCTCCTAATAGCAAATGTTTTTCAACGAATGGTTGTTATTTTGATGTTAATAATAAATCTTTATCTATTAAGGTTTGCAATATTTCTAATCCAACTTTTGGGCTTATAAAATGTCCAGTTTTTTATTATGATAGAGATGCTACTAGTGATAGTTTTTATACTTATACAAATACAGGAACACTTTCTAATTTTAAAAGAAAAATTCTCTTAAAAATAAATCCAAATAATCCAGATGAACTTTATATGACTATTACTGTTGAATGGTTAAATGGGAGTTTAGTTAGATCAAGATCACTGCATTCAAGTTTGTTAAATTGGCTTAGTAAATAAGATTTATATGGAAAAAACAAGAAAAAAAATTTTCAATAAACAATTACCCAAATCGCTTAAACAAGAAGGTTACGCTCTTATGTTTACTGTTATTTTAGTCAGTATTATTTCACTTATCAGTATTGGTTTATCTAATACGACCTATAAGCAAATGATACTTTCTTCTGGAGCAAATGATTCCGAATTAGCTTTTTATGAATCAGATATGGCAATGGAGTGTGCTTTATATCTTGATAATAAAACTAGTGTCCTAACAAATAATATTCTTAGTTATACTTGTGGGGTAGATGAAAAAGGAAACCCGTATCAAATGAGTATAAGTTCTGTAAAAGTATCAAAAAATCTTACAAAATATAATTTAAATCCGTCTAATTTTATAAACAACCCCAATGACTCTTGTTTTCGTATTGAAATAGATAAAGATAATTTGTCTAGTGTAACAACAACCATAATTAAAGCCAATGGTTACAATATTTGCGATACGAGTAATAATAGGGCTGTAGAAAGAACTATTGAAGTTACTTATTAAATTATATGAATAATTTATCAGCTAAAAAACGTATAGAAAAACTTCGTGAAGAAATTTCTCGTTTACAATTTTTGTATCATGTGAAGGACAACCCAGTTGTAACAGATGATATCTATGATTCTTTAAATAATGAGCTTAAATTACTTCTTAAGCAATATCCAGAATTTGTTAATCTTAATTCTCCCGAAAATAGAATTGGAGGCAACCCTCTAGAAAAATTTGAGAAAGTTCCACATAATTCTAGAATGTTTTCTATGAATGATGTTTTTAGTGAAGAAGAAATTACAGAGTGGAAAAATCGTATTTTTAAACTTACTAAACAACAGCATTCATATTTTTGTGAATTAAAACTTGATGGTTTATCTGCTTCGCTTATTTACGAAAATGGTATTTTTGTTCGTGGGGCAACAAGAGGTAATGGACTTATTGGAGAAAATGTAACAGAAAACTTAAAAATGATAAATACTATACCACTCAAACTTAAAACTCCATATCCAAAATATCTTGAAGTCAGAGGGGAAGTTGTAATGTCTAAAAATGTTTGGAAATCTTTAAATAAAAAACAAAAACAATTAAATAAACCAATTTTTGCTAACACTCGTAATGCTGCCGCTGGAAGTCTTCGGCAACTTAATCCAAAAATTGTTAAAGAACGTCGGTTGGATTTTTTTGCTTGGGAAATAGCTGAGTTATCTCCAATAATAAAAAAAATTGAAACACATTCTGAAAAACATAAAATATTAAGAAAATTTGGGTTTCAAGTTTCTTCTTATGAAAGAAGAGCCAAGAGCTTAAAAGAAGTATTTTCTTTTATTAAGAAAATAGAAAAAGTTAGAGGAGATTTACCTTACGGAACTGATGGTATGGTTATTTCCATTGATCAATTGGAATTACAGGATAAACTTGGAGCTGTAGGTAAAGCTCCTCGTTATATGATTGCCTATAAATACCAAGCAGAAAGAGCAACAACTAAAGTATTAGATATAACAGTTAATGTTGGGAGGACTGGGGTTTTGACTCCAGTAGCTCATTTTAAACCGACTCTCGTCGCTGGTTCAGTTGTTTCAAAAGCAACTTTGCATAATATAGATCAGATAAATCGCCTAGATATTCGTATTGGTGATACTATCGTTATCCAAAAAGCGGGAGATGTGATACCAGAAGTTGTTGAAACTTTAAACAAACTGAGAAATGGGGATGAAAAAAGATTTAAGATGCCGAAGTTTTGTCCAGTTTGTAAAAGTTTTGTTGCTAAAAAAGATAAAGATAAACAAAGTGTTACGTCTTCTTCTTCTGTCGCTTATTATTGCACTAATAAAAAATGTCCAGCTAGGAATCAACGGAGTCTTGAACATTTTATTAATGTTTTTGAAATATATGAAATTGGACCTAAAATAATAAATAGGCTTAAGGATGAAGGCTTAATCAGTGATGCGGCTGATTTTTTTACTCTTGAAAAGGCTGATTTATCAGGGTTGGAACGTTTTGGTGAAAAGTCTGCTGATAATATAATTTCATCAATTAATTTACATAAGAAAGTTTTATTTTGGAGATTTATTTATGCACTAGGAATAATTCATGTTGGAGAAAAAACAGCTCAAGATTTAGCTAACTATTTTCTCTCTTTAGAAAAAATAAAAAAAGCGACAATAGAAGAAATATTGAAAATAGAAAACATTGGACCAGTTGTTGCTGAAAGTATTTTTAATTTTTTCCACAATACTAATAATATATATTTTATTGATAAACTTCTGAAGAATGGAGTTACCATTTTTCAAGAGAAAACAAAAAATTTAAAACTATCCGGTAAAACTTTTGTTTTAACTGGGACCCTTTCTAGTTTATCAAGAGAAGAAGCTAAAAAGAAAGTTATTAATAGTGGGGGTAAAATATCAAGTTCTGTTTCAATTAAAACAGATTATCTGATAGCTGGTAAAAATCCAGGAAGTAAATATAACGAGGCTCAAAAATTAGAAATAGTGGTTCTTTCTGAAGATAAGTTTCTAAAAATGTTATAAATATGTTATTCTAATCTTATGCAGTTAGGAGAAATTAAAAAACTAGCAGATTTAGCTAGAATAGATATGAGTGAAAAGGAAATGATTGGAATGGCAAAAGATTTTGACTCTATTTTGGCCTATGTCAGCCAAGTCCAAGAGATTACCAAACTTATTTCTGATGACTCTACAAAAAAACAGAATTCTAATTCTTTTGTTGGACTTAAAAATATTATGAGAGAAGATGTCGCTACTTCTAATCCTGAAATATTTTCTGATAAGATTATAAAAGAAATGCCAAAGAAAGATGGCCGTTTTCTAAAAGTAAAAAAAATTCTATGATAGATTTAAAAGAATTAACAATAAAAAAAGCTCATCATTCATTCAAAAACGGAGAGTTTAGCGTAACTGATTTAGTTGATGCTTATTTAAAAGTTATCAAAGAAAAAAACGAAGAAATAAATGCTTATTTAGAAATTTACAATGATATTCCAGAACAGATTAAGAAAGCTGAAGAAATGTTTAAGAATGGTCAAGATACTTTAATGACAGGGGTACCTGTAGCTATTAAAGATAATATTTTATTTGATGGACATAAAGTTTCAGCTGCATCAAAAATTCTTGAAAATTATGTAGCTACTTATGATTCGTTTGTTGTCGAAAAGTTAAAAAAAGCTGGAGCTGTCATCATTGGTAGAGCCAATATGGACGAATTCGCGATGGGAGCTTCAACTGAAACAAGTGCTTATGGTAATACAAAAAACCCATTGGACACAGCTCGAGTTCCCGGTGGTTCAAGTGGGGGACCTGCTTCTTCTGTTGCAATGTATGGGTCTTTAGTATCTCTTGGGACTGATACAGGTGGTTCTGTTAGGCAACCGTCATCCTTTTGTGGAGTAGTTGGACTTAAACCGACTTATGGAGCAGTTTCTCGTTCTGGAATAATTTCTTTAGGTAGTTCACTTGATCAAGTTGGGACGATAGGTAAGACCGTTGAAGATGTAGAAACTATTTTTAATAGTATAAATGGATATGATAAATTAGATAGTACTTCAGTTAAGGAAGAAAATAGAGGTGATTCTATTTCAATTAAAAAACGGATAGGAGTACCAAGGGATTTTCTATCGGGAGATGGAATAGATAAAGCAGTTCTACAAAACTTTGAAGATAGTTGTCAAAAGTTTAAAAAAGCAGGATATGAAATAGTTGATATAACTTTACCTTTTATTAAATATTCTTTAGCGGCTTATTATATAATTATGCCAGCTGAAGCTTCCAGTAATTTAGCTCGTTATGATGGAATCCGTTATGGTTTATCAGAAACGGCTGATAAATTATATGATGTTTATACTAAAACCCGCGGTGCTGGTTTTGGAAAAGAAGTAAAAAGGCGTATTTTATTGGGGACCTATGTTCTTTCCTATGGATACTACGATGCTTATTATAATACAGCCATCAAAGCTAGAGAGGCTATAAAAAATGAATTATCCAATATTTTTAAAGATGTTGATGCTATCATAACTCCGACTTCTCCAACTTTGCCATTTAAATTTGGCGAAAAAATGGACGATCCTGTCTCGATGTATATGGCAGATTTATTTACCGTTCCAGCAAATATTGCTGGTGTTCCGGCAATATCAATACCTTCAGGTTTTAGTAAAGAAAACTTACCATTTGGGCTACACTTGATGGCCCCTAATTTTCGTGAAGATATTTTGTTTACCATTGGGAAAGATTTTGAAAAATTAGTATAATAGAAATATGGAACCAATCAATTTAGCAAAACCCTTATTTGAACCTCAGTCTCTCAACCTGCAGTTTATTTTTCAGAAAGTCTACAATGTTTTAAAAGCCATATTTGATTTTATTGTTAATCCTCATACTTGGGGAGTTATTGGGACGATTTCTGTTTTATCCTCAATTTTCTTTATTATAATTATTATTTTCTCTCTTGTTCGTTTAATGGAAATACAACACGAAGATGAAAATGAAATGAATGAAGAAATAAATGAAGCATTGAAAAAGGAGAAAGAAAAAGAGAGAGATGAAAATCCAAAGTGGCATTCTGTTTTGAATTTAAGTGAAAGCCCAAATGAATCTGATTGGCGCATAGCTATTATGGAAGCAGATTCTTTGCTTGAAGAGTCATTAAAAGAAAAAGGGATGGTCGGAGATACTGTTGCCGATCTTTTGGAAGTTGCTAGGGAAGGGGGTTATTCATATATCCAAGATGCGTGGAATGCCCATTTAATCCGTAATAAAATAGCTCACCAGGGATCAGGATTTTCTTTATCTAAACTTGAAACTCGCCGAATTGTCAAAATGTATCAAAACTTTTTTGAAGAATTAGGAATAATATAAAAAAATTTCCCTACTTAAACCCTTCTAACACATATTCTTTTACATTAGATGGAAATTCAAAATTATCAATTTCGTTTTTTTCTATCCATTTTACATCCATAGTATCCTCTAACGGTTTTGCCTCTCCTGATTTATATTTACAGATGAATATTAGAGCTAAAACATTATCTCCGTTATTACTTCTAATAAAAGTATTATCATGTACTAAAATGATATCATTAAATATTTCAACTCCGACTTCTTCCATAATCTCTTTTTTTAGATTCTCCAATAAAACATTATGTTCTATACCTGTAGATTCTATTTTACCACCAGGAATAGTCCATTTTCCACCTTCGTGACCCTCATCAAGGTTTCTTCTTGAAATTAATATTTTGCCTTTATCATTTACTATAACTCCATTGACAATAACTGAGTAAAATTTATACGATTTTTCCATAATTTATTTTTATTTACTTGTAATATTAGTATTATACTATATTTTTGCGCAGTCGAAGGGATTTTCACCCCACGGGCGCGGGTGCTTTTCGATTTCGCTTTGCTCAATAACGAAAAGTCTTTCAAAGTCCCTTATGGAGCCAAGTAGTTGGCTCCTCTCCTGCTTAAAAATAGAATCTCCCGAAGGAGATATTTTTGCGCAGTCGAAGGGATTTGAACCCTCAACCTCCCGCGTGACAGGCGGGTGCTCTAACCAGTTGAGCTACGACTGCAAATTTACTTTTATAAAAAACTTTAATTTATTTACTATATTATCACACCTGCCTAGCGTGTGCTCGCTGTATTCTAGCTGAGTTGAGCTACGACTGCAAATTTATTAAATTGGAATGCGACTGCAATATCATAAAATAAAAATTTTACTTTATGGTGTCGGCGGGAGGATTTGAACCTCCGACCTCGGGCTTATGAGTCCCGCGCTCTAACCAACTGAGCTACGCCGACAAAGAGCAAAACACTTTGATCTATTTCGACTTTAGACATTTTGGCATGTCACTTGCCGAATTGTTGCGGGGCCTGGAATCGAACCAGGGTCTCAAGGTTATGAGCCTTGTGAGATACC
>CAYTHY010000010.1:0-15362 GCA_964437715.1 uncultured Candidatus Saccharibacteria bacterium
CGACTCAAAATCGTGTCTCGCAAGGGGTGGGAGTTCGATTCTCCCCTCCGGCACATCAAAAATAAGTTATATTGTTTCTGGCTCTTGCTCTAATCTAATATTGAATTTTTCATATACTTTATTAATTATTTCATTTTTAGCAAATAATAAATCTTCTTTTGTAGCATTATTGGTATTTATTAAGACCAAAGCATTTTTATCATAAACAGAAATATTACCGAATGACTTACCCTTTAACCCAGATTTTTCTATTAACCAACCTGCTGGAACTTTGACCATCTTTTCACTAATTGGGAAAGTAATTAAATCATCATATTTCCTTTTTAGACCTACAGTAATATTTTTTTCAATAATTGGATTTTTAAAAAATGAACCAACATTTGGTAATTCTTTAGGATTAGGAAGTTTTTCTTTACGAATATAAATAACTGCCTCACGAATATCTTTTACCTTGGGATTATTAATTTTATTTTCTATCAAATATTTTTTTATTCCAGAATAATTTGGGACTTTAAATAAAGATTTATTCAATCGATATGTAACTGAAATTATAATATATTTTCCCTTGGCTTCATTTTTAAAAATACTGTTTCGGTACTTAAATTCACATTCATTATTGGAAAAAATTTTTACTTTATTATTTTTAATATCATATAATTCGACTTCTAAAATAGTATCGCTAACTTCTGCTCCGTAAGCTCCAACATTTTGGACTGGCGTTGCCCCTACGGTTCCAGGAATTGATGATAAAGATTCAAGACCAAAAAGATTCATTTTAACCGTGCGTAATACAATATTATCCCAAGTTTCACCAGCCCCTACTTTTATATCTGTATATTTATCTGTATCTTTTACAATTTCAAATCCTTTAATTTCCATTTTAACAGCTAAAACATTTAATATCCCATCAGAAAAAACAATGTTCGAGCCCCCTCCTAACACTAAAAGAGAGATATTTTTATATTTTATGTTAGTTTTTCTAATATTATAAATATAAATAAGATCATTAATTGAAGAAATAATAGAGAAGTAACGAAATCGCCCACCAATTTTTAAAGTGCTATATTTTTTGATATTTACATCTTCTTTAATTTCCATCGTATTGCAATTATATCATATATGAGATACTATTAAAAGAACAATCAGTTTCATTATTATTAATAAATTATTATGAAAAAACAAACAGAACAACAAAAAATAGGTTATTTTATAAAAAAGCTACGTGAAAATAAAAGCATGACTCAAAAGGAATTTGCTAAGGAGTTAAAAACCTCTCAAAGTTCAGTACCGAGAATGGAAAAAGGTGAGCAAAATTTTACAACTGAATCGTTATCTAAAATAAGCAATGTTCTAGGTCACCAAATTGTGTCTATTAATGATTCAATTGATTTTCAAGTGAACGGTGGAAAAAAATTACATGGAACAATAAAAACAAATTTTTCAAAAAATGGCTCGGTTGGGCTTCTCTGTGCTTCATTATTAAATAAAGGAAAAACCACTCTTCATGGTATTGCTCATATTGAAGAAGTTAATAGAGTTATAGAAATTCTTAAAAGTATCGGAGTATCAGTAAAATGGATAGATAAAAACTCCGTAGAAATAATTCCACCCAAAGAAATTCTTATAGATAAGATGAATATAAAATCTGCTACCAGGACCCGATCTGTTATCATGTTAATTGGACCATTAGTTCATTTATTACCTTCATTTTCTTTACCTCATGCTCAAGGGTGCAACCTTGGTAAAAGAACTATCGCTGCTCATACATACGCTTTAGAAAATTTTGGAATAAAAATTAAGACAAATCAAAAAGATTATCAAATAAAAAATACAAAATTAGAACCTTCAGATATAGTTATGTATGAAGCCGGAGATACAGCTTGTGAGAATGTGTTGATGGCAGCAGCAAAAATATCAGGTAAAACAACTATTTCTTTTGCTAGCGCTAATTATATGGTTCAAGAAATATGTTTTTTCTTAGAAAAACTTGGTGTTAAAATTGAAGGTATCGGAACAACTACTTTAATTATTCATGGGGTTGAAGATATTGATATAAATATTGAATATTGGAATAGTGAAGACCCAATTGAATCTATGATGTTTATTTCAGCAGCTGTTGCGACAGACTCTGAATTAACAATTACAAGATGCCCGATAGATTTCCTTTCGCTTGAACTTGAAAAACTGAAACGAATGGGATTAAAATATAAAATTTTAAAAAAATATAAATCCCACAATAGTAAAACAAACTTGATAGATTTAAAAATTTACCAATCAAACTTAAAAGCATTATCAGACAAAATTCATGCAAATCCTTATCCAGGGATTAATATGGATAATCTACCCTTCTTTGTTCCAATTGCTATTAAGGCTAAGGGGCAAACAATGATTCATGATTGGACATATGAAAACCGAGCAATTTATTTTACCGAACTAAATCGCCTTGGAGCAAATATAACTCTAGCTGATCCTCATCGTGTTTATATCCAAGGAGGGACCCAACTTCGAGGAGCTCAAATTGTCTGTCCACCTGCTCTTAGACCAGCTATGATTATCCTCGTAAGTATGCTGGGGGCTAAAGGAACTTCAGTTCTTCGTAATGTTTATATGATTAATCGTGGTTATGAAGAAATTGCTAAACGTCTAAACTCCATCGGTGCTGATATTAAGATATTGAAATAAAATATAAAATTTCTAGATTTTGGGTTTTAAAGATGAATGATGGTGAATTATTTTCCAATTACCATCTATTTTATTCCAAAGAAAAGTAAAACGAGCTTCAACGGTGTCTCTTTTATCTAATGGTCCAACCTCAAAATTATACATACCTGAATGTAAGTAAGATTCTTTATTAATTTCTTGAATTTTTCCTTCAATAATTTTTCCAAAAGGATTTTTTTCTAAGAAATGAGTAAAATACTCCACCGCTCCTTCTTGTCCAAAAAGAAATTTACCAAGCATTGTTGGTAAAAATGTTGCTTCATTGTCATAAAGTTCTGCGACTTTTTTAGTGTCACCAGTTTGAAGCATTTCATTCCATAAGTTAAAATTTTCTTGGGCTTGATTTTCTAAATTTTCTTTATTTTTTATATCTTCCATATTACATTAATTAATTATTAATAACTTTCGCTATTATAACATATACTTTATAATATAATATATGTCATCAAAACAAGAAGAATTAAAGGAATTAAATGAATATTGGCAGGAAAATTGCCAGTGTGAACTTAGGAAAACTGCTACTCAAGCAGTCTTTGGTGATGGAAATGCTGAAAGTGAGATTGTTTTTATTGGTGAGGCTCCAGGAAAAAATGAAGATATTAAAGGTGTTCCTTTTGTTGGAGCTGCTGGAAAATTTTTAGAAGAAATGTTAAATAACATTAATAAAAAAAGAGAGGATATTTATATTACCAATATTATTAAATATCGCCCACCAAGTAACCGTGATCCTGAACCCAAAGAAAAAGAAGATTGTAATGAGTGGTTAATAAATGAAATAAAAATAATTTCACCAAAAATGATTGTTTTCTTGGGTAGGCATTCAATGCTGAGATTTTTTCCGTCAGAAAAAATCTCAAACCTGCATGGAAAACTTTTAATTAAAACGACTAAAGAATTTGGACGACAAGCGTTTATGCCTCTTTATCATCCAGCGGCGGCTTTATATAATGGCGGAATGAGAGAAACTTTAATCAAAGATTTTAAAAAAATACCAATAGCTCTAAAAAAATTAAAATAAATTATTCAATTATTGTAATATCTTCTGCTCTAATTTTTTCTTCAAAATAATGAGAGGATTTATCTTTCTTTTTTAATAAAAGAACGCTAGCCATACCAATTATAATAATCCCAGCAAGGCCCAAGTAAGGATATACGGACATCGGAATATCTTTATTAGCGTTACCAGCGCTAGCACTAAGATTGTTTAAGTCAATTATTTTGGAATCTTTTTTTATAATTTTAGTAGTTGAACTACTAAAATTATATTTTCTTTTCTGTTTTTTGAGTGATTTTATTTTCTGAGTTTGAACAGGATAAACGGTCATTATTTCTCCTTTAGGATTTGTGAGAGCAATAAATTTTAAATTATTACTATTAAATCCAGTTACTTGTGGAGAAAATTTTAATTTCTCATTGGCTAAAAGAATAGTTCCAGTTGGGATGGAAAAACGATTAATACCAGCCGTGATAACCCAATCAGAAAGAGCTATTTCGTGACTTGATTTATTTTCTAGTTCAATAAAAGAATCCTTACCAGAGCCAACTGAACTAATAAAAACTTTCGAGGGAATAATTTTTATTATAAACCTAATAGAGGCATCTGGTTTTGGTTTTTTATATTCAGAATAATTAAGCAAGATAACATACTCACCAGGATAAAAATAAGTATGCTGAAATTCTTTTGAGTTATTATATTCAGAAGTTATTCCATCTCCAAAATTCCATTGAAAGTTCCCTTTTGATAAAGTTTCCCCTTTATTGGTGGTGATTAGTGGTTTTATATTTAATGGTGTTTTAGCAAAAACAATTCTTGAAACTATTATTTTCGCCGTTATTTTACGAACAGATAAATTTTGTTGAATTTGAACAGTAGAATTACCATAAACTGTATTTGCGCTTACTCCTGTGTTTGACACGCTATTACTATTTGTATTCGTACTTTTGATATCTTGATTAGGTTCCCCGGGAGTCGGAGAACCTGTAACCCATTTTTGACTAGAGTTTCTTTGACTACTTTTTCCATCTGAAATATCTTCCCAAGTAACTGTATCAATAATATCTCTATTTGAATTTTTAATTTGAATTGAATTTGATTTTGTGAGAGTTAAATTATCTACAACAATATCAGAATTATCCAATGGAATCTTAGATATCAATAAATAACCATTAGCCTCAATATTAACTCCGTCAAAATATGTTTTAGAAACTAGAGATCCAAAACTAGTCCCGTTAACAGTTTTTCTTTGAATATACCAACCAGTTAAATCAATCTTAGAATCTCCAGAGTTATATAATTCTATAAATCTATTTTCCACTGGAGATATTTGAACTTCATTAATTACCACACTAGCATTAACAATATTAGCTAAAGAAAAAAGCACTATCGTAAAAATAATATAGTGCTTCAGTTTCTTGCTCGGCATAATTTTATTTTAAAATTTTACGCAAAACATCTTCTGGGACTTCTTTTTCTATTTTACGTTTTTCTTCTGATAATTTTTTTGCTTTAGGTTTTTTAACATTCATTAATAATTCTTTTAATGAGGCTTTTTTTTCTTCTGAGGCCTCTTTAACTGGAATTGGCTTACTTTCTATTTTATTATTACCTGGCTTTTTTAAACTTGAAAGTGAAACAGCTTTCGGTGAAGAAATTTTTACTTCATCAATTTTTTGAGTTTTTTCTTCTAAAACTTTATCACTTGCGTTATTTATTCCTATTTTCTTAAGTAAATCTTTTAAAAGTGGCGATGGTTTAGAACGTTTTTTATTTAGTTTAGGTTGAGTACTTAGTTTTGAACGAGTTTTTTTAGGTTTAATGACATTCTCGTTCTTTATACTCAATAAGTTTGGTTTCTTTTTATCTGATAACTTGTTTCTTTTATTAGTATTGTCCGTAAACTCAATACCTAGTACAGCTAAAGGTCCAGCCGATTCTATTTCTCCTCCTCGAGAAGACGACCGGGATAAAGTAAAACCAGTACTGGGTTTCAGAGTTCCAGTTTTAATTTTATATAAACATTCTTTACAATAAACTGGCCTTCCTTCTTTGGGTTCAAATGGAACCATTGTTGTTTTTTTACAATTTGAACAATCAGCTTTATATTTAGATTCACCATCAGATGTTTGAAGCATTCCACTCCATTTTGTAATTTCATCTTCAACTACTTTCCGTGGGCGAGTATATAAACGACGAGAAGTCTCAATAATTTTTTGTTTAACTCCTAACGATAAATCTGCTTTGAGTGGAGGAAGGGTTGAAGCTGAAAAAGGACGACTAGTTACTCCATCAATCATTAGCTTCAAGTAAATATGGTAGTTGGGCAAGTTAACTAAATCTTGAGTAGTAAACTCTGGTTCAAATTCTTTTTCTAAAAAGTCGGCATCATCAGCTCCAACACGAAAGACTATCATTGTTCCTACGTTTCCAAAAACTGCATCTTTCACTTTAGTACTATCTTTACTTTCAAGCTGAGCTGTATATTGGTGAGCAATAGTTAAATTAAGTCTATATTTACGAGCCTCAGATAAAATGTTAGCAAAAGCATCTGTAGCAAAGTTTTGAAATTCATCGACATATAAATAAAAATCTTTTCGTTCAGCCTCTGGAATACGAACACGCTCCATCGTTGCTAATTGAATTTTAGTAATAATCATTCCACCAAGCAAAGCTGAGTTGTCTTCTCCTATACGTCCCTTTGAAACATTCACGAGAAAAATTTTTCCTTCATTCATTATTTTAAAAATATCTATAGTTGACTTTGATTGACCAACAACGTTACGAATTATAGAAGTTGAGAGAAATTGTCCAACTTTATTTTGGATAGGAGCAATAGCATCATTCCGAAATTGTTCACGCCATTGTTCATATTCATGAATCCAAAAAGCTTTAACAACTGGGTCCTTCAAATTATTGATAATCATTTGGCGATAATCTTTATCAACTAACATTCGAGGAATACCTAACATTGTTGTGTTAGGAGTATCCAGCAAAGCTAAAATAGTGTTGTTTAAAATATATTCCATTCTTGCACTCCACGCATTTGCCCAAATCTTAGTGAAAATACCCATTAAGCCAGAAGCTACCAGGTGTTTATATTTAGGATTATCAAGTTGAATAACATTAAAACCAACATGAAAATCTGTATCTGCGGGATTAAAATAAATGACATCTTCAGCTCGATTCTTTGGAATTAAATTAAGTATATCTTCTACTAATTCTCCATGCGGATCAACAACACAAACTCCTTCTCCATTTTTAATATCTTGAATAATTAAATTAGAGAGAAGCACGGATTTACCTGAACCAGATTTACCAAGAACATAAACATGTTGTCTTCGGTCCTTACGCTTAATACCAAAGATTTCATTTGTGCTACGAAAGTTAGTCCGAGCAAAATAAGTTATATCACGATTGTATGGTATTTCATTCTCCATATTTATAAATATTTTTTTTATTATTTATATAAGACACATAATCCATATATTTATTATACATTATACTTTATTTATTCAAAATTGAGGAATGGTATTTTTCTGGTTCATAAGGCTTGCCAAAAATTAATTTAATTTTTGGCAAGCCTTCTTCATTTATCTTTTGTCTAAGACTATTATATAAATCTCGTTGATCATAACCTAAAAAAATTATGCCAGGATTAATCTTTTTAAGAACAAAATAATCTCCCTGCTCTTTATCACCCAAAAAAACTGAATCAACTTCTTTTATCTCAGAAATTTTCCTTAAACGTTCTAACTCATTATAAATTGGTATCTTATTTTTTAGACTACTAATTATATAATCACGAGCTACGACAACCACAAGTTTTTTCCCTTGCTTCTTAGCTTCATGAATAAATTTAAGATGACCTTTATGGATACCATCAAAAACACCAAAAATTACAACTGTTTCAGCTATCATTTTTACTTTATTACTTCCATCATCCATTCTTTATAAGGACGGTTCACCCTCTTTACATCAACTCCAGCAATAAGTGGAATAACATAAGAATGATGCTCAGAAATAAGTTTAGTAATAGCGTCAAGTTTTGATTCAAAAGTGGTAATTAAAAGCTTGGCCCGTGTTTTATGCACAAGTTTTCCTCCAAAATTATAATAAGAAGAAATTGGCCACAAATCAACACATGCTCCGACTTCCTTCTCAATAATTAAACTGCTAAGCTTTTTGGCTTCTTCTATATCTTTACATGTTGTATGTACAAAAATCATAATATATAAATAAACTACTTTAATTAGAATCAAGGTTAAACTTTAATCTAACGACCTTTATATTATATATTATATCATGTATTGATAAATCGTTGAAAAATCAGAAAAAAATTAACTCATTTTTTTCAAACCCAGCAAGGCTGGGAACATTTTACAAGGTTATTTTAATCCAGTCAAATATTTCATTCAAAAAAATTCTAGCGGATAAAAAATAATTAGGAAAAACTTTCTTATCTAAAATAATATTTTCTTTTCTTCTAATATCTAAATAATCAAGAAAGCTAGAATATTTATAATCTTTTAGAAATTTTAAAATTTCTTGTTTGTTTTTCATTCCTTTTTCTTTCCAATCTTTCTGAATAAGTTTTAATGGATTTAGGTGAATATAAGAAAATAAATATTTTAAATAACGATCATTTCCAATATACTGAGATTTGAATTTACTCTCAAATAAAGAACCAGTTCTTTCATATTTGTTGTTATAATAATGAGAATAACCACTAGAAATTTTATGTATAAATTTACTTATACCATTATCATTTATTTCTTTTATAAGTATATGAAAATGATTTGGCATTAAACAGTAAGCACCAATTGATACTATTTGACTTTCTCTATCGGTTTCATAGATATCACCTTCTAAAAATGAAAGCTTGAACTTCCTTTCCCCATTTGAAAGAAAAAGTAATTTTAAAAAATATTGATAATCTTGTTTATCTTGAAAAATTTTTTGTTTACTATTTCCACGATTATAAATATGATAAAATTCACCTTGAATAAAATTAACTTTTCTTATAGACATATTTTTATATTATCACTTTTTTTCAAACCCAGCAAGGCTGGGAACATTATACAAGGTTATTTTAATATGTAAAGATTGTTACTTTATGTTAAATATTGTTTAAAACATTTTTCACAAGCGATTTTTTTATACTCCCATTCAGGTGGATAATAAGCATCTATTTTTTTATGACAATAAAAACAATTAGATGGATATGACCTAAGAACCGATAAATGTTTTAATTTTTTATTTATCCTAATATCAAAATGTAACCTTGGCAATGGAATATTATTCTGTTTATAAAATAGTAATTCATCTTTTGAGATATTGAATCGCCAACCACTTTCTTGACAAATCAAAGCTTGGGTACAAATACTTTCATTAATTTCATTTATTGAATCAGGTAATTCACTTACTAGCATACCTTCAATCTGAGTTTCGTCTATATCCTGCCAATAACCTCCAAGGTTTAAAATGTCATCTTTCTTGGTATCAGAAAAATATTGAAATGAATTTGAAAAATTAAAAGGTCCTATACTCATAGAATATGGTAAAAACTTACCATATTCACCTATTTTTTTCATATTGGAAATAATATTATTACGTAAAATCTCATAATCTTTTTTTGAATATTGTTTATTTAAAATACAATATTTCTTCTTTTTTAACCCTACACATCCAAAACAGTTGTCACATTCAATACATAAATCTAAATATTCTGAATTTCTAGCAGAGGAAGAAAGACAATACTTTAAATTATAACCATTAAGACAACAAGAGGAATTACCGCAGAATTCTGAGTACCAACAAGCGCTAGCATCTATGCAAGATTTATTATTTATCCCTCTGACTTGATTATAAACATCTTCACCTTCACTAAAAACATAACAATTATAACAATCCTTTGTATTCATAAGAAAATTACCTACAGAATTATAAACTCTATAATTAAAATTTTCTCGATGAATTACTTTTTCTTTTACAATTTCGTTAAAAAGGTTTTTTAATTTTTGAATTGTAGAATATGAAGCTAAATCATATTTTTTTAATTTTTCAAAATACTCCTTGCGAGTATATTGTTTATTTTCTATACAAAATGATTTATTTCTTAAATTCCAAGACATAAAGCAATTTTGACAGTTACGACAATCAAATAAAAAATAAGAATCTATGCAATTTCGTGAATTTGTTGAATAAAATAGCTTATAAGAATGATCACAATTAGAGCAATCAAAACATCTCTCAGAATTAAAACAGAGTACTACATCTATAGAATTTTTAACCTTAAGATTTCTATAAGAATAAAGTAAATCTTCACATTTTTCTAAGGAACGAGATAAATAACAATTTTTTGAATTCCAAACATCGTCAGACCATTCACAGTTGGTATTATTAGAGGCACTTTGATGTGGACGAGGTATTTTTTCTTGTAAATTTTTTAATTGCTTAAAAAAAGATTCGTTAGGATTATAATCAATTCCAAAATCCATTCCATCCCAAGAATCACTATGCCATTCTTTAAGAGTATAAATGGGATAACGAGCATTTTCCGGTAAGATTGTAATTAAACTTTTACCTGACAAATCAGAAACTCCTTTACGAAATTTACCAAAAAGCCAAAAAGATAAATGTAGTTTAACACGACAAAAAAAACACAAAGTCGGTAATTCAATACCAATTTTTTGATACATTTTTTTCTCATCATTAGAAATAGTAAAATTACGATGACAATCAAGACATATTAACTTTTCTTTTTGGTTAGCCATACCGATTTTTTTATATTAAGGGCTCTTCTCCTTTTTCTTTGGTAACCGAAGAATTTTTATCTAATTTATCTGTCTTTGTTTCGTCTTTTTTCTTGCCAGTAATGGCTGCTTTTTCTTGAGCTGATCTAATTATAGTTGCTTCCTCTTTAGCAATAAGTTTCTCTGCTTCGCCTGCTTGAATTGCATATTTACGACGAGAAGCTTCAAGAACTTCCTGGCGATAAGACTCATGGGTGGCTGGTAATACTTTTAGTGTCTCCGCTGAAAATGGATCATAACTTTCTCCATCAATCGTCATTTTAATATAAAACTCTCCAACTCCAAGATTAATCATATCTTTAACGTCAAAAATTGGAGCAAATTCTGGTTTTAATTTAACGGCATCATCCCCTCCCACCCGAAAACAAATGATAGATCCAGTGTTACCTAAAACAGCTTGCTGAACTTTTGGCAAGAGTTGTCCTATGTATTGATGAGCAACAATTAAATTAATTTTATATTTACGAGATTCGGAAAGAAGATTTTCAAAAGTATTAGTCACAATATTATGAAACTCATCAACATAAAGATAAAAATCATGACGGTTTTCAAGATCTAATTTTGCTCGAGCCATTCCAGCTTGTTTAATTTTAGTTAAAAACATTGCTCCAAAGAAAGAAGAGTTCTCTTCCCCTATTTTCCCCTTAGAAAGGTTAATCAGAATAATTTTTTGCTCATTCATTAATTGTTCTATATCAATTTTATTTTCTTTTTGTCCAAAGATATTTCTAAGCATTGGGTCAGATAAAAATTGACCGAGTTTATTAACGAGAGGAATAATTGCATCTGTATCAAATTTTTCTGACCAGTCGGCGAACTCAATTGCCCAGAATCTTTTAACCATATCATCTTCAATATACTCAACAACTTTTTGCCTATAGTTTCGGTCTGTTAACATTAAAATCATTCCTCTCATCGTTGCATAGGGATAATCAAGTAAAGCTAAAGTGGTAAAACGAAAAACGTGTTCAAGTCGCGGAGTCCAATTGGCTCCGAATTGTTTACTTAAAACTTCAATCAGTCCTTGAGTGAGCTGATGTTTAAAATATGGATCTACATTTGCCAATGGGTTAAATGAAGCAGGATAATCTGTATCCCCTGGATCTATAATACAAACATCTTCAACTCTTTCTTTTGGGATAAAATCTAAAATACCATCTAAAAGATCTCCATGAGGATCAATAACACAGACTCCATGACCATAAGCAATATCTTGGCGAATCATTAATTCTTGTAATTTTGATTTACCAACTCCAGATTTACCTATTATATACATATGTCGCCGACGATCTATTCGCTTTATACCAAAAACAAATTTTTTCTCTTCTAAAGCAGCTACATAATTAGTACGCCCAATAAAAGTCACTTCACTAGGATCAGATGTGGTAAGTGTTGGTAAGTCTGGTGGTGGAGGAGCATATTTAATTATTTGTATTTTGTTTAATTTATTTGAAGCCATACTTTATAAATTGTATCAAATTATACTAAAATAGTATAATATTATAATTTTAAGTCTAGACTCCACAACTACTTTGTTGTTGTTTTGGCTGAATAACTCTAGAAGCAATATTCCGATACCCTTGAGCACTAGAAAAATTGAATCCGAGTATCTCTTTTGAATTTACATTTTTCCAATCTATCCCTTTATTTTTCATATATGACTTGATTGTTGTATATGTGTCGGGAAACCAATAGGAATTGATGATTAAAGCTGCCTTATACATATCTTTTTCATTCATTCCTTGAGAAGCCATTAATTCTAAAAATCCAAGCATCGCCATTCCGTGATTACAGTCTGGGAAAGAGGTTGGATTATTACAGCAAGGTCTATAAATATTTTGACTTACGTTATCAACTGGTCTTTGCTGATTTTTAGTTAAAACCACAAATTTATGCATACTGTAATGATTCATAACTCCCCCTTTCGAGATAGTCCAACCACCAGTTGAAGCAAAACGATCGACTCCCCCATATTTAGGATCAGTCATCTCTCCTTTTTCTAAAATCGAGTTTTTATTTCCTAAAGCAAAACCCCAAAGTAAATTTAATACGAAACCTGCATTTTTCGGAGTAATAATAATATTTCCATTATTTTTTCCGTAAAGCATCTCTTTTTCACGATTAGTTAAACCACCTTGGCTACGGTAGATACTCTCAAACTTTTTAATATCTATAACACCAGATGAAATCATTTTTGACCCATAGTCTTTCCATTTAATTGGAAGTTCTACTCCTTTTTGAGAGATAACTTCAGAAGAATTTGAAGTTATCTTAGAAGACAAAGCTTGAGAGTTTTTAATTGTTAATTTTTTTAAGCGAGAACCATAAAGTAAAATAACTATTACTAAGAGTAAAATAATAATAATACTTTTATGTAAATCATTTATTTTTTTTAACATATTTTATTTATTAGTTACTAATATTAACAACAATTTTTCATTTTTTCTTGAATTTCTTTTAAAGATTTTGACTCTTCTAATAATTCCGTTTTGGAAATTTTTTTAAAAAGAAAAGTTACTATTGCAATTAAAATAATTCCAACAAAAGAAATTAACCAATTACTAATAGCTAAATTATAAACGGTAAAGAAGCCAATAATAACAAATAATGTTTTCCATATTAAAATAAAATTTATTTTAATATGTTTTTCTAATTTATATACCAAACCAACAACTGTCCCGCCCATTAAGATTGCAATCTGTAATTGGTAAGAATTATAAGGAAGTAAATTAAAAGCTAAAGCAATAATTATTCCGATCCAAGTCAGAGAAACTCCTACACAAATTGGACAGATTTGAAATGTTAATTTTTTATTAAGAACCCAAACAATTAAAGTAATTAGTAAAATTGATATAATTATAATAGTCATTTTAGATAAAAAAGATTAAGATACCAATAATAATCATTGCCAATCCAGCCCATAATTTTACTTTTCTAATATTAGAATTTTTCCATTCTTCTATTTTATTAAGAAGAGTTTTTTCTGAAGAAACAAGCAACACAGCAACTAACGGAATAATTAGAATAAAATTATAAAGGAATAAATAACCAAAACCACTAAAATATGTCACTTGATCATGAAGTAGTCCTATTACCATTAGATAAGGACCACCCATACACGGAAATTGACAAATACCGACAAGAAGCCCAAGTCCAAAAGCGGCTAAGAAGGAAGCTTTTCTCATAAGCCCACTAATATATTTATGGGTAACCGAAGGAATTTTAAGTTTAACTGGAAAATTCGGGAATAAATAATTCAAAAGATTAATAATTCCAAAAATAATTAACAGTGTTGATCCTAATTTACCCATAAAGTGTGGGGTGTTAAACAGATGTAATACCTTAAGTATTCCAAGTCCGATAAAAAGATAAGAAGCAAATATTCCAGCAACATATGTTCCGCCGATTTGTAATATTTTTTTTCTATCCATTTGCATTCCAAATAGAAAAGCAATCGTAATTAAGAGAATTGAAAACGAACAAGGATGAACACTATCTAAGAGTGCAGCGATCAAAACAAGAGGTAAGAGCCAAGTGCCTTGTTTACTAAAATTCCAAACAATTAGAGACATATCTGAGCTATGGTTTAGTAAAACAATTCCAACTATGGCAAGAGTTAAGATAGATAATATTATGATTAACTTTTTCATATTACTACGGCCTAACGACAGCCTTTATTTCTAATTTAGTTTCATTCCCTTTAACATCAATAATATAGATAAATCTATCTATAATACCGACACCAGCTGGACCGTGTGCATTAGGATCATAAACAACTTCAATATCACGAGACTCTCCAGCCGGAATTATTTCGTTAGTTCTATTATTTGACATACCCTCCATTCCAAATGGTCCTTTCTTAGAATCACCATTGATGATAAAAGCTGTAGTACAACCACAAGAGGTGCCTATATTTTTTAAATAGATATCTTCTTTTGTAGGATTAGTTAACTTAAATATTTTAGTAACAATTCCGTCCTTCATAGAAATTGTACCGAAGTCATAAACTGATTCATTAACAATTAAAGTTCCTGAATTATTTAGTTGTTGTTTATTTTCCATTTTCCTATTATTTGTAAGCTGAGCAGATTTACCCCACCACATTAATCCAGCGACTCCAATAAGAATAAGAGCAACTGTAATTATTTTATTTTTCATATTTTTTAAAAAATTATTTTTATTAAACAAGTAAAAAATACCCTATAAAAATAGAATATTTTAATATGCTAAAGTACAACCGACTAAAGCATTAATAAGAATAGGTAGGGCTATTTTCTAAAAGAGAAAGCCAATAATTAGTTCGTAATTTATTACTATGGAAACCCATAGATGAAATTCGCCATTTTTGAGCTAAGAATATAGACTCATAAAAATTCAATTTTTTAAAGAATAAAAATAGGAGTAAAGAAAAGATTAGAAAAGAAAAGATTAGAAATAAATGAAAATTAGGAGAAATTAAAGTATTAGAAAATATTTGGATAGCTGAAATTTGATGAATGGCAAGATCTGTAGCACCACTTGGACATTTGTTTCCATCAATAAGTGAAGCAATACATCTATTATCCTGAGAATGACTCATACTATAGTTAAAAATTATAAAGCCAAGGAAGCTCACTCCGATGAAACTTATCAATAATAATGAAGCTAAATATCTCATGTTTAACATTATACCTACAAGATGCATAAAATCAAATATATTTTCAATAAAAATGTTGCAAAAAAACTAAAATACGGTAATATAGAGAATATTATATATTGGGCCCTTAGCTCATCTGGTAGAGCGCCTCATTTGCAATGAGGAGGTAGCAGGTTCGACCCCTGTAGGGTCCACA
>CAYTHY010000011.1:0-13970 GCA_964437715.1 uncultured Candidatus Saccharibacteria bacterium
GTTTGGTTTATGAAAAAATAATGATATGTTTTCATTTTATTAGTTTACATATTTTGTAAGCTATAGCTTACAAAATATGTAAGAGTGGTGTGTTTTAATTTAATTTAATTTTTGATGTTCATTAAAAAAACCACCCAGAGACGGGTGGTTTTTTTGAGAAAAACAACTAGTCCCTGGTTTAAGAAACTAGACTCTTTTCAGAGAAACTTGACCAGGTTTTAACTGTTTTAGTAATTTTCATATTAGTTTATTATTCTGTGGTAATTCCAGCGGAGCGAGCACTTCCTTCAACAATTTTCATTGCTCCTTCAATATCTTTTGCATTCAAGTCTGGCATTTTTTTCTCGGCTATTTCCTTAACTTGAGCTTTAGTTATTTTACCAACTTTTGAAACATTCGGTTTACCAGAGCCTTTCTCAACTCCAGCCGCTTTAAAAATAAGGCTAGATACTGGTGGAGTTTTAACTTTAATATCATAACTCCTATCTTCATAAACAGAAATAAGAACCCCAACAGTCTCCCCTGCCATTTCCGCTGTCATTGCATTGAATTTTTGACAAAACTCAGCAATATTTATACCAGCTTGACCAAGAATTGGTCCTGTTGGTGGAGCTGGAGTTGCTTTACCTGCTGGAATTTGTAATTTTACTTTTTTACTTACTTTTTTCGTTGCCATTTTATTTCTTGTGATTAAGATCGTGAGAAGCATCGGACAAACCGAACACGAAATAATCTATATTACTTATAATTTTTTAATTTGTAAAAAGTCTAACTCAACTGGAGTTTCGCGACCAAACATTGAAACAAGAACTTTAATCTTGCCACGCTCTTGATCTATCCCACTGACTTTACCTTCAAGATCTTTAAATGGCCCATCCGCAATTATAACCATTTCTCCTAATTCAATATCTATCTGGTGGATATTAATATTATTACTCTTATTCATTCTATCAAATAAATCATCAACTTCTTTTTTTTCAAGAGGAACAGGATTTACTCCAGCTCCAACAAAACCGGTAACTCGGGGGGTATTACGAACGACATACCAAGAATTATCATCAACAATCATATCAACAAGAACATAACCTGGATAGATTTTCTCTTCAACCTCTACTCTTTTCCCCGATTTAATTTTAATTTTCTTTTCAGTTGGAACAATGACATTGAAAATACTCTCATCCATTCCAAGTGAATCAATACGCTGTTTCAAGTTACGCAAAACAGCATTCTCATATCCTGCATAAGTATGTATTGCGTACCAATTTCTTTCTCCTTTTAATTCTTGTTTAGCCATATTTTTTAAAAAATTTGTTTACCTATTGGTAAATTATGTTCTTTGAAGTATCCAATTTAAACCATTCTTAAAAATGTTATCTAGTAGTCCCAGATAATAAGCTACAATCAAAGAAACAATTATTACTATAATTGTATAAAAAATAGTCTGGTTTCGTGTTGGCCAAGTTATATTTTTTGATTCGGCTATTACTTCTTTGAAAAATTGGATAGTTTTACTCATAATATTTATTATTCTTATTAAAAACCACCCCGAAGGGCTTAGGTAGATAATACCATAGGATATCTACTAAAGTCAATGTTAAGGAAAAAAACGATAAATTACCTTATCTCGTAAGTGATTGTTACATTAGAGGTGATTGTGTTTTCTCCTTTGGGCAATTCTGGTGCCGAAGAAGAACTTGCTCCAGCTCGTTCAAGTTTAATGTTTTGATTAAAGACTCTTGGATAATTATTACTATTATTCTCTGAGAAATTAGTAATTCTGCCTAATTTAATTCCAAGATCCTTGGCAAGAACCTTAGCTTTATTTTTAGCTTTATTTATAGCAATAAGCCTAGCCTCTTCTTTGTAAACATCGCTATTATCAATTGAGAATGTAGGTCCAGTGATATTGGTAACACCGAGCTCTGTTAATTTTGTACGAATTTTATTAGCGTCATCAACTTTACGAATTTTTACGGTGATTGTTTGAGTTGCGGTATAACCAATTATTTTTGAATTTCTAGGTGGGCAAGGATAGGTAATACAAACAGGCTGGCTATAAGAATACTTTGGATTGAATCCTCCATATTCTGATTTAATATCTTTTTTAGCAATAGTCTTCTTTAGATAATCTAAAGTTTTGGAAACTGATTTGTTTAAAATATCTTGAGCTTCTTGAGCTGTTTTAGCTTCTTTAGATATAGTTATATGTAGAGAAGCAATGTCTGGGATAGCTTTAACTTCCCCCTTCCCAGTAACATAAATTACATTCGGTGACTGTGATTCGTGTCCAATGTATTTATTTAATTTTATTTCATTTATAAACTTAACAATAAAGAATAAAGAAATTACTGATAATAATACAAAAATTACAATATTTATTTTTTTATCTTTTAAAAATGTTTCCATAATACTTTTTTTATTATATCACAGTTTTTTATTCCTTGTTGAGAGCTTCAATTGGGTTAAGTTTTGATGCATTACGAGCGGGAAAAACTCCAAAAATAATTCCAACAGCCATAGAAATAGAAACAGAAAGAATAATTGACCAAATGGGAACTATGAAATCCCAAGTCAGACCAAAGCTTTGGGCTACTTTAGAAGCAATAAAAGACAAAAAGGCTCCAGTAATTATTCCTAAAATACCACCAAAAATAGTTAGAAGAATAGCTTCAACGAGAAATTCGTAGAGAATATCTTTGTTACGAGCACCAAGAGCTTTCTTTAATCCAATTTCTCCTATACGCTCAGTAACAATAACATACATTATATTCATAACTCCAACTCCCCCAACAACCAGAGATATTGTAGCAATAGCTATCAATAAAAATGTGATGGCTTTCATTATAGTATTAAAAATATCTAAACTCTCGGCTTGAGTTGTAACCTTGAAATCATCTTGCGATGGATTTTGAATATAATGATTTCGTCGTAAAATATCAACCATACCAAGAGAAGTCGCATCAGCTTTATTGTTATCTTTTAATTTAACAACAATGTAAATTAAATAATTAATACCAAGTATTTTTTTCTGAAGAGTTGTCAAAGGAATAAAAACTTGTTCGTCTTGATTATCAAAACCTCCACGCTTTTTATAAACTCCTATAACTTTAAAATTATAATGCCCAATTCTTATTAGTTTACCAAGTGGATTAATCTCACCAAAAATATCCTTAGCAACCTTACTTCCCAAAACTGCAACTTGGGCGAGTGAGCGATTTTCTTCTTCTGTATATCCCCTTCCAATTTTAATTACTCCTTGATCAATTTTGAAAAGAGATGCTCCAGCTCCAAAAATAAAACTATTCCTTGAGACATTCCGATAAGTTACAACTTGTTGACCAATAGCAGCTCCATAATCATTTAGAACATTGGGTAATTTTCTTATATCTAAAACATCACGATTTTTTAGTGTTGTTATGGGAACTGCACTCAGAGCTGTAGAATTTGCCATTCCACTTGAGGAAGAATTAGACCGAGCTTGAGTTGAACGAGGAAGAGAAACTTCAACAAAAACAGTGTTGGAACCATAAGCATTAATTTGATTATCAATATAACTTTTAAACCCTGCTCCAAGGGAAAGGACAAGAATAACTGTTCCAATACCAATCATAATCCCAATAGTCGTTAGGATAGTTCTGGAAGGATTTAATTTCATACCTCTGATGGCTTGTTTTATATACAAATTATTCATAGCGTAATGCGTCAATTGGATTTAATCTTGCTGCTTTAGTAGCCGGATATAAACCAAAAACGACTCCAGTAATAATAGAAACACCAACAGCTAACAATATAGCCACAAGAGAAATAACAAAAGACCAATCATATCCAGCCATTCTTGCTCCGAGAGCTACAAGGTAAGAAATTAATATTCCTAAAATAATTCCGATTACACCACCAGCTAAGGTTAAAATAATTGATTCAAATAAAAACCTGTTACGAATATCTTTTTGCGTTGCCCCAAGCGCTTTACGAAGACCTATCTCGTGAGTACGCTCAGAAACTGTAACCATCATTATATTCATAATTCCAATTCCGCCAACAACCAGAGAAATGCCAGCCATTAAAATAAGAAAAATTCGTAAGGTATCGGTAATATTTGTTAGCATCTTGATTGCATCGGCTAAATTACGAACAGAAAAATCATCGTCACTAGAGTTTCTAATGTGGTGTTGTTGGCGTAAAACACGAGTGACATCTTTCATAACTATTTTTATATTATTGGGACTATCTACTTTCATTCGTATAAATTGAATATAATTTATACCCAATAATTGTCGTTGACCAATCAAAAAAGGAATAAAAACTTTGTCATCTTGATTCTGAAAAGCCACTGTCCCCATTTTTTTCTGCACACCTATAACCCTAAAAGGAATACTGCCTAGATTTATTTTTCTATTACTATTGTTTGGAATTTTTATTTTTACAACTTTTCCTAGCTCATTACCATTTGGAAAAAGCTGTCTGGCAATATCATAACCTAGAACAATAACATTACTTTTTGTTCTAGCTTCTTCTTGACTAAAGAAAACGCCTTTTTTCATTTTGACATTTTGAATTCTAGGATAATTTCCATTCGTTGCGGTAAAAGAAGTATTTACACTTTGTTTGCCAGAAATAATAGTAACATTACCCATAACAAAAGGGGCAACGGCCGTTACATCTGGAACATTATTCTTATTTTCTATTGCATGTAAATCAGCTGAGGACAATGTTTTAATTTGAACCCCAAAAACTGCAGCAGGAGGTCCACTTTCGTTGCTTTTTCCAGGAAGAACTCCAACTAAATTAGTTCCTAATTTAGTAATCTGTCCAAGAATTAAGGTTTGTGCTCCAGCTCCTAGAGAAATAATAATAATGACACCAGCCACTCCGATAATAATTCCAAGAATCGTTAAAAAAGACCTCCCTTTTCTAGCAAGTAAATCTTTTATCAAAACTTTTAAATCTCTAACAAAATTATTCATATTTACGAATTTACAATAGCTTGGGAATGTACTTTTTTTTCAGGAGGAACAGCTTCATCTGAAATTACTTCGCCGTCGTGAAGAGTAACAATTCTATCAGCGTGAAGAGCTGTTTCCTTATCGTGAGTTACTAAAATAATTGTGTGGCCATCTTTGTTTAATCGTTCAAGAATATTCATAATAATATTCCCACTTTTTGAATCAAGATTTCCAGTGGGTTCATCGGCAAAAATAACTTTCGGATTACAAACAAGGGCTCGAGCAATGGCTACTTTTTGTTTTTCTCCACCAGATATTTGATTACTTAAATAATGTAATTTATTTCCCAATCCAACAGCTTCAATCGCAATTTTAGCTTTATCTTCATATCCATTTTTTTCTTTACTATAAAACAATGGAAGCATTACATTATCTAAAACAGAAGTTCTGGGAAGTAAATTAAAAGACTGAAAAACAAATCCAATTCTACTGTTGCGAATATTGGCTAATTGATCATCTGTAAAATTTTTAGTATCTTCCCCATCAAAATAATATTCCCCAGAAGTTGGCCTATCAAGAAAACCCGCGATGTGCATAAGCGTTGATTTTCCTGAACCCGACGGACCCATAATCGTGATGAACTCACCTTCACGAATAGATAAATCGATACCTTTCAAAACACGAGTAACAACCCCGCCGTTATCGTAATTTTTAATTATCTTTTTTAATTCTATTAACATTATATATTATGATTTTATAAAAACTACAAACTCTTGACCTAAAGAAAGACCTTTGGTAATTTCTACTAACCCATTATCACCCTCTAAGCCAGTCGTAACTAATACTTTTTTATATTTTTTATTTTTAGAATTAGTAATAAGTCTAATATATTTACTACCATTTTCGTTAACTAAAATAGAACGAGAAGGGACAGCAACAACTTCGTCTTTTTCTCTAACCTTAATTGTTAAATTGGCTGTCATTCCTGGTCGTAAGTTTTTTATTTTTCCAACATCTACTTTGATTGTGTAATTAACAACTCCCGAAATCAAGGTTGAGCTCGGATCAATACTTATTATTTTTCCTTGAAAAATTTTGTCTGGACCAAAAGCGTCAAAAGTGATATTGACTGGCATCCCAATTACAAGCCCAATAATATTAGCTTCATTGATATTTGAATCAATATAAATATTTGAAATACTTTGCAAAATAATAACTTCTTTTAGAGCAGGAGCTAGCTCACCGAGTTTAGTATCTACGCTAGTAATAGTTCCATTAGCTGGAGCAATTATTCTTGTATTATTATATACAGCTTGAGCTCGTTGATATTGTCCTTTAGCAGAAAGGATATTTGCTTGAGCTAATTTAATATCAGAATCTCTAGCAGAAGCAGTTTTAATAGCTAGCTCAGCTTGAGTCTGTTTAACTAGAGCCGAGGCCTTAGTTAATGCACTCTGTTGTATTTTTAATGCTAATTGATAAGTATTATAATTGGTAAGATAATTTTGAGCATTTTTATTCGGAATTTCAATAATCCAATTATTCACACTTAAATTAGTTGCAGAAGGAAAAGTAATATAAAGACCAGAATTACCGATAGGTTGAGAAGTTGTTGTAGTAATAATTCCATTTCCAACTGTCAAGCCAGAAGCGCTGAAGGAAGACCCCGAGCCAGTATAATAGGTATTAATATTTATTGTTCCTTCTTTATTTAATTTATAATTACCACTTATTGTTGGAGCAACATAATCACTATTTCCCCCAGACGGGATAGCAACAGGAGTAGAATTAAGTAAATTATGATAGGCATTTTGAACTAATGTATTTTGCTGACTTTTCGTATTTTCGTAATTTTGTTTTGCATTAGTAACAGCAAGCTCTGCTAAAGTAATTTCTTGACTTGAGGAACCTTCAATTGTTTTTTCTAAACGAGCTTTAGCTGCCTCCAAACCACCCCTAGCTGAAGTTAAATCAGCTAAAGCTTGAGCTTGATTAAGAGTAGCTAAGACTTGCCCTTTTCTAACTTTGTCACCAACTTTAACTTTAATAGATTTGACGACACCGCTGATGTTAAAAGATAAGTTTAAATCTGTATTTGAAATAACTTGTCCTGTAGCTAGAACTGTTTGTTTTAGATTAGTCAGCTCAGCTTTTTCAGTAACTATATTTTTTATACTACTATTTGGTTTTAAAAAAAGATAACCTGAAATAGACAAAACAATAATTAAGATTATCCAGAAATATTTTTTTCTGATAATTTTTTTTAAGAAAGATATTTTATTTTCCATAAGATTATTTAATACCAACTAGCTCAACATCAAAAACAAGAGTTGAATTAGGGGGAATTGAACCAATAGCTCGAGAACCGTAAGCTTTTTCTGGTGGAATAATTAGAGTTTTCTTTTCTCCTACTTTCATTCCAAGAAAACCTTCATCCCAACCTTTAATAACTTGACCTGCTCCTAAAACAAAAGTGAAAGGAGTGACATGCCCAAATTTAGGATCAATATTAGAATCAAAAACAGTTCCATTCTCTAACTTACCTGTATAATTTACGGTAAGTGTATCTCCGTCTTTAGCAACCCTACTATCTTTTTTTATACCAACAGTTACAGTTGCGGTCACTGTTGAATTTCCGTTTGTGTTTTGTTCCATAGTTTTATTAAGTGATGATAATTGATTTTTATTTATTACATTATTTATTTTATTATTAGGTCTAGGAGTTACAAGAGTGTAAATAATAAGACCAACAAAAATAATAACAATAACAAAAGAAATGCCTAGTTTTATATCCTTTTTTTTCATATTAAGAAAAATTAATATTAATAATTATATTGATATGACTTAATTATCAATAGCTTTTATATTATAACATTATTTTCTTGATTCAATAATAGTTGTGGCTACATTTTGAGGAACAATGTCATAACGAATAAATTCCATCGTAAAGCTAGCGCGCCCCTCAGTCATAGATCTCAATGTTGTCATATAACCAAACATTTCAGCAAGAGGAATAATAGCTTTAACTACTTGATTCATTCCGCGAGATTCCATTCCTTCAATAATTCCTCGCTTAGAAGAAAGATTACCAGTCACATCACCCATAAATTTTTCAGGAGTAACCACTTCAACTTTCATCATTGGCTCTAAAATAACAGGGCTAGCACTTTTACAAGCATCTTGAACTGCCATTGATGCGGCAATTTTGAAAGCCATTTCGTTTGAGTCAACATCATGGTAACTTCCGTCCCAAAGCTCCACAGATATATTCACTAATTTGAAACCAGCTAAAACTCCACGATCAAGACCTTCTCTAAATCCTTTTTCACAAGCAGGAATATATTCTTGAGGAATAACTCCGCCTTTGATGCTATTGATAAATTCAAAATCTTTTTCCCTCTTGGTGTTTTTGGGTATTTTTTCTAAGTTAGCGTTCATATCCATCGGTTTAACTCTAATTTTTACATGACCGTAGTTCCCTCGCCCACCTGATTGTTTAATATATTTTCCTTCAGTTCCTGCCGATCCAGTAATAGTTTCTCGATAAGCTACTTGAGGTTTACCAACATTTGTTTCAACTGAAAACTCACGTTTCATTCTTTCAACAAGGATTTCCAAATGAAGTTCTCCCATTCCTGAAATAATTGTTTCATTAGTCTCGTTATCAGTAGAAATACGAAAAGTTGGATCTTCTTGTGCTAAGCGAGATAAAGCCATACCCATTTTTTCTTGGTCAGCTTTAGTCTTTGGTTCAACTCGCAAAGAGATGACTGGCTCCGGAAAAACAATCCGATAAAGTTCTACAGGATGATTTTCATCACAAATAGTATCTGAAGTAATTGTATCTTTTAAACCAACAGCGGCGGCTATTTCACCGGCAAAAACTTTTTTAACTTCCTCTCGGTCATTAGCGTGCATTCTTAAAATTCTACCGACGCGTTCTTTGTTTCTCGTTCTAGGATTATAAATATAACTTCCAGAAGAGAGAGTTCCAGAATAAACACGGAAGAATATTAATTGACCAACAAATGGATCTGTTGCCACCTTAAAGGCAAGAGCAGAAAATGGTTCAGAATCTGAAGGGTGGCGCTCTATTTTTTCTTCCGTTTTAGGATCAATACCCATAATAGCAGGGATATCTATCGGACTTGGAAGATAATCAATAACTGCATCAAGTAATAATTGAACACCTTTGTTTTTCAAAGCACTTCCAGCAAAAACAGGAAAAATATTATTAGCAATAACAGCTTTACGCAAAATAACTTTCAACTCTTTAATTTCGGGGATTTTACCATCAAGATATTCGGACATAACACCATCATCTTGCTCAACAATTTTTTCAATCAATTCGTTACGATATTTAGTCGCTTCTTCTTTTAAATCTTCAGGAATTTCTTTCTCAATAACTTGACTACCCATTTCTCCTTCAAAATAAAAAGCTTTCATTTTAAGTAAATCAATAACTCCTTCAAATTTTTCTTCAAGACCAATTGGTATTTGCATTCTGACTGCATTTTTACTTAGGCGGTCAAGAATAGTCGCGAAGGAATGTTCAAAAGAAGCTCCTGTTCGGTCTAATTTATTTATAAAACAAATACGGGGAACAGAGGCTTCGTCGGCGTATCTCCAATTTGTTTCTGATTGAGGTTCTACTCCAGCCACTCCATCAAAAATAACTACTGCTCCATCTAAAACGCGAAGAGAACGCTTAACTTCTACTGTAAAATCAATGTGCCCAGGAGTATCAATAATATTAAAACGATGTTTTCTTGAATTGTCGTCTGGTGCATCTGTTGGATTCCAAAAACAAGTAATAGCTGCAGAAGTAATAGTAATACCACGTTCTTGCTCTTGTTCCATCCAGTCTGTTACAGCTTCACCATCATGAACTTCTCCAATTTTATGGGATAAACCAGTATAAAAAAGCACACGTTCGCTAGTAGTAGTTTTACCAGCATCAATGTGGGCTATAATTCCAAAATTTCTAACTTTTTCTAAAGGATAATCTCTTTCCATATATTATGTTTAATTATTAAAAATAAAAATTACCAAGTAAAGTGGGCAAAAGCCTTATTAGCTTCAGCCATTCTGTGAGTATCTTCTTTCTTTTTAATAGCAGCGCCTTCATTTTTTGAAGCTAAAATTAATTCTTCAGCTAATTTTTTGTGAATTGGTTCTCCTTTTTTTCCTCTAGCTGCTTTGATAATCCATCGCATAGCCAAAGCTGTTCGTCTTTCTGGACGAACTTCACGAGGGATTTGGTAGTTAGCTCCACCAATACGACGAGAACGAACTTCTACCAAAGGACCTGCATTTTTAATAGCAGTATCAAAAATTTCTAAAGGGTTTGGGTTGTCGGTTTCTTCTTTTATAATATCAAAAGCTTTATACACAATTTTTCGTGCCGTTTCTTTTTTTCCGTTTTTCATAATATTATTTATGAACTTAGCAAGTTTTTGCGAATTATAAATTATATCAGGATTAACAATATTAGGATTTTTTATCTTTGTTCTCATTTTTTAAATTTTCTTTTTGTATTATTTGAATCGTCAGTAATTAATAATTTATTTCTTTTTTTCTCTTAAAAGTTTTGTTCCATAACGACTTCTGGATTTTCGGCGTTTTTCTACACCTGTTGTATCAAGATGTCCGCGAACGATATGATAACGAACTCCAATTAAATCTTTAACACGTCCGCCACGAATCATGACAACTGAGTGTTCTTGTAAATTATGTCCTTCTCCTGGGATATAGGCAGTGACTTCCATTCCGTTAGTTAACCTAACACGAGCAATTTTTCGGAGAGCAGAGTTTGGTTTTTTAGGAGTTGTTGTTGAAACTTTTGTACAAACACCACGTTTAAAAGGTGAAGGGTAAAAAACTGGTTTATTCTTAATTGAATTAAAACCACGAGCCAAGGCTACAGATTTGGATTTCTTCTTAATTTTTTTACGGTTCTTACGAACTAATTGATTTATTGTAGGCATATCAAATTAAAAATAGTCTAAACGACTAGTGAAAATACTTTACTATAGTTGAGTTAGAAAAGCAAGCATATTTTTACTTACTAAAAATTTTATTAAAATTAACAGTTTTAATACCTGAAATAGATTTAACAGTAGAATTATACATATTATTAGCAGAATTATAAACACTATTATATGTATCATTTACAAACTCCCCGGTTTGATTAGAATAATTAGTTAATTTAGAAATTAAAATATCAAAACCAGAATTAACTGTTCTGCTTTCATTTATAATTATTTGACCTAACTTCTCCCAAGATTGAATAACACTCGGAAGCACATTTTTAAAAGCTAAACTGAAATAATCATCTTCGTGTGATTTTTTAACAACTGAATCTTTCGTTTTATGTTTTTTTTCTACTTTTTTGTTTTGATTATTCCAAGTAGTTTGAACACAAGAACCAGTATTACAGTCAAATTGAATCCAGCCACCATATGGACCAGAAGCCCAAGCCCAACCACTCCATTTTCCTGTTTTTGGATCAATAATTACTTTTTGACCAGTAACAGAAAAATTAATAACTCCAGAAGTTTCGCTCCAAGCTGTCCCCTTTAGTAAACCAGTTTCTGGATTAGCAAAATATACCCCTCCATAGGGTGGTTGAAAATTTATAGTCCCAAGCTGATTTCCCCAAACTTCCCCACTTACACCATTAACACTACTAACAACAAGAGGAGAAAGACCTGAGGGAGAATTGATTGATGATTTAAAATAAATAATCCCTGGTTTCGGATTCGTGCAAGTAACATCTTTACAAACTTTTACTTCATCGTTTATAGAAGCATCGGTGTGCTCAGATAAATTATTTGTAAATAATTTATTGAATTCTTTTTTTGAAGAATTAAAAAGGTTGGTTGATGTTATGTTCATCGCAAAACTAATCGGAATTGAAACACTAAAAAAGAGAATAAAAACGACTATTAAAATGAATCTAATAGAAAATTTATTTGATTTAAACTTTTTTGAAATTATATTTCGCATACCTCTTATTATAAATTAAAGATGAGTAAAAAACAACTCATATTTGTTAATTTTTAATTTTAATGTAGCCCGGTAATTAAAGAAAAAAGAATATATATAATTGGAGCGATTTCACTCCAAAGAAAAATGATGAAAAAAACTAACAAAAGTATTCCATACCTTTCTAAAAAATTTTCGATGTAATGATATTTGTAAGGAATAATTGAAAATAAAATTTTTGAACCATCTAGTGGTGGAATTGGAATGATATTAAAAACCGCCAAAATCAAATTCATAAAAACAATAATTGATGAGATTTTATAAAAAGGACTAAGCAACATCGGGTTAGCTGAATAAGCCGGGATCCCAAAAACAGTTGCAAACCTTATTAAAAGCCCAAAAATAACGGCAATAACTAGATTAGATAAAATACCAGCAATTGAAACAAGAAAAGTTCCCTTCCTTACATTTCGTAAATTATTTGGATTATATGGGACTGGTTTAGCCCAACCAACTAAAAAACTACCATGCGTTGTAAAATACAACAGAATTGGCAAAATAATCGAGCCAAAAAGGTCAAGGTGATTTATTGGATTTAAGGTTAGTCGCCCCCTATCTTTAGCTGTATTATCTCCTAAAAGATAGGCTGTGTAGCCATGAGAAAATTCGTGGATTACCACGGACATAATTAAAACCAAAATATAAAATATTCCATCTAAAAATTGAACTTGCATAGGTATTCTTTATATGATAGCATGTGAATCACATATGGCAAAAGTTTGCGCAATAACAAAAAAGGGTTCTATGATGGCTGGAGGCTACTCCAACGCTGTTCGTGCTACAAAATTTAAGCCAACTGGTAAAGTTCGTAAATATACTAATCTCCAAAAAAAACGCATTTATGTTCCTGAATTAAAAAAATATTTTCCATTAACTTTATCTACCAAAGCAATCAAAACAATAAATAAAAACGGAGCTTACTCCGTTCTCAAAAAAGCAGGAATCATTAAATAAAATATTTTTATATTTTATATTTTTAATGAAACATTTTTATTCCATCAGTTTTAAAAATAATATTTCCCTCTTTATAAGTCGCTAAATATGGTATATTTAGCTTTTTTAATCTGTCTAATATTTCTTTATGAGGGTGTCCATAGCGATTATTTTTTCCAGCTGAGATAATAGCAACATCTGGATTAACTTCTTCTAACCACAAAAGACTTGATGAAGTCCTAGACCCATGATGACCAAGTTTTAGAACCTGAGAACGTAAAGAGGAGGGACTTTCATTCCACCTAATCATATTCTCCGTATAAATTGTCGCATCCCCTGTAAGCATAAAAGATTCGTTTCCATAGACAAGTCTTCCAACAATTGAACCGTCATTTGAATCCATTTTTGAAACATCTCTGTCGGGAAATAAAATATCAAAATAAATATTTTTTTCTTTATCTAAGATTATTCGCATTTTATTATTAGCAATAATTTTAGGTATTTTATTTTTCAATATTTCTTTTTCTAGATTTCTATAAACCATAGTTTTTGAAGTAGCTCCATTTTCTATAACATCATCAACTTTATAATTATTAAGGACATAGGATAAGCCACTAATATGATCTGAATCAACATGAGTCGCTAAAATAATATTGATAGATCTGTCGCCGAAAGGCATTACTTCTGACAATCTTTGTAGAATTTTTCCATCTGGTCCGCCATCTATAAGCATTTGTTTTCCATTTGGAGCTTCAATATAAATAGCATCTCCTTGTCCGATATCAAGAAAGGCAACTTTCAGAAGATTACTGCTATCTTTTTGAGCATAGGCAAAATAGACAATAGTTAGAGACGAAATAAATAAAACAACAATTAAAATCGGCAGTAAATATTTTTTTAAATATTTCATATTATAAAAATAATAACAAATTATCTCTCTTTACCCAACACCTGCTACTGTGTGTTTCGGGTATTTTTTGTGTATTATCATAAAAACAAAAAAATATAGAGTAAAAAATAAATGAGTATTAGAAACTAGCATATGCC
>CAYTHY010000012.1:0-13810 GCA_964437715.1 uncultured Candidatus Saccharibacteria bacterium
CTAGAGAGTTAGTAGTACTACTTCCAGTCGCTAGGGTTGTGTTGCCGGAGGAAGTTAAATCTCCACTGACACTTTGGTTACCAGCGGTAGTAGTATTTCCAGTGAAAGCTGAGTTGGCTGTAACAGTTAAAGTAGTTATCTTGGCTGTGTTGGTAATAAAGTTTTTTGAAGATAAGTCAGTGGAAGAGAAAATACTTCCTCCGGCATAATTAATTGATGGGTTTGCTGGGAGATAGGCGATGGGAGCATAGGTGGTAGCCATTGGAGTATAGGTTGGAGTTGGAGATAATGGAGCATTGTTTCCTTTAGCTCCTTTGTCTCCTTTTAATCCTCTGGGTCCTTGAAGTAAACTAAGAATATCTCTCGGTAAACTGTTTGATAGGAGTAAGCTTCTGAGAGCCTTAACGAGAGTTGATTTAGAAATAGTTGAAGTTGTAGTTTTAGTTTTAGTTTTAGTTGGAGTAGGAGTTGAAAGAATGTTTTGAATAGTAGTAGTTTTAGATTCTTGCTTAATGAAAGTTGGAGTAGTTGTATTTTCTTGATTATTTTTTGTTGTTGGTTGAGCAATATAGCAGTTAGAATCCACTGGACCACAACCTCCCCAAGCATTAGTTGGAGAACCAGGATCAGTAACAACTTTATTAGGATTGAATGGAGCTATTGGGTTGGCAGCTGAGGTAACAGAGACAAATAAAAAGCTTAGCAAAGTGAAAATCCCTAATATAAATAATTTTTTCTTAAATGAATTATCGAGCATAATTTATGTTCCTTCTTTTCATAGAAAACATTTATATTATATCAATATATTCTTAATTTAGAAAGTTAAAATTGAGTAAGTTGGTGGGGATAACTATGTGGGGGTAATTTTACTTAGATTTTACTCTAGTTTTCTTTAATTTGTTTGAAGTTTAGGGTTGGGAATTGATTTTTTGAGGTTTGAATATCCACCAAATTAAGAATATATAAATTAAGATTGTAAAAATTAAGGGGAACGATTTTGTTGTTACACTCGCGAAGGGTAAAATAGCAAAGAAGTGAATGACGGATAAAATATAAGAAAGGAACAAATGTAAAATATAAGCAAAAGGCAGAGACAAAATAGGAGAAATGAAACTGAGAATTCCTACAAGAAAAGTAAAAAACATTGTAATCGGAAGGAAAGGAATAATTAAAACATTTGCTGGTAAAGAGACCAAAGATAAAATTCCAGTTATATAAAGTAAAATTGGTAAAACAGAAATCGTAGCCGAAATTGTAGTAGCAACAAGTTCCCTAAATTTAAAACGCATCGGCAAAAAATAAAACCAAGAAATTATTTTAGGTGTTAAAAATAAAACTCCAGCAGTTGCTAAAAATGAAAGTTGAAAAGAAATATCTGTGAGAGTTCGTAGGTCATAAGTTATCATTAAAAGAGCAGCAATTATTAAAGCTCGTCCAGCATCATAGGTGCGTTCAGTTAAACGACCAAAAAGTAAAATAACAGCCATAATCCCCGCTCTAATTGCTGTCGCCGTTGCCCCAGTCATAATTATAAATAAAATAATAACTAAAACTCCAAAAATAATAGAAACAGCTTGAGAGAAAATGAGTCCAAACATTTTCATAACTCCTTCAGCGACAATGGTTACATTATATCCAGAGAGAGCTACTATATGAATCGTCCCTGTTGAAATAAATTCACTGCGTAATTTTTTATCAAAGCCTCCCCTTTTCCCGAGAATTAAACCATTGGCTAAATCACTTTGTGGTAGAGGAATTATTTTTTTAATATTTTTTATAAAAGCAGTTTTAAATTTATAAAGCAAAGATTTTAATTTACTTTTATTATTGTGTGAAATTATTTTAACTTTTGCGTTTTTAATAATAAAATAAATATCTTGGTTAGATAAATATCTTTTATAGTTAAATTCTTTACCAATGGGAGTAATAAAATTTTCTGGTTCTTCTAATATTCCTCTCACTGAAACCTTATCCCCATAAGAGATATCTAAACTCCAGGGAATAATTGCAAGGATATTTGAGCCTTCTCCTGTTGGTTGGATTGTGATTCGTTGGTTATTTTGGCGGACATCAGGCAAGGAAATAACGATGCCTTTCACTTGCACTTGTTGGTTAACCGCACTTTTATAATTTGGAGCTTTAGGAATAAAAAAGAAAAATCGCACAAGAGCAATAATGAGTAAAACAAAAATTAAAATAATTTCTTTTTTTGTCATAATGTTTTCATTGTGTTCAAAGAAGAAAAATATTTATATACTAATTTTTATTTTTTATTTTGTTTCTTAGCAAAAGTTGTGGCAATTTCATCTGCTTGGTCGTTGTAAATATGTCCTGAGTGTCCTTTAACTTTCTGCCAAGAAAGTTTGTCTCCTAATTCTCTTGATGGTGGAACTAATTTTTTCCATAAATCTTGATTGAGGACTGGTTTTTTATTAGCTGTTTTCCAACCATTTTTTTCCCAATTATTTATCCAGGAAGTTATTCCACCAAGAACATAACTTGAGTCAGTATAAATTTTAATTTTTTTATTTACGAGTTCTTGCTTAGTGAGATAAAAATTAAGAGCTTCAATCACCGCCGTGAGTTCCATTCTATTGTTCGTCGTTTCTTTTTCATAACCGCCAAAATCAATTATTTCGGGTTTTGGTTTATTTTTTGTAATTACAAAAACAACACCCCAACCACCAGGTCCTGGATTACCAAGAGAAGAGCCATCTGTATATATTTCTATTTCTGAATTCATAATTATATTATATCAACAATTCGTAACCTTAGCTCACTCCGACCAGCAAAATTATTTTCTTCTAGGTTAACAATTAAATTAATTTTTTCACCGACAGATAAGACATTATTAAAGCTTTTACTAGTTTTGAAAAAGACGATAGCTTTGATAGAAGAATTATAACTATTTTTAAAAATAATTTCCAAATGATTTTTTTCTTTGCCAAACTCTTTGAAAGAAGAAATCAAAGCATTTTTAATTATAAAAATGGGTTTAGAATTACCAACTCCAAACGGAGATAAGCCTTTAATTACTTGATAATTTTCATTATTAACATCATCAATATCTATCGTTGCATCTATCAATTGTTCTTTTAGTGAATCGTTATCTAAGAGAGTTTCATCTTCTGCAGACAATTTACTTTTTTTATTTTCAAACACAGAAACTAATCGTTCTTCTAAAAGATGAACTTCAGAACGCGAAACTGAAAATCCTCCAGCAAATTTATGTCCACCAAATTCTTCCAAACTTCCTTTTGCCAAAGAAGCCATTAGTTCAACTAAATTAATATTTCCATAGGAACGACAAGAGCCACGAAGTATTCCATTCCCATCAGAGCCCCAAACAAAAACTGGTTTTTTATATTCTTCAGTTATTTTGGCAGCAACAATTCCCAAAATACCAACTCTCCACTTAGGATTACCGATAACTATTATTGGTTTTTCTTCTTCATTTAAATTTCTTTTAGTTAAATTTTTTTTTACATCTTTCATAATCTGAGCAACTAAATACTTTCGCTCATTATTTATTTTAGTTAAATAGTCAGCCAAAGTTTTTGCTTTAATCACATCTGTAGTAGATAACAATTCAAAAGCACTCATCGGATTTGCCATTCGCGAAGCGGCGTTAATTCTCGGAGCTAAAGTGAAAGTCACATCTTCTTCGGTTAATTTTGAAATATTTACTCCAGCTTTACGAAAAATTTCAACAAGACCTGGACGACGAGTTTTGCGTAAAACTTTCAATCCATAATAAGCTAGAACACGATTCTCATTTACAAGTGGAACTTGGTCGGATAAAGTAGCAATTCCTACCATATCTAAAAGCCATTTTTCCCAACCATTTTTAATTTTGAAATATTCTCCATATTTTTTAATAAAAGCTTGAATTAATTTGAAGGCTAAACCTGCCCCACAAAGCATTTCGTCTGGATAATTACAACCATCTTGCTTGGGGTCAATAACAGCATAAGCACTAGGTATCCCCTGTAAAGAAGGTAAATGATGGTCAACAATAATGGTATCTATTCCTCCAACTTTTGCTTGAACTACCTCTTTAATCGCTGTAATCCCTAAATCAAAAGTAATTAAAAGGTTAACTTTGTCGTCAATAAACTGGCTAATAGCTTCAGAGTGTAGCCCATAACCTTCGTCGTGGCGATCGGGAATATAAATAGAAAAATTTTTGTAATCAATTTTTTTGAAGAAATCGTTCATTATGACAGCCGAAGGAATACCATCACAATCATAATCAGTATAAATAACAATTTTTTCTTTAGCTTCAATGGCTTCATAGATACGAACAACAGCTTTTTCCATATCTTTCAATAAATAAGGGTCATAAAGATGTTCTTCATATGATGGATTTAAAAACTTTTCTTTATCTAAGATTCCGCGATTATTTAAAAGAATATTTTGTAATTCTGTCTTGTTTGGCATAATTATGATTGTATCATATAATAACAATATGGATAAAAATAATGATTGTTTGTTTTGTAAAATTATAGATAAAAAAATCCCAGCTTATATAATTTATGAGGATAGTGATTTTTTAGGGTTTCTTGATATCAATCCAGTAGTTAAAGGGCATTCTCTGTTAATACCGAAAGAGCATTACGAGTGGATACACGAAACCCCTGACGAAACAATAGCTAAGGCTTTTGTTGTAGTTAAAAAATTAATAATTAAAATGCGTAAAAATCTTAATTGTGATTATGTTCAAGTTTCTGTTGTTGGTAAAGATGTTCCTCATTTTCATATACACTTAATTCCACGAAAACTAAACGACGGTCTTCCTCAATATAAAACTGATTCCTACGAAACAAAAGAAGAACAAATAGAAATGGCTTCTAAAATAAAAAATGCTTCTTAATTTTATTATTTTAGGGCTTTGATGCCAGGAAGAGTTTCTTTAGTTAAAAAATCTAAAGTAGCACCTCCTCCAGTTGAAACAAAGCTAAATTTATTTTCTAATTTTAATTTTGAAATAATTGAAACAGTATCTCCTCCTCCAACAACAGTATAAGCTTTTGAGTTAGCGACATTTTTTAAAATAGATTTTGTCGCACCACTAAAACCATCTTCATATTTACCAAGTGGTCCGTTCCAAAGAATAAACTTGGCTTTTTTTATTAATCCTTCTAGCAATTTAACTGTCTTAGGTCCAATATCTACAATATAGTCATCAACTCCCACACTTTCTGGTTCTACGTATTTGTTAGTTTTGTTTTTTGTAATTTCCACATCTATCGGTAGAATTAAATTTTTCCGTTTCAACAGTGAGGATATTTGTAAATGACCTTCGTTAACTAAAGACTTGCCAACTTCATATCCTTTAGCTTTAAAGAAATCATTGGATAAAGCACCAGCAATAAAGACATTTTCAGCTTGATGAAGAAATTTTTTAATCAAAGGAATTTTTGTTTCAAACTTAGCTCCACCTAGAATAAAAAGGAATGGGTGTTTTGGTTGAAAAATATTTGATAAATTTTTTATTTCATCTAGTAATTGAAAGCCCGCATAACTTGGCAGGTGCTTTGGAAGACCGACTACTGAAGCGTGAGAACGGTGACAAACGGAAAAAGCATCATTAACATAGATATCACCATAGCGAGAAAGCCCTCTAGCAAATGATGGCGAATTTTTTTTCTCTCCATCGTCGCTTCTGATATTTCTCATAAGAACAATGTCTCCTTTTTTTAAATCGTCCATAGCCCCTGTAGCTCCATAACCTAAAATAGATTCATCTATAAAAACGGCTTCTGGGAAATATTTTTTTAATCTCGCAAATACTGGTTTGAGACTACTACTCCCATCACTTCCGAGATGAGAAATTAAAATTAAAATTGCTCCCTTTTTGTGAAGATATTCTATTGTTGGAATCGCTTTTTTGATTCTAAAGTCATCAAGAACTTTGCCGTCTTTAATAGGCACATTAAAGTCAACTCTAACTAAAATCCGTTTTCCTGATAAATTTTTTATATCTTTAATTGATTTCATTATAATATTTAATAAAATTTAAATTATTTTATAAGTTTTATTATTTTCCCAAATTTTTTAGGAATAAGACTGTCTCGACCAATAAGTAAACCGTCGGCTCCGGCATCTATAAACTCTTTTGCATTAAGCGGGTGAACCGAACCTCCATAAATTATTTTAGTAGCACTAGCTATTTTAAGACTATAAATATCTGCAATAACTTTTTTAATAAAAATTTGAATTTCAACAAACTCATCTTTAGTTGCTTGGTGTAATGATTTAGCTCCAATCGCCCAAATTGGTTCGTAGGCAATAATAATATTTTTAATTTGTGTTCTTGGAACAGAAGATAGGCATTCAATTAATTGATGCTTAATAAAAGCCAAATAAAAACCATTATCATCACGGCTACTCTCTCCAACACACAAGATTGGAGTAATTTTTGCCTTCAGGGTTGATAAAACTTTTTTATTTATTACTTTATTTGTTTCACCAGATAGACGACTCTCTGAATGACCTAAAATTATATATTTAACCCCCATACTTGAAAGCATTTTTAAGGAAACTTTTCCAGTATAAGATCCAGATGGCTCTTCAAAAACATTTTGAGCCCCTAAACTAATACTTTTTATTTTTGAATTATTTATGATGGATAAAAATGGAAAAGGCGGACAAATAACAACGTTTATATTCTTTACTCCTTTTGTGACATGAAGAGTGTCATTAAAAATAACCCTTGCTTCTTCTAGTGATTTCGGGTTCATTTTCCAATTACCAACTATAATTTTACTCATATGCTGTATTATACCATATTAGAGTAAATTTTTCAGAATTGATTTTTTATTTAACTTCTTTCCAGCTATTTATTTTCCAAGATCCAGAAGGTCCACTCGAAAAATTATTATTAGCTAAACCTGCTTCATAAGTGATACTTGAACCCCCAGTTACACTAATTTTATAACCTGTTGCCTCTTTAAGAGAAGCTCCTCCTGTAATTTTTATACCTCCATTAGGAGCAACAACAATCATAGCTCCTGCTCCACCTGAAACTTCGATGGCTTCACTAGAGTTATTTGTTGAAAGTATCATCAAATAACTTCCGTTTGTTCCAGAACCAGTAGCACTACCCCCGCTAGAAATATAGACTGTTCCATCCGTAATAATTATTCCATCATTTGAACCATAGCTTGAAGCAAGTTTTATTTTACCTCCTCCATATAATTTGATTTTTCCAGTCACCCAAAGAGTTCCAGTAATAACTAAAGTTCCCCCATTTCTAACATATAAATTCCCATTAATTTTTTTAGGTCCAAGAGTTGAACCAAACCAACCAACATAATAATTACCTTGATAAGTTCCTCCACTCAGAGCATCATTTTTCCATTCGGTAATATTAGCTTCAGAAATAGGAGAAGCGATATAAGTTGGATCTGGTTGTGAAGAGCAGTCTTTGTTATTACCAACTCCACTTTGACAATAAATTTTACCAGTTGCATTTGTATAGTTGACGGTGTGAGCTTGAGCTTCACCTGAAATTGTTCCAACCTGTAGAGGGTTCCAGATACTTCCAGAGCTACCTTCTATCAATCCATCAAAACCACCTAAGTATATTCCAAAATAATAATCAAGGTTAGGGGGGTTAGTATAATTCCAATAACCCAAATTGTCCCAATTATTCCAGAGACTCCAAGGATTCCAAAAACTCCAAGAATTATTTAATCTACCAATTTTGGCAACACCATTTAAATAATTATTTTTTGAAGCACCTATTACATAATATCTCCAATATGAATAATTAGAATCAATAACTAACCAATAAGTTTTATTTATATCTAGTGTTGGGTTATCAGAAAATGAAACATCAATCCACCCATAGGAATTCGTTACAGATGAAGAAGAAAAAGAACCTTGAGCTAATATATTACTTCCTGGATTTCCATTATAATCATTCATAATTTTTACCACAGCACCGTTTGGGTTACCAACTTTTTTTATATAGAAACTGACCTTATTTAGACGGCCTAATTTTGAAACCTTGAAACTTTGAGCAATATCTTGATTAGAAGAAGATATCCTAGCAAAAGTAATATTATATTGTGGAACTCCCGAGCCATTAGATTGGTCCGCATTTAAAGATGGACTGTCTGCCGAAATGGCTGTGCCAGTAATTGAGGAAGAACTATCCCCAATAATTGGTCCGTTGGAATAAACATTTCCATTGATTTTACCACTACTTAAATAGACACCGCCCACTCCAGCTTGAAGTCCATAGTGAAAAGAAGTTCCTGTTGATGTCGTTAAAGTTATATCAACTTTTCTTTGTTTGGAATAAGTGTTTCCTAAACTACTTATTTGTTTTTGCCCTCCTCCTAAATCAGTTACTGTAGTAACAGAAGAAGAGTCACCAAGAACAAGGTTTTCTGTTCCGCTAATTTTCATATTATTTTTTATTCTATAGATTGCATCTTCTATCCCTGATTCAGATAAAAAATATGACTGTTTAGATTTGAGATTATTCGAAGCAATCCTAAATTCTCGAATAACCGGAAGAGTTAATCCAGATAAAATAGCTGTGCTAATAAAAACAAAAAAAAGAACTAGGATCATCATCGCTGCTCCTCTATTTGTCTTATATTTTATTTTAATCTTATTGTTCATCTTTGGTTTGTGTTTATTTATAACTCCCTCTTAGTGTTATGGTGTCATAAAAATTCACCTTCTTACTAAGAGTACTATTTATATTATGAATAGTCATCTCTATTTTTACGGCCTCACTCTCTTTTGTATTTATTCGCCTAAAAGTTAATTTATCTAAGAGAACATCAGGCCCAAGTAAATTACCAGACAAAATATTATCTTCATAAAGATCTAATTTAGAATTTTCATCGCTAAATTTTACAGTAGCAGGGAGCCCAGAATCATTAGTGGTATTAAGTTGTAAAACTCCCCCACTAAAATTACTATTAATAAGGTCTATACTATCGCTTTGACGAATATCACGGGACACTCTTTCCATAGAATTCATTCCAGCTTCAAGTAATATTTTATTAGTTTGAATTGTTGTGAAAGACGATATAACAATAAGTAATGAATTAATGACTAAAAGAGAAATCATCGTAAAAATAGCCAAATAAATAATTATTTCTATGAGAGAAAATCCTTTTTTGTTTTTTGTTTTTTGTTTCATTTAATTAAAAATATTTGCTATATAAAAAACTAAATCTTTTGAGACAATTTCACTAGAAGTTGGCCAAGAAACTGTCACAGTTATTTTTTTTGTTTGACTATCTACTATTCCAGTTTGTGAAATATCATCATTATTATCACGCTTCACGGCGGAAATAGTAATTGTCCGGTTAAAAATAGAGCCCACTGGATAATTTGGGATAGAATTATTTGGAGTAATTTTTGAGGTATTAAGAGACCACATATTACTATTTGTATTAAAATATAGATAGTAAGGAGTTTCTAAACTTAAATTAGAAATATCTCCCCAGTTATTATCTCTAATTATTTTAACTGATTCAGCTCCTTCTTCAAGAAGTGTATTAGCTTGAGTTTGCCTTAAAGCTCTGTTGGAGAGTTCTATTCCTTTCTGGGCTGAAGTCATTAAAGCAAAAACTGTTATAGAAATAATAGTACAAGCAACGATAACTTCAATTATAGTAAAGCCTTTTTTAAGAGAAATTTCGTTTTTTTTATTATTATTTGTATGACATTTCATAATAAACGTTATAAATTTTTTAATTCAAACTAATTAAACTAATCGTCCCTAGTTTATCTATTTTAATTATTTCTTGAGATGTTGGTTTTGATACTAGTTGTATAACAATAATACCATAACCAGTGACATTTCCGGTCAAACGAGGGAAAATAACATCATCACCTCCATTCTCTAAACCTATCCCCCCAACAGGAGGTATTATCACACCGGAGGCAAAATCAACTTTTTTATTATTTATATTTCCAGGGGAAAAACTATTACCTGCAAAATAAATCATTTGATTAGATTCAAAATGGACACCATAATTATTAGAATCAAAAGAAGAGAGAGAATCAGACTTAGCTTTATTTAGAAGAGTAACTATATTTTCAGCTGTATTTTTAAGAGATTGTTTTTTTTGAAAGTTTGTTAAACTGGGCATAACAATTAAACCTATTGAGGCTAAAACAGCTATTGCTAATAATAATTCTATTAAATTGAATCCTCTATTTTTTAATATTTTCATAATTTTATTTAATATTGTTCATTATAGAATACATTGGTGAAATTATTGAAATAGCAAAAAAACCAACGGCCGAACCGATAAAAATCATTAAAACAGGCTCAATAATACTCGAAAGATTTTTCGTTTTATCATCTACTTCGTTTTCATAAAAGGTCGCAATATCAAGTAACATTTGCGATAATTTTCCTGTTTCTTCTCCAACTTCAATCATCTCCCCCACCATCACTGGATAAAGTTTAATATTTTCTTTAAATATAACAGAAAGAGAAATTCCTTTTTCTATAGCTTTAATAGAATCATCAATAATTTCACGGTAATAACTATTCTGTAAAATATCCTTAGTAATAACTAAGGCTCTGGAGAGATCAACACCCGAAGACAAAAGAGAAGAAAGGGTACGGGTAGTTCTAGCTGAATTTGTTTCTTTAACCAATTCTTTTATCACAGGTAAATGTAAAATAATAAAATCAAAATAATGACGAGTAAATTTAAGTCGGGCAAAAAGTGTTGCTCCTCCAACAATAATAAAGACTACAAAAATGAATTCTAATAAGTGGTGGGTGAGAAAATTAGAAATCCAAATAATAGATCTAGTTGAAAGTGGAAGTTTTGCCCCCAATCCGTTGAAGGTTGTTACTAATGTTGGAACTACATAAATCATCATTAAAATTCCAATCACAAAGATTGTCGCAACAATTATTGAAGGATAGATCATCGCTGATTTAATTTTTTTATCTAAATCATATGTTTTTTTTAAAGTTATTCCTATTTCTTTAAGAACTCTTGGTAACCCTCCTGATTCCTCTCCTGAGAGAATCATCGAAACAAAAACTTTGGAAAAAACATCGGGAAATTTTTCCATACCAGATGATAATGTTCCTCCTTTATTTATTTCGTTAATTAGACTATTAACAACTTTGATCATTTTGGGGTTAGTCGATTGTTTCCCAAGTACAGAAAGGGCTCTAACTAAAGACAAACCCGCTGAAAGCATCCCACTTAAATTATTTGTAAAAATAATTTTTTCTGAGAGAGAGATTTTATTAAAAATACTAATTGTTGCTAACGAATAAATTACATTCTTTTTTTTATATTCATCAATGGAAATAGGAACTCCTCCTTTGTCTCTAATTTCTTTAGCTACAGTAAATTTATCTGGGGACTCTTTAATCCCTTCTACAATGACACCTTTTTTATTTTGTTCTTTATATTTAAATTTCATTTTTATAAAAATTTTTTACTCAGAAACTACTCGCAAAACTTCTTCTTTAGAAGTAACACCTTGAACAGCCAAGAAAATACCATCTTCTAACATTGTCATCATCCCTTCTTCTTGAGCTCTTTTTTCAATTTCATCAGTTGTTGAACCTTTTAAAATCATTTCTTTAATAGTAGAACTAACTTCCAAAACTTCGTGTATACCGACTCTTCCATAATAACCATCAGCAGATTCTTTACTAGATTTCGGTTTATAAAAAGGAATCTTTTCCCAAGTAACATTTTTTCCAATAATCTTCTCCTTTTTTAAGGACTGAAGAACACGGTCAAGATTAACAATTTTTGAAAGTTCTTTTTTTTCACCTTCAGACAAAAAATATTCTTCTTTATCTTTAGTCAACCTGCGAACTAAACGCTGGGCAATAATTGTTTTAACAGTTGAAACAATTAAAAATGGTTCAACTCCCATATCAATCATTCTTGGGATAGCCCCAGCTGAAGAATTTGTGTGGATAGTTGAAAGAACAAGGTGTCCAGTTAGGGCTGCGTTAACAGCCAAACTAGCCGTCTCTCCATCACGGATTTCTCCAACCATTATTATATCTGGATCTTGACGAAGTAGAGTTCTTAAGCCATTTGCAAAAGTTAAACCAATTTCTGATTTTATTTGGGTTTGATTAACTCGTGGCATTTGGTACTCAATCGGATCTTCAACTGTTGAAATATTAACATCAGTTGTATTTAAAATATCAAGCATTGTATAAAGCGTAGTCGTTTTTCCCGAACCCGTTGGACCTGTCGCCAATAACATACCATCTCTTTTTTTTAATCCACGATGAATACGCTCCAAATCTTCACCATGAAAACCAAGACCCTCCAAAGTAAAACCTTGAGCACTTTCTCTTAAAATACGGATGACAGTTTTTTCACCATAATATGTTGGTAAAGTAGAAACACGAAATGAGACTCTCCCCGATTCATTGGTAATTTTGAATCGACCGTCTTGTGGAAGACGCTTTTCATCAAGCTTTAAGTTTGAAAGAACTTTAATTCTAGCTACAATCCCTGGTGCAGTATTTTTAGGCAAAACCATTGCGTCGTGTAAAATGCCGTCAATCCTATAACGAACAATCAGAGAATTCTCTTCTGGCTCAATATGAATATCTGACGCTCTTTGAAAAATAGCGTGGGAAATAAGAGCATCTACAATTTTTATAATGGGTAAATCTTCAGCGAGTTCTTTTAATTCCTTTTCAGATTTTTCCTCTGTTGGAATTTCTTTTTTAATATCTAAATTGAAGGATTTTACAGAATTACTCTCTGTTTTAATAATTTCTTCAAAATCAGCTTGCAAACTTTTTTTATATTGAGTAAGAGCTTCTTTTATTGAATCAGAGCTTGTCATTCGTGGTAAAATTTTTAAACCAACTTTCTTTTTTATAAAATCAATAACTGGTAAGTCATCAACATCGAGCATTGCTACTTCAAGACCAAGACGACTTTTTTTATATGCAATAATATTATTATTTTTAGCGATTGGTTCAGGGATTAAAGTTAAAACATCTGAATCAATTTTTTTTCCTTTTAAACTCACAAAAGGAATGCCAAGTGATGTAGCTTGCATACTATTCCAATCTTTTTCATTTAAGATTCCTTCATTAACTAAAATAGCCCCAATAGACTGATCTGTTTCTTCAGATTTTTTTAAGGCCATCGCCATATCAGTTTTATTAACTAGACCAGAATTATTTAGAAGATTTAATATAGTCTTCTCATTAATATGCATATTTATATTATATCATATGATAGTAATCTAAGTGCTATTCTTTAATCAGAATTACTACTTTAATTTACCATAATGATAAACACCCTCCTCGTTTTCTAATCTCTTTTTTTTAGCTTCTTTCCTGGTTAAATATCTATTTTTATTTTCCAATAAACCATCCATCCAGAATTTGTATTGATAATTAACACTATTTGTTTCGGTCATAACAATCATTGGAGTCTTATATGAATGTATTTTATTAATAAATTCAATTAGTTTATCAGCTAAATATTTTTGTGAACTAAGCATTAACATATATTGACCAACTTGTTGAATGACTCCCTTCCACGGATAAATTGATTCAATCAACCAGTAGTCAGCGGATATGGCTAACTTATCATTAACAGCAGAAAGACCTATCAGTCGAGCTTCTGCCTTATTGGGGCATGTTGTATAAACGAAAACTAAATTTTTTGATTCTTTTTTTATATTTTCTAATGTCATAAATTTTAGTAATTAAGCAAATAATATTCGACCGTTATTTCAGTTTTATTTTTATCATACATATTGTATCATTTTTAAAAACCATCTAAAAATAAGTTTCCCCTAGGTCTGACCT
>CAYTHY010000013.1:0-13756 GCA_964437715.1 uncultured Candidatus Saccharibacteria bacterium
ATTTTCTATTAAATAAGTTTGTAATTTATGAACTTTGTTTAAAAGTGTTGCATCTAATACTTCATCTCCTATTTCTAATTTAATTCCTCCTAATAATTTTGAATTTTCTATCGTTGTTAATTTTATTTCTTTGGCCTCATATTTTTTCCTTATAAACTTATCTACTTCTTCTTTTAATTTTTCTGAAGTTTTCCGACAACTAGTGAGTCTTACTCTAATGATTTTATTTTTATCATCTATTATTTTTTCAAGAGCTGATAAAATTTTATCTGTTTCACCTAGCATTCTTTTTTTATCAAGTAAAATTACGATTCTTTCTATAATAACATTTAAATCTTTTTCATCTTTATCCTTAGATGATTCGTATATTGCAGATGCTATGTTTTTTATAGAAGTTTTTGCCATATTTATAATTTTTTTATTTGCTCTAATGTTTTCTTATCAAATGATTCACTTGAGCTTGATTGAAGTAATTTTTCTGTGGCTTTAACTACTAAAGAAACTATTTCTTTTTTAGCCTCATCTATTATTTTTAATTTCTCTCTATCAAGAACTTTTTTACCATTACTGATTAAATTTTCAACATCTTGTTGAGCTAATTCCATCATATGAATTTTATTTTCTTCAGCTTCTTTTTTGCCATCTTGAAATAATTTATGTGCTTCAATTTTAGCCTTTACTAAGACATCATCATATTCTTTCTGGGTTTTAGCTAATAATTCAGCATTATTTTTTGCATCATTAACTCCTTTAGCAATTCTTTCACTGCGTTCATTCATTAATTTTTTTAATGGCTTAAGCGCAAAAATATATAGTACAACAAATACAATAGTAAAGTTTATAGCTTGAGCTATAAGGATTTTCCAATCTAAATGAAAAGTTTGTATAAATGAATCCATGAAAATTTAATTATAAGTTATTAATTGAATATATTTTAAGGAATTTTTAGCTCCTTATTCCTAGCCATTTAAAATAAATGACTAGATATAAATAGCTAAGCTCCAATTGAGAAAGCAATAACCAACGCGTAAATAGTGATAGCTTCAGCGAAAGCTAAAGCAATAAGCATAGGAACGAAAACTTTTCCTGAAGCTTCAGGGTTGCGACCAATAGCTTCCATAGCTTTAGCCCCAATCATACCAATAGCAATACCAGGCCCCATAGAGCCAAGACCTATTGCTATTGCTTTTGCTAGTGTTGCGATATCCATGTTTTTATATTAATTAATTAATAATGATTGACCTCTAATTCAAATAATTTTATCCTACTGCCTGTAATCTTTTCTTCTTCTTTCTTCTCTTTTTTTCTTCTTCCTCTTTTTCTTCTTCCTCTTCTTCAAGACTGGCTATAGTGTAATAAACTAAAGTTAAAACAGCAAAGATAAATGCTTGTATAACTCCGACGAAAATTTCAAGAAAGATAAAAGGAATAGGTAATAAGTAAGCGACTATAGCTCCCATAGATACAAGTAAAACTTCTCCTGCGAAAACATTTCCAAAAAGACGGAATGAAAGTGAAGCTAATTTAGCAAATTCCCCTATTAATTCTATCAAGCCAACGACAAAAATTATCGGAGCTACAACTAGAACCATAGGGTCTCTCCTGATCTTGGTAAAAATACCACCAAGAGCTTTTAGATTAACATATTTATTAACAGATTTCCATATCCCAATTGAAAATATTCCAAAGATATTTGCTCCTATAACTGACAGAAGAGCTAAAGATAAAGTGCCATTTATGTCAGCTGTTCCACTTCTAATGAAAGGAATAAAGTTTCTTCCATGCTCACCTACTTGTATGATTCCAAATCCACCAAAAGGGAAAACCCCTATCCAGTTATTAAATAAAACTATTATAAACACAGTAAAAACAATTGGAAAAGCTTGATCTGTAATTTTTCGGCTATTAGTAACCTGATCGCACAAATCTTCTGCTCCTTCAATTATCATTTCAAGCACATTTTGAATACCTTTTGGAATTTGTTTTAATTTTAATTTGATAATTATAGATAAAACTATAATAAAAGCTACAACAATCCAACTAGTAAATAAAGAATTTGTGATAGTAAAATTTCCAACAGTTAAAATTGGCTCAGCAAAGAGCGTTGACTCATGAGTTATTCCTTTTTTTATATTTTTTACAGATAAATTTTTATTTTCTATTCCCGTTCTATTTACTGTAATTGAGTTACTTGAATTTTCTGTAGTCATAAATTACTAATATTATTATTCTCATTCTCTTCTTCTAATTTTTTCATATACTTTTTAAAATTTTTCCAAACTATAAAAAGAGACATTAAAAAAGAAATAAAAGTTAATATTAAAAATATCCACGGAGCTGTATTGTATTTTTTATCAAGATATTTGCCTATATATAAAGCTAATATAATAGGAACTATTATATATATTGAAACCTTGGTAAATAAAATTATTCCGGGTTTCCACCAAGAAATATTCTTGTTTTTGTTTTCCATAATAATTAAAAAGGCTTATATAGCCAGCTACACTCTATCAAATAATTGCGATATTTTCAAGTTTTTGCTATATTACTTCAGTGCCTAGAGTTAGCAATGCGTGTGTAGTTCAGGGGTAGAACGCTGTCCTGATAAGACAGAGGTCCTTGGTTCGATTCCAAGCACACGCACAGTGAATTAAAATCCAATTATATAATATAAAAATCCCCTCTTCTTTCGAATTGGGGATTTTTATAAAGATATCTTTTATTGACGAGGTTGCATTGGGCGAGCCTCATTAACAGTTAGATTACGACCTTCGTAATCTTTACCATCAAAATCAGCGATAGCCTTGTCAGCGTCAGCATCGTTTTCCATTTCAACGAAACCAAAACCTTTTGAGCGACCAGTCATTTTATCCATAATAATAGTTGCTGAGGTAACTGGACCAACAGCTTCAAAATGAGACTTAAGCTCATCATTGGTAGTCTGGTAAGGTAGACCACCTACATATAATTTCTTTGCCATATATGACACTATGCTTGCAAAATTTTACTAAAAAATACTATCTTGCAAAAATTAACTTTCCGATTCGAATTCGGAGATTTATAAATGTAATCGCGTAAGTCGATTTTCATTTACAGACCTGAATGCCTTAAACATTTAAGAATGAAACAAATACCAAAACATAAGCAAACTACTGGTGTCAAGAGTAGCACAGATAAGAAAAAAGAGCAACACTAATTATCTTTAGAATTATTCTTTGTTTATATTAGCTTCTTTAGAAGAAAGAGCTTCGATAATTTTACTAATGTCTCCTTCCATAATTTTAGGGATATTAGACCAAGATTCTTTTATACGATGATCGGTAATTCTATCTTGAGGAAAATTATAAGTTCTAATTTTTTCAGATCTATCTCCTGTTCCGATTTGATTCTTTCTATTTTCTGAATATTTTTTTGCTTCTTCTTCATCTTTCTTTATTTGTAACTTGGAAGAAAGAATTAGCATAGCTTTTTCACGGTTTGCTAATTGATTTCTTTCTGTTGTGCAACGAACATCAATTCCAGTTTCTTTGTGAATTAATCTAACTGCAGTTTCAACTTTATTAACATTTTGCCCACCGGCTCCCCCTGACCTTGAATATTCAATATCTACATCAGACGGATTTATGATTATTTTTGTTCTTTTATTAAGTGGAAGCACGGCAATAGAAGCTGTTGAAGTATGGATCCTACCATTCTTTTCTGTTGCTGGTATTCGTTGTACACGATGAACTCCAGTTTCATTTTTTAAAAATTTATAAACATCTTTACCTTTAATTTCAAAAGAAGCTTCTTTGTATCCACCGATATTGTTGGATGATTCATTTATTATTTTCCAATCCCAATTCTTTATTTCCGCAAATTTTTCATACATATGAGCTAATTCCCAAGCAAAAAGAGAAGCTTCATCACCTCCTGCGCCAGCTCTTACTTCGAGAATTATTTCGTTAGGAAATTTATCGTCATCTTTATTTTTATTTAAAATATCTTCTATATGGTGTTCTATCGTTTCTTTTTGGGTTTTTATACTTTCTAATTCTTCGTTAGCTAAATCACGCAAGGATTCATCTTGTTCTATCATTTTTTTCACTTTTTTTTCTTCATTATTTAGCTTCTCATATTCTAAGGCAAAATAATTAGTCTGGTGATCTTTCTTTAATTGTTCTAAATCTAATTTCATATAGTTAAATTATACCAAAAAACACTAAAACTTTTAATATTTTAAAATAAAGATTAATTCTCGTTTTTGTTATTTTTTAGCTTTTTTTGCTCCAGCAGCAACACGCTTTTTGAAACGATCTACTCGTCCTGCAGTATCAAGAACTTTTTCATTACCTGTATAAAAAGGATGACATTGGCTACAAATTTCACTTTTAATTTCATCCATTGTTGAGCCAACAGTAAATTTAGCCCCACAGGAACAGGTTACTTTTGAATTATTATTATATTTTGGGTGTATATCTTTTTTCATAATATCGGCTTATACTAACACTTAATTATTAGTTTTGCAATGGGTTAATCATTGTTTCTTGAATCTTCTTAGCTTTGGCCATAACACTATTCCCGTAAAAAGCATTTCTTACTCTAGGGTCAGAACAAGAGCGACCAGAATAATATTTACAAGCAGCATTGCGTTCTGCTTTGTAACTATTATTAGATGCTCCTAAATCACTTAAATATAATGAAGAAGCGATAAAGGCATCTTTGGGGTTCCATGGATCGGGAGTTTTTATCCCTAGAATTTTAGCAACTCTATTTTTTATTATTTGCCAAGTAGAAGGGATAAATTGAGAAGGTCCCATTGCTCCGCCGTAACCGTAACTAAAGGGACAAGAAACAAGAGTTTTGTATGGATTTAGTCCTAAGGCTTTTGTTATTGCTATAAATGGTCCAACATCTCTACTTGGCTTCATTACTCTCTTGATTGGTTTATTATTTTTAATAATAATTCCTGCGCCAGTTAATCTATTTGTTAAATAACATGAACCTTGATTTGCTCCAAGATTACTTTCCTGAGTAAGTATAGCTAACAAGAAAGCTGGGCGAACTCCTGTTTTTTGAGATGCAAAGTTTGCATATTTGAGTGCTTCACCGAATGGAATTGCTGAAGCATCTCTAAGTTTAAATAGGGCTGATAAAATTTCTGCTCTTCTTTTAGCTTTTTCGGCTAAGATTTTTTTATATTCTAATTCCTTACTTTTACTTATTGATAAAAGTTTTTTCTTTTGGTATTCAGTTATTTCTACTTTTCTTTTATTTGTCTCAAGTTTATCTTTTGTACTTATTACCGCATTTTTTTTATTTTCTAACCCCTTTTTTATTATTTCAGTATCATTTTTTGTACTTTTAATTTTTTCTACTGAAATTCTTATATCATTTTTCAAAATAGCAAAAGCATTTAAATCTTGATAAGTTTCAGAAATTGTATTTCTTGATAATAATAATATAATTATTGATTTATTATCTATCTGCCTCTCTTTTCTTATCAGTTGAGCTAATGATGCTTTTTCGTTTTCTATTTTTGTAGTTAATTGTTCTATTTGAGTATTTTTTTGATTTATTTCACCTCCAAGTTTTTGGATTGTTATATTTTTAGCTCTTATGTTAAATTTTGCTTTATTAATTTGTCTTGTCAGAGTTGAAATATCTCGTGAAATAGAAATGGACTTCCCTTTTTGTCCATTTAAAGCTTTTTGTTTAATTGCAATTTCTTTTTCTAAAGTTGAAAGCTCAGCCTCAAGCCGTATTTTATCGGCTTGGGCATTTTCTAATACTGTACTTGCTTGAAGTGATGGTATCTTATATAAGAATCCACTTATCAGAACTGTAACTATCAATATAAAGGAAAAGTAATTTTGAACACGATGATTCATTTTTTTATTATATCATACAAAATCCTCCTTAATCTAGACTAAAGAGGATTTTGTGAAAATTATCTTATTCAGTTGGTTTTACTTTTTCTTCGTTTTCTATTTCACCTTCTTCTTCTTTCTTGCCTTTCTTTTCTACTTCAATAGAAGATAAATCAACAGGAGTTTCTTCAACAACCTCTTCTTCTTTAATAGGAGCGATAAGAGCCACAACTTCATCTCCTTCTGTTATCATTTTGACGCCAGTAGGAAGTTCTACATTTTTAGTATGGATTTGAGAATCTAACTCAGCTAAGGAAGAAATATTAACAGTAATTTTATTAGGAATATTTTTTGGCAAAGCTTGAATTTCAAATTCGTGAAGAACTTTAACAAGTACACCAAGACTATTTTTTTCAGCTAGAGACTTACCTATAAATTCAATAGGAACTTTAACATCAATAACTTTACCCATATCAACAGCTAAGAAATCAACATGGACAATAAACCCACTTACTGGGTGAATTTGTCTATCATAAATTAAGACATCTATCTTTTTCTTAGTTTTAGTTTTTTCGTCTTCTACCTCAAGAACAATTGTATTAGTTTCTCCGACTGATTTATATATTTTTTCAAAATCTACACTCGAAACGGAAATAGGTGTATTTTCCACTTGAGCGCCATAGACAACAGCTGGCACCATACCGTTAGATCGTATGTTTGCAAGCTTATCTGACTTACTTCGCTTTGTTGCGGTTAATGTATTCATGAGAATGATAATAACATCAAAACCCTACATTTGCAATATTTTTATTTCTTTTTATTTCACTTCTCACCCCCCCTTTTTTTTTAAATTTCCGTCGTTGCAATAAATACGCCCCCGCGTATTTATTGCAACGGAAAAAAGTTTTCTTTTTTAAAGATTATTGAATAATCTTAATCTTTGTTCTACTACTTTTTCAATAGCTTCAACTGCTGGCTCAAGGAATCTATAGGGTGCGATTTCTGAAGGATTATCTTCTAATGATTTTTCTAGGGCGTCTTTATAAGCCACGCGGATTTCTGTATTGATATGAATAATTGAAATTCCCACTTTAATAGCTTCCTTAAAATCTTCATCTGAAATTCCTGACCCTCCATGAAGAACAAGTGGAACTCCAGAAGCTTCTCTTATTTTTTTTATTCTTTCTATATTTAATTTTGGATTACCTCCCTTAACCATTCCGTGAATATTTCCAACTGAAGGAGCAAGTAAATCTATTCCAGTTTGTTCAACAAAATATTTTGCATCTTCGGGTTTTGTCATTGTTGCTTCGGAGACTCCCTTTGGTATAGAATCAAGTAATTTAGAAGACTTACCTATAAAACCAATCTCAGCTTCAATTAGAATATCTCTCCCCTCTTTTTTACTTAATTCTTTAGCATAGTCAACACACTTTTTTGTTAGAGTAATATTTTCTTCCAACGGTAATTTAACTGCATCTATAATTGCCGAATCGTAAGAGACATCTAATACTGCCTTAACAGATTCAAAACTATAATGATGATCGGCATTTAAAAATATCGGATAATTATCATTTTTTCTGATTTCCTTAATTAAAGCTTCAGCTTCAACTTTTCCAACAAACCCTTCTTCTCCTTCAGAAAGACCAATAATAACAGGCATATTTTCTCCTATTTCTTTAGATAAGATTTTAGCTGCATTATATATTCCATGTAAAGCTTCCAAATTTGAAATATTAAAATGCCCAATAGCAACTTTTTTATTTCCAGCTTCTTTTATATATTCTCTTAATGTTTTCATTTTAGTATTATATCACAGTATGTTACAATAATGTTTATGAACAAGAAAATTGATTTTTTAGCTGTTGGCGATATAGTTACTGAACCTTTTATAAAAATTACTAATGCTAAAGTAACCTGTGATCTTAATAAAGAAAATTGTTTAATTTCTCTTCGCTTTGGGGATAAAATACCGTACGAATCAGCAGAAGTTTTTCGAGCTGTTGGTAATAGCCCTAATGCTGCCGTTTCAGCTTCTCGGCTCGGACTTAACTCTTATTTAGTTTCGTATGTTGGTGAGGATTCTATTGGTAAAGAAAATATGGAATCATTAGTTGGTGATAAAGTTAATATTGATTATATGGAAACAGTTCCTGGAATGACTTCTAATCAGCATTTTGTACTTTGGTATGACACAGAAAGAACTATTTTAGTCAAACACAATGAGTATCCATATTCTTTTCCAATGGATTTACCGGAGCCTAAGTGGATGTATCTTTCTTCTTTAGCCAAAAATTCAACTGAATATCATCATCAAATTGAAGAATATTTGAAGCAACATCCTAATATTAAATTAGCTTTTCAGCCTGGAACTTTTCAAATAATACTTGGATTAGAAGTATTAAAAAACATTTATAAAAGAACTGAACTTTTTCTTTGTAATAAAGATGAAGCTCAGAGAATTCTTAAAACAGGAGAAGAGGATATAATTAAATTAATGAATATGATTCGTGGGCTTGGTCCGAAAATAGTTGTTATAACCGATGGAATAAAAGGTGCTTACGCTGACGATGGAAATGAAACTTGGTTTATGCCAGTTTATTCATGTGATTCATATGAAAGAACAGGAGCTGGAGATGCTTTTGGTTCAGCTTTTTTATCTGCTTTAATTTTAGGAAAAACTATTCAAGAGGCTTTGATGTGGGGTCCGATTAATGCGATGTCAGTTGTTCAAAAAGTTGGATCTCAAGCAGGTCTTTTGTCTCGAGAAAAAATAGAAGAAATTCTCAAAAATGCACCTGAAGATTATAAACCAACTAAAATAAATTAAAATTTTTTATTAATAATATTCTCAACGGCTTTTATAATATGAGGAACATCTAGTTCATAATATTTCAAAAGTTCTTCTGCTGTGCCAGATTGCCCAAACCTATCTTTTACTCCAAGAAATTTTATAGTTGTAGGATAATTTTCAGATAAACATTCTGCTATTGCACTTCCCATTCCTCCTCTGATCTGATGATCTTCTATTGTTATGATTGCTTTAGTTTCTTTAGCTAACAAAACGATAGCTTCTTCATCAAGAGGTTTGATTGTTGCTAAATTCATAACTTTTACCTTAATATTTTTTTCTTTTTCTAAAATTTTAGCGGCCATTAGAGCATTATAAACGATAGGTCCTGTCGCGATAATTCCTACTTTAGCTAACCCCGATTCAGGCCTAAATAATATTTGAGCTTTTCCAATACTGAAAGGAGTTTCATTTGTGGTGATTATGGGAGTTTTATTTCTAGCTAATCTTAGGTAAGTCGGATTTTTTGTTTTAGATATTTCAATTGTTGCTTTTTCAGCTTCTATTGCATCACATGGAGAAATAACAACCATATTAGGTAAAACTCTGGTAATAGCTATATCTTCTAAAGCTTGGTGACTTCCTCCATCAGCTCCAACAGTCAACCCAGCATGGGTGCTAGCTATTTTTACTGGCTGATTGTTGTAGCAAATAGTTGTTCTAATTTGTTCCCAATTTCGCCCAGGACTAAAAATAGAAAACGATGACATAAAAGGAATCTTTCCCATAGCGGCCATTCCGGAAGCAACACTAGCCAGATTTTGTTCAGCTACACCAACCTCAATATATCTATTAGGGAATTTATCGGCGAATAAGTTCATTCTAGTTGAGACAGATAAGTCTGCGCAAAGTCCAACAATTTTTTCATTTTCAATCCCAGCTTTAACTAAACCCTCGCCAAAGCCTAAGCGAGTGGATTTTTGGGAAACATCATTATTAAAAATTTTTGTATTGAGTTTTAATTTTTGATTAAGCATAAATTATATTTCTTTTCTTAATTCAATAATTGCTTCCTTAAATTGTTTTTCGTTGGGGACAGCTCCGTGCCATTTATAATTATTTTCAAATTCTTTTACACCTTTACCGGGAATCGTATGGGCGATGATCACAACAGGCTTATCAAATACTTCTTTCGCTTCGATTACAGCCTTATTTAAATCCTCAAAATTATGACCCGAAGTTTCTATCACATGCCAATTAAAAGTTTGCCATTTATTTACCAACGATTCAAGAGGCATTATGTTTTTTGTAAGACCACTTATTTGAATATTATTTCTATCAATAATTACAATTAAATTTCCTAGTTTTTTCTTTCCAGCAAGCATTATCGCTTCCCAAGAATTCCCTTCATCCAATTCCCCATCAGACATAAAACAATAAATAAATCGGTCTTTATTTTTTTTGTCTATTTTATCAGCTATCGCCATTCCTATTGCTTGTGAAAGTCCTGAACCTAATGGACCAGAAGATGTTTCTAATAATGGTAGAAAAGTTCTATCTGGATGACCTTGTAATCGTGAGCCAAATTTTCGTAAAGTTTTTAATTCTGAAACTGGGAAATATCCACTATGGGCCATAGACGCATAAAGGACTGGACAAATATGTCCATTGGAGAGAATAAGTCTATCTCGCTCTTCCCAAAAAGGATTTTTTGGGTCATGTTTTAAAATGTGAAAATAAAAAAGTGTAAAAATATCAGTCATACCAAGAGAGCCAGCAGTATGTCCTGACTTAGCTTCAAAAAGCATTTGAACAATACTTTGGCGAATTTCGTTTGCTTTTATTTTTAATTCTTGATTTTTTTTATCAGAAATATTCATCTTTATATTTTAACAAATTTGAATATTTAAAACTAGAATGATTCAAATTTTTTGATTGCTTCTTTTAGATCAGGTTTTTTGTTTAAGGCCGATCCAATAATTAAGCGATTAGCGCCAGCTTTTACTAAAGCTGGCGCATTGTTTTCATTAACTCCCCCATCTACACTAATTATAATCTCTGGATAATTATGACGAAGAGTTGTTATTTGTTTGATTACTTTTTTATCGAAAACTTGATCTTGGAAACCGATTTTTTCTATTCCCATACATTGAACGAAATCAATATCGTTTATTAATGGAAAAATTTTCTCTAAAGATGTTTGTATATTTATAGCTACTCCTATTTCTATTTCATCTTTTATATATTTATCTATTCCCTCAAGAAAACATTTAAATTCTTCTAAATCTCCCACAGCTTCTATATGAAAAACTATTCTTTTGGGACTAAGTTTAGTATAAATATCAAAGTTTAAAATTGCTTCATAAACCATAAGGTCAAGTTCAAAATCAATATCTTCCCAAAAGGGCATACCTTCTTTTTCATCCATTATATTAACAAAGGAAAAATCAGAAAAACCCCCTGTAGAAAAAGGCCAAGTTTTTGATGGGACAAAAATCCCATCACAAAAATCAATTTGCACTATTGGTGCAATATTTCGCACCAAGGCAATCTTATTTTTCATATCTTCGTAGTTTGTTGATAATATTGCTGGAATTATTTCCGTCATAAATAAGATGATTATTAGCTTTCAGCTTCTAATTTATTAATTCTTCTAATATGCCTTTCTTCTTTTGAAAAAGGAGTTTCTATAAAAAGTTTGACTGCTTTTTTAGCTTCTTCTTCGCTAATGAAACGAACTCCGAGTGACAAAATATTTGCATCGTTATGTTCTCGAGCAAGTTTTATAATTTCAAGAGGATCAGTGCTTTTTTTCCCATTGATATCAATTTTTTGAGTTGGTATTTTAGAACCATAAAATAGAGCCGCTCGTATTCCTTTTATTTTATTAGCGCAGATGGCTTCACCTTGACCTGAACCTCCCATAACAATACCAAAACTATTTTCATCTTCACTAACTGATTGAGCGACTTGTTTTATGAAATCAGGATAATCATCATCTTTTATATAACTAAAAGCTCCCATATCTTCAATATTATATTCAAGACTTTTCAAATAAATTTTTAATTTTTCTTTTAGCTCATATCCAGAATGGTCAGAGCCAATATAAATATGTGTTGCCATATGTAAATATTATAACATTTAATTAACTTATAATCTTAATACACCTCCTTCTGATAACACTTCTCACAATAGACTATCTCTGGTCTATCTGGGGAATATGAGGTTTCAAATTCAATAGGACATCTTCCTTGATGATTATGGTTATCTTGCTGACACATACATTGACGATGCCAGAGCTTCATTGGGTTTCTTAATTTCATTCTTTTTTTATATCTTTCATCTGGGTGTAATCTTGGAATAGGAATATTCATTTTTCTGTAGAATTGAAGTTCAAAGGAAGTTAATTTAAAGGCTTTACCTGATTTTTCACACTCTATGACTTCATTTAATATTGAATCGTCTATATTTTTAATATTATCAGGTATATTTTTAGCTTTTAATGTAATTGTGTATTTGTTTTTTATTTTTTCTTTATATGAATATCCCTGTTTTATAATTTCTTTTTCTGTTAATAAAAAATGATCATTGATAACTGTTTCGTTATAGCCGAATGGCGACAATTCATAAGGAAAAAATTCTCCATATTTATAAACTCTACCTTTTTTATCTATATAAGGTAAGTCATTCATCTGTTGCTTTATCCTGGGAATTAATTCCTCATATTCTTCTTTTGTATATTGTTTATTTAAAATACAGTATTGTTTATTTTTAAGACCAATACAACCGAATAGATAAGCCGACGATTTACAGAAATCACAATATTCTAAATTGTGACAAGCAGAACCTCCATTAATAATAAACTTAAGATTTTTTGAATTTTCTGATCCAGCCAAAGCATGTTCATAAACTAGTTCTGCCCAGGAATGGCATACATCAATAGAATCTTTAATTCCAACTGAACGATAACAATATTTAATGTTATCTGTCCCATAACAATTAAAAGATAATTTAGTGTTCTTACAGTTACGCAAATTATTACCTGTTGAATTAACACAATTAATTATTCTTGTATATTTTTTAGGAAACTTTAGAGAAAAATCTCGAAATTCTTTAATTGTTTTTTCAATAAATTTATGACTACCCATATCAAATTCTCTAATTTTATTTTCATATTCTTCTTTTGTATATTGTTTATTCCAAATACAATACTTTTTATTTTGAAGATTAACACAGGCAAAACAATCTTGACAATTATTACAATCAAAAATAAAATTACAGTTTATACAATTAGAAGACCAATAAGAATATTGAGAATTATAATTTTTATCAGTATCAATTCCTTGGTAAATCAATTCACTATTAGTTATATTATATGAATCCAGAACTTCTTTAGAATTATCTACATTACTAGAAAAACTGATATTTTCTGAACCAGAAAGAATAGAAAAACTCAAATAGACATTTTTACATAATTTCACGTAATTTGCATAATCTACTTTAACACAATCACTAGATTGCCATAATGACAATCTGGGAATCTTTTTAAATAATTCTTGCCATTGCTCAAAAAATGGTTTAGAAAAATTATAATCTTGTCCATATTTACTTGCTTCCCAATTGTCGCTTCTATAGCATTCTGGACAATATACAGGGAAAGAAACTTTATCATCATACATAGCGATAATATTTTTTTTACATAAATCGCATGTCCTTTTATATAAAAATCTTTCATTCCTCCATATTAAACGTCGAACAAACCGACACTCTGGACAAAATGTTGGTGGTGGGACTTTTATTTTTTCATAAAAACTAAAATCATCTGGCTCTATAATAAAGTCTTTCTGACAATTTTGACATTTTTTAGTTTCAGATTTCATATATATATTGTATCATTTTTTAAAATTATACAAAAAATAATTCACCCCCTAGGTCAGACCTAGGGGGTAGAATAATATAGCACTTTTACACACCTGTGTGAAAGTGCTATATTTTATCTTACCATTTTGCAAAATGATTATTTCTTAATACACCTCCTTCTGATAACACTTCTCACAATATACTATCTCTGGTCTATCTGGAGAGTATGAGGTTTCAAATTCAATAGGACATCTTC
>CAYTHY010000014.1:0-13515 GCA_964437715.1 uncultured Candidatus Saccharibacteria bacterium
TACCTTTTCAAATAATTCAGAATAAATTCCTCATTATTAATGAAAAGCTTTTCGATCTCTACACGAAAGCCAAGCAGTTGGCTTTCTCCACTAAAACCATAATCAAAAATAGCCATACACAAGGTATGACATTTTTGATTTTGCTCCGTGGGTAGGGATCGAACCTACGACCAATCGCTTAACAGGCGACCGCTCTACCGCTGAGCTACCACGGAATAACATTTCAATACTAACAAAAAGTAGTTAAAAATGCAAAATTAATGAACTGGAGTTATAGAATCTTTTTTACGATGAACAGTTTTGTTTATTAAGCGAGTTAAAATAACAATAATCAATATTAGTACAACAACCATTAACCATTGCCAGAATGTATCAGGAATGAAACTATTTGAACCGTGTAAAGATAATGCTGTTAAACCACTAGAATAAAACTTATCTTTATTCGTTTTTTCCGTCTTGACTACATTTGTGGTATTATTCGTAGTATTTTTTTTAACTACTTTATTAGAATTAGAATTAGAATTAGTTTTTACCGAAGTTGAGCTTACAACTTTTTTATTAACTGTTTTAGTTGGTGCTTTTGAAGCTGGATTTATTTGATAATAATAATTATTTATAACAGGTGTTTTATCAGTTTGATTATTTGAATATTGATTATTATTATAAGCATATTGCTGATTGTTATAACCATTAGGTTGATTATAATTATACTGAGAATAACCACTTGAGTTACTACAACCAATCGGGGTTGTCCATGAACTACTACAGTTTGTGGAATCATAAGAATAGTTGCTATAGGTAAAAGCTGAAGCAAAATTAGCCCCAACTAGAAAAATAGTAAGAGTTCCAAGAGTTATTAAGATTTTTGATATATAATTTTTCATGGGAGTATTCTAGCATACAAATATCTCATTTGTCAACCCCCATAGAAACCCAACAGACTACAATCATCTTTACATAACAACTGCCCCATAGGCCTTGCCTATGGGGCATAATTTCATAAAAATATTTTTTGTGATAGAATGAGAAAATATCAATTAAAAAAACTATTATTATGAAAAATCCATTTGAAAATGCCTTAGACCAATTAGAAAGAGCAAATAAAATTAGACAATTTGACCAAGAATTATTAGATCGGCTACATCAACCTAACCGAGAAATAAAAATCTCTATTCCCGTACTAATGGATAATTCAAGTTTAAAAATATTTGAAGGATATCGTGTGCAATATAATAATTCGCGAGGTCCATATAAAGGTGGGATTAGATTTCATCAAGATACCGAGATAAATGAAGTTAGAGCTTTGGCTTTTTGGATGACACTTAAGTGTGCTGTAGTAAATATTCCAATGGGTGGTGGAAAAGGTGGAATTACGGTAAATCCCAAAGAACTTTCAAAAGGAGAAATTGAGCGCCTTTCTCGCGGGTGGGTTAAATTAATGGCCCCCGTTATTGGACCTAAAATTGATATTCCTGCCCCTGATGTTAACACTACTCCAGAAATAATGGCTTGGATGGTAGATGAATATTCTAAAATAACTGGCGATAAAACTAATGCTGTAATTACTGGTAAGCCAATTGAAATTGGAGGTTCAAAAGGAAGAGGTCCAGCTACTGGTCTCGGTGGGTTTTATGTTTTTGATGTAATAAGAAAAAAATTAAACTTATCTGACTCATCTAAAATTGTAATTCAAGGATTTGGAAATGTCGGAGCAAATGCCGCTTCAATCCTTTCGCAACATGGACATAAAATAATCGCCCTATCAGACTCAAAAGGTGCAATTTTAAAGAGAGACGGAATAGATATTGAAGCTTTAAGTGCATACAAAAAAGAGAACGGGCAAATAACTGGATTCCCAGAATCAGAAAGTATCACCAACGAGGAACTTCTCGTTTTAGATTGTGATGTTCTTATGCCAGCTGCTTTAGAAAATCAAATTACAGAGAAAAACGCCAAAGAGATTAAGGCTAAACTTATAGTTGAGTTAGCTAATGGTCCAACTACTCCAGAAGCAGATGATATTTTACATAGTTTAGGCATTCCAGTAGTACCAGATATTTTAGCTAATGCTGGTGGTGTTACTGTTTCAACATTTGAATGGGAACAAAATCTTAAAAATGAGCACTGGACTGAAACTGAAGTTTTTGAAAAACTTAAAAAAATAATGGATAAAGAAACAGAAATAATTTATAATCGTTCCAAAGAATTAAAAACTGATATTCGCCGAGCTGCTTTTATTGTAGCTTTGGAAAGAATTGAAAAAGCTATCAATGAAAAAACAGAAAAATAAATCCGTTCGTTTAGTAGAACACATAAAACCTTTAGAATATGACTTAATTTTAAAGCCTGACTTAAATGCTTTCGTTTTTTCGGGGAAAGAAACTATTAAAATAATATTAGAAAAGGATGTTTCAAAAATAACTCTCCATGCAAAAAATATTGACATTGAAACAGTGGAATATACATCAAAAAAGATACAAGAGTTTGCTTATAAAATTAGTTATGATATAAAAGCTGAAACTACTACATTCTATTTCAAAAAACAAATTAAAAAAGGAAGGGGCAATTTGAATATTATTTTCTCAGGAATAATAAACGAATCTCTTCGTGGTTTTTATAAAAGTGAATATAAGATAGATAACAAAACCAAATATTTAGCAACAACTCAATTTGAGGCAACTGATGCTAGACAAGCATTCCCTTGCTTTGATGAACCAGCTCAAAAAGCAATTTTTAATGTATCTTTAATAATTCCTACAAGTCACACAGCTATTTCAAACACTCTACCAATTAAAATTAAAGAACACGAGGCAGGTTATAAAATAGTTTCATTTTCTCCAACCCCAAGAATGTCGACATATCTTTTAGCTTTTATAATAGGAGAATTTGAATGGATAGAGAAAAAAGTTAAATTATCAAATAAAAATGTTTTAGTCAGAGTCTTTACAACAGCTGGTAAAAAAAATCAAGCAAAATTTGCTCTTGAAACAGCAATTAAATCAGTTAGATTTTATAATAGATATTTTAATATTCCTTACCCATTACCAACTCTAGATTTAATTGCTATCCCCGATTTTGAAAGTGGTGCTATGGAAAATTGGGGAGCTATCACTTTTAGAGAAAGCGCTATTTTAGTTGATGAAAAACATACTTCCCTTTTGAATAAACAATGGGTTGCTATTGTTATTGCCCATGAATTAGCCCATCAATGGTTCGGTAATTTAGTTACAATGCATTGGTGGACTGATCTTTGGCTAAACGAGGGTTTTGCATCATATATGGAAAACTTTTGTATTGATAATTTATTCCCCGATTGGCATATTTGGGATTTGAATTTAATAAATAGATATGAAATAGCTTTGAATCTTGATTCTTTGTTCAATTCACATCCGATTGAAATAAAAGTTAATAACCCAAACGAAATTAACGAAATATTTGATATGGTTTCTTATGCTAAGGGCTCGGCAGTTATCAGAATGTTAGCTTTATATTTAGGTAAAAGTAAATTTCAAGATGGATTACAATATTATTTGAAAAAGCATAGTTATAAAAATAGTAAAACTATCAATCTTTGGCAAGCTTTTGAAAAAATCAGTAAAAAGCCTGTAAAAAAAATAATGGATTCTTGGACAAAACAAGCTGGGTACCCCTTAGTAACATTGGATTACAATTCAAAAAATAAATTGATTCTTAAGCAGGAAAGATTTTTTTCTAGCCGTGTTTCTAGGAATAATAATAAGATCAAAACAACTTGGAATATCCCAATTGCTTATAATAATAAGAAGGTACTTCTAACTAAAAAAAGAACTGAAATAAATGAAAAAAATGTAGATAAAATTAATCAGGGAGAAAAATCATTTATTCGAGTTAAATATGATACTAAAACATTAGAAAAACTAAGACTAAAAATAACATCTGGTAAATTAGGGATTAATGATAGGCTTGGAGTTATTCGTGATCTTTTCTCTCTAGCTGAAGGTGGTTATATAAGTACAGACATAGCTCTTGAGTTTTCTTTAGCTTATAAAAATGAAACAGAATATACCGTTTGGTCAGAAATATCAATGGGGATTAATCGTATTTACAACCTTATTTCAGATGAAAACTTTAAAGGGCAATTTAATAAATATACTTTAGAACTTTTCAGCCCATTAGCAAAGAAAATGACTTTTAATAAAAAACCTAAAGAAAAATACTCCGATGTTTTTCTAAGAAATTTAGCAATATCTCAAGCTGGATTTTATGGAGATAAAAAAATTATTAAAGAAGCTCAAAAATTATTTAAAAGTATTGAAAATAAAAAGATTGAAACAAATTTAAGAGCCACTATTTATAAAATAGTGGCTCAAAATGGAACGAAGAAAGAGTGGCTAAAATTTAAAAAATTATATGAAAAAGAAGAAATGCATGAGAAAAAAGAAAGGTATGGATACGCTTTAACACAGTTTAGAGATAAAAGATTAATTGAAAATACTTTATATTTTATTATTTCAAAAAGTGTCCGGAACCAAGATAAACCTAGATTACTCATTTACACCTGGCGAAATGAATATGGAAAAGATTTAACTTGGAAATTTATAAAGAAAAATTGGAAAAATTTATTAAAATTATATGGTGAAGGTGGGCACTTTCTCTCTGAAATACTTAGTCCTCTTGGTAATTATTCAGAAATAAAATATGTTCTTGATGCTAAAAAGTTTTTCAACAAAAATTCTGCTCCAGGAGCAGATAGAGCAATTACACAAGCTTATGAAAAAATATATTCTAATTCTGCTTGGCTCAAAGATGATAAAATTAAAATTAAAAATTGGCTAAATAATTTTAACTAATGGATAAAAGTTTTACGGTGGATTGGGGTTAAGCCAAGTTTTTTTATGGCTTGATAATGAACTTTTGTGCCATAGCCAACATGATTTTCAAATCCATATTCAGGAAATTCAATTTCATAATGATACATTATTTTATCTCGCGAAACTTTAGCCACAATTGAAGCAAGAGAAATTACAGAATGACTTTCGTCTCCTTTTATTATTGTTTCTTGATAAATATATTCTTTTGGTGCTTTTAATCCTCCATCTAAATAAACAAAAACCTCTTTTTTGTTTATTTTTAATTTCTCTAATGACCTATCTAGAGCTTTTTGAATACATTTTTTAATTCCGAATTTATCAATCATTTCTGGAGCAACATAAGAAACGGCAAAATTACACTTCCCTTCTTTTTTAAACTTATATAAAAACTTAAACCATTTTTCTCTCTGTTTTTTAGTAAGTTTTTTAGAGTCACGAATGGGTAAATTTAATTCTTCTTTAGCTTTTTCAATAATCATATTTATTTCTTTTTCATTAGTATAAAAAACCCCAACAGCCACAGGCCCAGCTATCGGACCTCGTCCAACTTCATCAACTCCAATAATATATCTAATAGTTTTGGGTGGTTTTTCCATATAGAGTAATCATATCTTATTTGTTATAATAATGAAATGGATTCGAAATTTATACATCTACATACTCATTCTCATTATTCTCTTTTAGATGGACTCTCAAAAATTCCGGATATGGTTAAGAAGGCAAAAGAAGACGGAATGAAAGCTATAGCCTTGACCGATCACGGCAATATGTATGGAGCTATTGAATTATATAAAGAATGTAAAAAAGCAGGAATAAAACCGATAATTGGAGTTGAGGCTTATATTGCTAAAAGAGGAAGATTGGACAAGGAGCCCGGAATAGATAATAAAAGATATCACCTAACCCTTCTAGCTAAAAATAAAATTGGCTATAAAAATCTAATGCATTTAGTGACTTTAGCGAATTTAGAAGGATATTATTACAAGCCACGAATGGACAAAGAAATACTTCGTAAATATGGAGAAGGAATTATTTGTCTTTCTGGATGTATGGGTAGTCAACTTTCTCAAGCAATTTTGAATGAAGATAAGGAAGAAGCGGAAAGACTGATTAAAGAACACCAGGATATTTTTGGTAAAGAAAATTATTTTATTGAAGTTCACAGCCATCCTAATATAGAAAATGATAAAAAACTAAGAAAAGGTTTAGTAGCTCTAGCAAAAAAATATGATATTCCTGTCGTCGCAGGACAAGATTCACATTATTTACATAAGGAAGATCATAATGCTCACAATACTTTACTCGCTGTTAACACTGGTGGTAACGACAGTAAAGAAGGAACAAAACTTGAATTTTCTGATGACGACTTCTCTTTAATTAACGAAAAAACAGCTAAAGTCTATTTCAAAGATACACCAGAAGCAGTTATTAATACTTCTTTAGTTGCTGATCTGTGTGAAGATTATGATTTGGAGCTTGGTAAAGCTTTTTTCCCTAGTTTCCCTATCCCACCAAATACAACCGCTAATAAAATAATTCGCGAATTAACTTTTAAGGGTTTTGGATTTAGAAAACTTCCTAAAACAAAAGAATATTTAGATCGTCTAGAATATGAATTAAAAATTATTAAACAAAAAGGTTATCCAACTTATTTTTTAGTCGTCGCTGATTTATTAAAATATGCTCGAGAAAATAAAATACTAACAAACATTAGAGGATCAGTTGCTGGATCATTAACTACTTATCTTTTGGGAATTACAAATGTTGATCCGATTGATTATAAACTTCCTTTTGAAAGATTTCTCAATCCCCAACGCCCTTCTTTACCTGATATTGATATGGACTATGCCGATAACCGTCGTGATGAAATTATAGCTTATGCTAAAAGAAAATATGGAGAAGATAGAGTTGCCCAAATTGGAACTTTTGGAACAATGATGGCGAAAGGTTCAGTTCGTGATGTAGCTAGAGCTCTTGGCTATCCATATAATGTTGGTGATAGAATTTCAAGTATGATTCCACTTGGCTCTCAGGGAATGCCAATGACCATAACCCATGCAATGAAAATTGTTCCCGAATTGAAAAATGCCTACGAGAGAGAAGCCGATACAAAAATAATTATTGATCTAGCCAAAAAATTGGAAGGATGTGTTAGGCATATTTCTGTTCACGCAGCCGGAGTTGTTATCTCCCCTAGACCACTTTATGAATTTACTCCAATACAATATGATCCTAAGGGTGGAAATATTATTACACAATATGATATGTATAGTATTGAAGATGCTGGTTTACCAAAATTTGATTTTCTCGGAATTCGTAATTTAGCAATCCTAGCAAATACCGTAAAATTAGTAAGTAAAATACATCACATAGAAATAGATTTAGATAATATTCCTCTTGATGATAAAAAAACATTTTCTTTATTGGCTCATGGTGAAACAATGGGGTTGTTCCAATTGAATGGTTCAGGAATGACTAGATATTTGAGAGAACTTAAACCTTCAACTATTCATGACATCAATGCGATGGTAGCACTTTATCGTCCAGGTCCGATGGAATCAATTCCTGAATATATTAGAAGAAAGAAAAATCCTACTTTAATTTCTTATCTTGACCCTCGTTTAAAAGATATTCTTGATCAATCTTATGGAGTTATTACTTACCAAGATGATGTTATGATGATTGCTATTAAATTAGCTGGCTATTCTTGGCTTGAGGCTGATAAACTTAGAAAAGCAATGGGTAAAAAAATTCCCAAAGAAATGGAAGCTCAAAGAATCAAACTTTTGGAAGGATTTACAAGTGGCGGAATGACAGAAGAGAAAGCTCAGAAAATTTGGTCGCTCATTGAACCATTTGCCGCTTACGGTTTTAATAAAGCACATGCTGCAAGTTACGGCCGAGTCGCTTATCAAACTGCTTATATGAAAGCTAATTTCCCCGTTGAATATATGACAGCAATTATGACCGCTGAGTCAGGAGACATAGCAAAAGTAGCAGAGATAGTTCATGAGTGTGAAAAAATGAACATTAAAGTTTTGCCACCAAATATTAATGAAAGTTTTGGAGGCTTTACAGTTATTGTAGGTTCAGACAAACCCACAAATAGAACAATTCGTTTTGGATTGTATACAATTAAGAATCTGGGGAAAGATATCGCCGATGCAATAATTGAGGAACGTAAGAAAAATGGAAAATATAAATCTCTTGAAAATTTTTTTGAAAGAATTAATCATAAGAATTTAAATAAAAAATCAGTAGAAGCCCTGGCTAAATCAGGAGCAATGGATGATATTACAACACATAGAAATATAGTACTTGGTAACCTAGAAAGACTTTTAGCTTTTAATAAAGAGTCTAAAAATAATATTCCCCAAGATTCACTTTTTAGTTCTATTGGCGGAATTTCTTCAAAACTAACACTTGACCCGCAAAATGAAATCACACCAGCAGAAAGGCTGGCCTGGGAAAAAGAATTACTTGGACTTTATATCTCTGGACATCCACTTGATGCTTATAAAGAAAAGATAGACAAATTTTGCACTTTAATTAAAAAAATAAAAGTTGAAACTAAAGTAGGAATGCCAGTTATTGTTGCAGTAATAATAGACGAGGTTAAAGAAGTTATGACTAAAAAAAATAACAGAATGGCTTTCATTAAAATCTCTGATTATTCTGATTCAATTGATGCCGTTGTCTTTAATAAATTATATGAAAAAAATAGAGAACTTTTAATAAAAGATAATATAATTGCTATTCAAGGAAAAATAAGTGAACGAAACGGCGAAAAAAGTATTATCATAGAAAGTTTTAAAAAAATCTAGCAAAATAAAACAAATCCCCGCTAAATTTTATTTAGCGGGGATTTGTTTTATTAGTTAACTTTTTCAGCTGGATCAATCATTTTCATAATCTGAATTACTTGGTTAGAATAACCTGGAATAATATAATCTGGATTATATTTTTTAAGAATCTGTTTTGTTGTCATTTCGTTATGGTAATATTTTGAATTTAAATTATTTCCACCAAGAGTCATAGAAATAAATTCAATAGATTGATTAACAGATTTAAATCCCTTTTTACAAGAAAACCATCCAAAATTATTATTTGGTGCTTTAGGATTTTTACACGAATGTTTTCCTCCGGTAGTTTCTCTCATTGCAATAGCCGGAAGGAGACGCCAATCAATATCATTTTTTTCTGCTTCAACAACAAATTTCATTCCATAACCTTCTAATGGAGCTCCATTCTTTGCAAAAAAAGTATTTATTAAGTTCGCTTTTTCTTTACGGTTTATTTCTTCCTGCGTTGTTATCACAGAATTTTTTTCCGTAATTGTAATAGGTGTTTTAGTCGCTAGAGTAATTGGTGGAGTTACTCCTGTTAGTGGCATTGTTACCATTAACATTGGAATAGCTAAAAATGACTGTAAATACCTAATAATTTTTTGTTTTTTCATAATAGACAGTTGTGCTCTGTCAAACCAAATGATAGAAATTATTATTTATTCGTTTAAAAAAATAAATAACCAAAATTAAAAAGCCCTTATATATTTTCTAACTGATAACATACTTGGACTTGCTCAAATAGTAGCATATAGATTCAAGAAAGTCAACAGTTAAGACATAATTTTTTATATCGTCAAATTAAAAATATCCTTATTATATAAGGATATTTTTAACACTTACTATTGACAATACATATGAAAGTATTGTCTAATTTGCCCTAAAAATAAGGTTTTTTTAGGTTTTTGACATTTCATGGTTTTTATACTGTAAATAGCTATATTTTAGAAGATATATCTATTTTTTATTTTCCATGACAATGTTTGTATTTTTTTCCAGAACCACAAAAACAAGGGTCATTCCGTCCAATTTTTGGTTCCGATCTTCTGATTGTTCCTGCACCCTTATCTTCTTCTGACGAATTTAAAATCAATTCGGCTTTCTTTTTATTTTCAACTTCTACTACTCCTTCTGTTGTTTCAGTTTGAATTGTTTTTATTAATGAAACAACTTGTTCTTTAAACATTTTTTCCATTTCTCTAAATAATCTTAACCCCTCTCTTTTATATTCAATTAACGGCTCACGTTGACCATAAGCACGGAGATTAACAGAAGAACGAGTATATTCCATTGTTTGTAGATGTTCTATCCAAAGAGTATCTGTAGTATAAAGAGCTATTCGTCGAATTGTTTCAAAAAAAGCTGAATCACCCATTGCTGATTTTTTTTCTTTAATTATATCTTTTAATTCAGTGTATTCATCAGACAAATTATCAACAAATTTTTCTAAACTAGAATGATCTCCAGTGAGCATTAAACGACGACGATCATAAACCGTTTTACGTTGGTGATTCATAACGTTATCATATTCTAAAGTACTTTTACGAGCATCGAAATGAAAACCTTCTATTTTAGCTTGAGCACTTTCTAGAGTATTAGAAATAAAACGATTATTAATTGGTTCGTCTTCGGGAACTCCAAACTTCCCCATCATTTTTTTAATTCTATCAGAACCAAATATCCGCATTAAATCATCTTCTAGAGATACATAGAATTGTGTCTCACCAGGATCGCCCTGTCTTCCGGATCTACCTCTAAGCTGATTATCTATTCGACGAGCTTCATGTCTCTCCGTACCTAGAACAAAAAGTCCACCAATACTTTTGACTTTTTTATATTTTTCTTTATCAAAAGGTACTCCTCCTAATTTGATATCAACTCCACGACCAGCCATATTTGTTGCGACAGTAACTGCCCCCAATTGACCAGCATTAGCAATTATTTCTCCTTCTCTTTCGTGGTTTTTAGCATTTAAAATTGTATGAGTAATTCCAGCTCGTGTTAAATAAGCTGAAAGAAGTTCATTTTTCTCAATTGAGGCAGTTCCTATTAAAATTGGCTGACCTTTTTCATTGAGTTCCTTTACTCTTAAAGTTATCGCATTTAATTTAGCTTTTTCAGTTTGATAAATTAAATCATTATGATCTTTTCTGTTAATTGGTTTATTTGTAGGAACAACTAAAACATCAAGACCATAAACCTTAAAGAATTCTTCTTTCGAAGTTTCAGCCGTTCCGGTCATTCCAGAAAGTTTTTCATAAAATCTAAAATAATTTTGAAAAGTAATAGAAGCAACAGCTCTAGTTTCTTTTTCTATCTTTACACCTTCTTTAGCTTCAATGGCTTGATGTAATCCTTCACTCCAACGCCTACCAGGTTGTAAGCGACCAGTAAAAGCATCAACAATGACAACTTCACCATCCTTAACTACATAATCTTTATTATTTTCATAAAGAGCTCTCGCCCGAACTGCAGTTTCTAAATGATGAACATATTTAATTCCTTTTTCAGTATAAATATTAGAAACACCAAGCAACTCTTCCGCTAGAGTTATTCCGTGATCAGTCAAAGAGATAGCTTTAAGCTTTTCATCTACTGTATAGTCCTCTTCAAGTTTTAATTCTTTGGATATATTAGCAAAAGTATAATAAAGATCTTCTGATTCTTCTGTCTGTGATGAAATAATTAAAGGTGTTCGTGATTCATCTATTAAAATTGAATCAACCTCGTCAACAATGGCATAATAATGACCTCGTTGAACTATTTCAGTTATATCATTGGCTAAGTTGTCTCGTAAATAATCGAAACCAAATTCATTATTAGTTCCATAAGTTACATCACAATTATAAGCTTCAATTCTTGAGCATGGACGTAAGTATTCGTACTGAACTAAAAAAGAACTCGTGTCATTATTTTCAGTTTCTTTTTCATCTGTTTCTATACTCTTATGTGATGGATCATAAATAAAAGAAGTGTTCTGAGAATTAATAACAGCTACAGAAATTCCTAACATCGCAAAAACTGGCCCCATCCAAACAGCATCACGTCGTGATAAATAATCGTTAACTGTAACAATGTGAACTCCAAGACCAGTAAGAGCATTTAGGTAAGCTGAAAGAGTTGCAACAGAAGTTTTACCTTCACCTGTTCTCATTTCAGCAATACTACCTTTATGTAAAGCTATGCCTCCTACTAATTGAACATCATAATGACGCTCATTTCTTATTCGTTTTGTAACTTCTCTAACCAAGGCGAAAGCCTCAGGTAAAATATCGTCTAAAGTAGAACCATTTTTAAGTTTTTCTTTAAGTTCGTTAGTTTTGTCAATAAAATCACTATCTTTCAAATCTACTAAGTTGGGTTCAACTTCATTAATTTTATTAGATATAACCTTATATTTCTTTATAGTTTTATCATTTTCATTATTAAATAAATTCTTTAATTTCATAGTTTTTATATTCTAACATAAAAAGAAAATCCCCGATAGAGAGAGGATTTTCTTTTAAACTAGGTTAAGAAAAATTATCTTTTTCTCTTTTTAGCTTTTTTCTTAGCTACCTTTTTCTTGGCAACTTTCTTAACAACTTTCTTTTTAGCTTTTTTCTTAGCTACCTTCTTAACAGCTTTTTTCTTAGCTACCTTTTTCTTGGCAACTTTCTTAACAGCTTTTCTTTTAGCTACCTTTTTCTTGGCAACTTTCTTAACAGCTTTTTTCTTAGCCTTCTTTTTTACTACCATATATTTAAAAAAAATATTATTTTTAAAAGATGTGTGACCCCACGACCTTTAGAAAATTTTTATAAAAAAAATTATCACACTCATAAATATATTATCTTACATTAAAGAATAGACTGCAATAGTTTTTTTAAAAAAAGTGTGGATAACTTTTTATTTTAAAAAATATTTAAAATAAAAAAAATAAAAATATGAAATGAAAAACACCATGCTTTGGACAAGGTGTTTTTCATTTATTTGATTTGTATCTATAAGCCGGGTTCTGTACCTAAATATAAAATTAAGGCGATGAATATTTATCTAGGATATACATTACTGCATACCTCAAGCAATTCAGACTCTAATATAAATTAGAGAATACGATCTTGCACACGCGTAAGTATTTAGCCGTTTCACCCGAACTAAATCGGTTCGTCACTGTTCGCAACTCTATCCTTGCACCTGCCCGACTGAACAAGTCAGTCATTCAGGTGAGGAAGACGGGTATTACCCGCTACGTTTCCTCAACAAAAGTTAAGGTATGTGCCCGGACTTTCCTCATCTCATTAAAAATGAAACGCATTCATCCGATACAAACCGAAATTATTATAGCAGATAAAAAGTAACTTGACAACTATCTCTCATTTTGCTATACTATTTTTGTGAGTAAGTATTCCAATAATTATTACAAAGCAATTGCCAAACAAAACCCCTCCTCGGAGGGGTTTTGTTTTTTTATAATAAATTGTTATTATAAAAGAGTGTTCAACCGTTGTGTGTTTCAGTCAGCGGCTGCGCTCACATAGGCAATTGTGTTGGAGTTTAGCACCCGCTGACTAAAGCACGTAACAAAAAAGAACCAGATTTTATTCTGGTTCTTTTTTGTTATTTTTTAGGTAAGTAAAATATTTTTTCTTTTGTTCCATTCTATGGGTCTTTCCCTCATGTCATTATGTTTTATGTCTATACATAATTAGACAATTATGTGCTCAATTGAGGCACATAATATCGACTCAATAAAATCTATCATTTATAAATAAATGAAGATCGGTTTCAAATTGAATTATTCCACGAACAGCTTCCGCTACCCGTGCCTTGTTACGACT
>CAYTHY010000015.1:0-12618 GCA_964437715.1 uncultured Candidatus Saccharibacteria bacterium
ATATTTACTTAATTTATTTTTCTTCTTTAACTTCTTTAACTTCTTTAACTTCTTTTTTAACTGTTTTAATCTCCGCTTTCTCTTCCAAAACTTTTTCAGAAACAAAAGCTGGGCTTTTAGGGGGAATAGCTGTAGTTTTAAGCTGGTAAAGTGTTTTATAAGCAACACGAGCATTATTTAATTTATTTTTACTTCCAGAATTAAGTTTAGCTGTAATATTTTTTAAACCAGCAAGAACTAACATATCTCTCACTGTACTTCCAGCCACTAAACCTCTACCTTTATTGGGCATCATATCTAATTTAGAACTTGAAAACTTGTCAGAAAGCTCGTGAGGAATAGACATATCTTTAGTTGTTTTAATTCTAAACATATTTTTTTTAGCTTGACGAATTGCTTTATTTATTGCGATAACTGTATCTCCTCCTTTACCAGTCCCAAGTCCAACTGAACCCTTCTTATCACCAATAGCCATAGCCACAGCAAAAGTCATTCGGCGACCACCTTTGACAACCCTAGTAACCCTACGAATAGAAACAACTTTCTGTTCAAATTCTGGTTTAGGTTTTTCAAAAAAAGATCTGGATCTACGATTATTTTTTCCTCTTCTATTTGTATTACCATTGAAATTATTTCTACGATAAGAATTTGTATTTGGTTTTGTATTTGATGTATCCATAATAATTTAATTAAAACAAAAGACCAGATTTACGAGCTGAATCAGCTAGAGCTCTTATTCTTCCTGTATATTTAAAACCATTGCGATCAAAAACACACGACTTAATGCCTTTCGCCACAGCTAATTTAGCAAGTTCAACTCCAATTTTAGTAGCTCTTTCTGTCTTTGTTCCATCTTTGATTTTTAAATCAGAGGTAGAAACAATGGTTTTACTAGTTTGATCATCTATAATCTGAGCGTAAATATAATGATTGGAACGAAAAACGGAAAGACGAGGGCGCTCTGAAGTACCCGTAATTTTTGCGCGAATTTTTTTCTTCAATCTTATTCTTTTTTCATGCTTTTTATTTTTCATTTTGATTTTTTGATGATTCCTAATTATCTTATACCGCTCTTTTACCCTGTTTACGACGAATAACTTCACCTTCATAATGAAATCCTTTCCCTTTGTAAGGTTCTGGTTTTTTTAAAGAGCGAACCGAAGCTGCAAACTGACCAACTAATTCTTTATCTATTCCGGTTACTATTATTTTATTTTTTTCAACCGTAACAGTTAAACCTTCTGGAATTTTAACTATCACTGGATGAGAAAAACCTAATGCAAAATTTATAGTACTACCACTAATTTCAGATTTGAATCCAATCCCATCCAAAATAAGTTTCTTTGTATATCCTTCGTTAACTCCAATAACCATATTTTTTACATGCGAAGCGCATGTCCCCCAAAGGGCATTGATAGTTGGATTGCCTATTTTCTTTGGAATAAATGTTATATTATCACCCTCTATATTGATTTTTATTTCACCAGGAAAATCACGAGTTAATGCTCCTTTTGGTCCTTTAACAGAAAAGACAGTACCAGAAAGTTTAACTTCTGTTCCTTTGGGAATTATAACTGTTTGTTTTCCTATTCTACTCATAATTTTTTAATATCATTTATATTTTAATTTTCTTTGTTACTAGAAAACTGTCACTGAGACAGTTACCATATTTTAAATAAAACCTCACCTCCAACCATTTCTTTACGGGCTTGTTTATTTGTTAAAATACCCTTCGGTGTCGTTAATATTGTTAAACCATAACCGTTCTTAGTTGATCTGATACCTTTTACTCCAACATAAACACGACGAGATAATTTAGAAACTCGCTCCACTCCTTTGACTTTTGGTTCGCCGTTAGTATATGTTAAACCAATTTCAAGAACAAAAAATCCTTTCTGTAATTTTTTCGTTACTGTTTTAATATAACCTTCAGCTTTTAAGCGTTCCACAATTGCTTGTTTAATTTTTGAATAAGGAACAGTAATAGTGTCGTGTTTAACACGGTTCCCGTTCTTTATCATATTTATCATGTTTGCTATTTGATCCATATATTTTATATTCTACCAGCTTGATTTTCTAACACCTGGAAGCATTCCTTCGTTAGCAAGTTCTCTGAAACAAATTCGACATAAACCAAAATCTCTCATATAACCATGAGCTCGCCCACAACGAAAACATCGATTTGTTTTTCGAGTACTAAATTTTGGTTTCTTATTGTGTCTTGCTATTACTGATTTTCTTGCCATATATAATAAATTGAGTTTTTAGAAGGCTTTACCTTCAATCATCCCAAGCTAAAATCTTGAGAAAAAAACTCCTTAATGAGAGGATATCTCGTTTTTTTTCTTAAAAGCTTTTTTACAAGCACTTAAGGAGAATAACGGATCTTATCTCACGTGATTTTTATACTATCAAATAGAACTAATTATGTCAAATAAAGAATCCTATTTCTTAAACGGAACTCCTATAATTTCTAGGAAACTTAAACATTCATCTTTACTTTTTGCTGTAGTAACTAAAGTAATTGCCAAACCAAAAACATCTTTTATTTCTTCATCTCCTGTTTCAGGAAAAATAGTATGATCTTTAACACTCATTGTAAGATTCCCCATATTATCAACAGAATTACGATCAATTCCACGGAAGTCTTTTGTTCGAGGAATAGCTACGTTGATTAATTTATCTAAAAATCCATACATTCGTGCTCCACGAAGAGTAACCATAACTCCGACTGGATCACCTTCACGAACTTTAAAACTAGCAATTGATTTTTTCGCCCCCCTCAAAGAAGCTTTTTGCCCTGTAATTTTAGCTAAACGCTTCATAACAAAATCATTACGATTTTTATCACGCTTAGCACCAGAACCAGTTCCAGAAGAAACAACCACCTTGGTAAAATGAGGAGCTGCCATAATATTTTTATAATTGTATTTATCTTTAAGAAGATTAAATACTTTTTTTTCTTTTTGCTTTGTCGTTTCCATAATATTAAATAAAATTATTCTCGTTTTGCCACATTTGATACATGAATAGGCATTGCTATTTCTAATATTTCACTTTTGTCACCTGAGTTTTTAGATTTATGAGATTTTTTTCTCAGATTAACACCTTCAACAACAACCTTATCCAAGGAAGGAAGAGCTTTTATAACCTTACCTTTTTTACCCTTACTTGATCCGGCAATTACTATTACATTATCTCCTTTTTTTATTTTCATAACTAATTTTTAAGAGGTTTGTGATTATAAAAATCTTCCACCCTTTATTATTTTTCTAAATCACCTCCTGTGCTAATGACACTATTTTCTTGTAACCTTTTTCCGCTAATTCACGCGGAATTGGTCCAAAAACACGACCACCCTTAGGATCTAGCTTGTCCTTTTCTAAAATAACAACGGCATTATCATCAAAACTAATATATGATCCATCTTTTCGGCGATAAGCTTTAACCGTCCTAACGACAACAGCATGATGAATATCTTTCTTCTTAACTATTTTACGAGGTTCAGCAACTTTCACAGAAATAACAACTTGATCACCAAGACTTGCATATCTGCGCTTTGAGGCACCAAGCACTTTGAAAACTTTGCCGATTTTACCACCAGCATTATCTGTAATTTTTACAACTGTTCCATCTTGAATCATATTAATTAAATTCTAATTATTAATTTAAATTACCTTAAAGTGTTTATCTTTTGATAAGGGTTTCGTTTCTTCTATCTCGACCTTATCACCAACATTCTTTTCATTATTCTCATCGTGCACTTTATACTTCTTAATCTTTTTTATTCTTTTTCCATATTTCGGGTGCTCAACAAAACGAGTAACTTTAACTATCACGGTTTTATCCATTTTATTTGAGAGAACTACCCCCTTAAGAACTTTCTTTGATTTTTTAATTTCTTTTTCCATATTTTTATCGTGCGACAATACGTGTAGTTAGTGGTAATTTTGTTCCAGCTTTACGAAGAGCTTCTTTCGCAACTTCTGGAGCGACGCCATCTACTTCAAATAATATTCTTCCTGGGCGAACATCTAAGCAGTAACCATGCGGGTCTCCTTTACCTTTACCCATTCCAACTTCAGCAGGTTTAGAGGTAAAAGGTCTATCTGGAAAAATTCTAATCCACATCCGCCCGATTTTTCCAATAGTTCTTGAAGTAACTTTACGAGCAGCCTCTATTTGATTAGCTCTAACTCGCCCACCACTAGTAGCTTTCAAACCAAAAGAGCCAAAAGAAACTGTAACTCCCCGAGTAGCGGGAGTAACCTTAGACATATCTTTTCGGCCTGTTTGCCATTTTCTAAATTTTACTTTTTTAGGTGTTAACATAATAAATATTTAAATTACTTTTTGTCTTCAAAAACTTCTCCACGGTATATCCAAACCTTAATACCAATAACTCCATATGTCATATGAGCTTTTTCGCGAGCAAAATCTACATCAGCTCTAAATGTCTGCAAAGGAATAGAACCTCTTTTAACTTGCTCGCTTCTAGCAATTTCAGCTCCGTTTAAGCGACCTCCTAAATATATTCTTGCTCCTTTTACTCCATGTGCTGATATAACTTTTTCAATTGCTTGTTTAATTACTCGACGATAAGGAAGGCGTTTCTCTAATCCTTCAGCAATAGAATAAGCAACAATAGCGGCGTCGGCATCTGGGTTTGTAACTTCAACTATATCTAATTTAAAATCTTCAGGAATTACTAGCTTTCGCTTTCTCATTCTAGCCATTAATTCATTTTTAAGTTTTGTGGCACCTTCACCAGAACGTCCAATAATCATTCCTGGACGGGAAGTGTAGACCATTACTTTTGTTGATTTAACATTGCGTTCAATTTCAACACGCGAAAGATAAAAACCACGAAGCTTTTTTTCTAAAAATTCACGAATAACAACATCGCTCTCTAAAAGATTTTTATATTTTTTATCAGCAAACCAGCGTGATTTCCAATCTCGTAGTATTACTAATCTATGTGCATATGGATGAACTATTTTTGACATAAAATTAAATTAATTTTTTTCTTTAGGTTGTGTTTCTTTTTTAATAATTTCTTTTTCAGCTATAATTTTTTCAATAAGATTCAACTGGATATGACTTGTTCTTTTATTTATACGCGAAGCACTTCCTCGTGCTCGTGGTCTACTTCTTTTTAGAACAACTCCTTTATTAATAGTAAGATTTTCTATAAAAAGATTATCTTCGGAAATTCCAGTTTGTTTAGCGTTGGCTACAGCTGAGGATAAAAGTTTTTGAATGGGTAGAGAAGCTCTTTTGGGTAATGCTTTCAAATAAACAAAAGCTTCGGCAACCCTTTTGCCTTTAATAAGTCCCGCCACAAGTCTAACTTTACGAGGAGACTGTCTGTAATTTTTTAAAAATGCTTTCATAAATATAACTTAATTTATTTTTTTGTACCGCTGGAAGTTTTAGCGGCTTTTGAAGCTGAGATTTCAGCTTCTTTCTTCTTTAATTCAAGCTCTTTCTGCATCTTACCTCCATGTTTATTAAACTTACGAGTAAGAGAAAATTCACCTAATCTATGTCCCACCATATCTTCGCTAGCTAGAACTTCTATGTGTTGTTTCCCATTATGGACACCAAATGTAAAACCAACCATTTCTGGAGAAATAACACAGGCTCGTGACCAAGTTTTAATTACTCCTGTTTCCATTGGTTTTTTGCCGGCAATTTTTTTCAAAAGCCTTTCATCAACATATGGACCTTTTTTAAGTGATCTTGTCATAATAAATAAGCTCAACTTGAGCCGTAGCCCCTATACTAGCAAATATAAAAATAAAGTCAACTTAGGATATTTATAAAGATTTATAAATATCCTTACGGTGTCCGATTGCAAATAAAATAATATCTCTATTATCAACCAAACGAAAAATACCACGGTATGAACGAGTAATTCTAAAGGAATAAACATGTTCATTGGGAAAACCCTTTAGTTTCTTAGTATGAAGCTTAGAATTAAAAATATTTTTTAATAAAATTTTTTCTTGTTTAGATAATAAAATTTGATCTTTTTTTAACAAAGAACTAACATTTTTCTTATAATTCTTGGTTTTTAAAATAACCATAGTTCTTAAAATTCCTTAAGTGATTTTTGATAAGCGGAGATGATTTCTTCTTTATTAAGATAAGAATCTAGACTTTCGGTAGGTATTTTAGAAATGGTTATTCCTTGGTTTATTATAAATTGTCGGAGAGAAGCATTAACAACATCGGCTAAAGAAAGGCCAAGATCTTTAGCTAATTCCTGTGCCTGTAATTTTATATCTTTTTTAGTTTTGATTAAAATTGTTGTATCCATATTCAAAAGTATATACTTTTGAATAATAAAGTCAACTTTCTATATAATTCCATCTTAATTTGTAAGGTAAGACCTCACAATTCAATAAATATATTTATAGCAATATTAAAATTTTCGGTAAAAAGATTATTAGGCCAACAACACAAGCAATAATTATAGAAAACAAAACACCTCCAGCTGCTATATCTTTAGCGTCACGAGCATAAGGATGATAAGTCGGACTAGTTAAATCAATATCCACCTCAAAAGATGTATTGATAATTTCTGATACTAAGACAAAACCTATCGCTAATACTAATATAGCCCAATCCGTTTCTGAAATTTCTAACATAAAGCCTAAGTATATTACAAGAATACCTAAAACTAATTCTCCCCAAAAATTATGCGTCGTTCTAAAAACTATACCTATTCCACGCCAAGCATGATTTGCACTTCTAAGTCTAGCTATTAAAGAAAACCTTTTCTTCTCCGATAATTTTTTATCCATATAATAAGTATACCTATCTAAAAAATAAAAACCACTAAAATAGAAATTAAAGTGGTTTTTATTTTTAAATATTATATTTTATCTCCTTTTCTTTCCGACTTTTCGGCGAGAAACAATAAGTTTATTTGAATATTTTTTAGATTTACGAGTTTTTTGTCCTTTACCTGATGGCTTACCCCATTTTGTTTTAGCTCGACGCAAACCTCGTCCTTGCCTACCTTCACCTCCACCATATGGGTGGTCAACTGGATTCATCGCGCTACCACGAACAGTAGGCCTAATACCTTTCCAACGAGAACGCCCGGCTTTACCAAGATTTTGAAGTTTATATTCAGAGTTTGAAACTTCTCCAATACAAGCATAACAATTCTCGCTAACTTTTCTAATTTCAGATGAGGGCATCTTAAGATTAGTATAGCCATTATCATTAGCAACTACTTGAACATAAGTTCCAGCTGAACGAGCAAGTTTACTTCCGTTTTCTGGTTTAATTTCAACATTATAAACAAAAGTTCCAACAGGAATTAATTTAAGAGGCAAACGATTAGCAACTGTTAGTGGAGCTTTTTCCCCAACAATAAACTTGTCACCTACTTTAACTAATTTAGGAATAATAACATAACGCTTTTCTCCGTCAGCGTAAACAGCTAGACCGATAAAAGCATTGCGATTTGGATCATATTCAATTGAAGTAATCTTCGCAGAAATATCATGTTTGTTGTATTTAAAATCTACTTCTCGATAAAGACGCTTATGTCCACCACCTTTATGGCGAGTAGTTATGCGACCTTGGTTATTACGACCAACTGATCTTTTAAAACCATGGGTCAAAGATTTTTGGGGTTCACTTTCAGTTAAAACACCCCGGTATGAAACAGTTGTTTGGTGACGCTTTGATGGACTTGTTGGTTTATATTTCTTCATAAATTTTCTAAACGAATTCTATTTTATCTCCTTTTTTTAAATGAACGACCGCTTTTTTACCTCCACTTTTGACTCCAATTTTTCCACGGCGAACAACCGTTTTCTTCGCAATTTTAGTAATCGTTACTTTTATCGGTTCAACTTTATAAAGTAATTTAATTGCTTTCTTGATTTCATTTTTATTAGCCGAATTTTCTACATTAAAAGTATATCTCCCTTTATCCGCTGCTAGAGAAGATTTTTCAGTAATACGCATACCTTTTATGAGAGGATGTGTCTTTACTTTCTTTTTTTCATCTTTATTTTTTATTTCTGCTTTCATAAATTATCAAATTTGTAATTATTAATTCTTAATTGTCTTTTCTATTTTCCCTCCAAGAAAAGCAATGCTTTCTGTTGGAAACGAAATAATGGTATATCGACAAGAAAGTAAATCAACGGGATTAATGTTGCGAACTTCGTCAAGCTTAACAGTTTTTATATTGGCAAAACTTTTTTTCAGAACATCTTTTTTGGCGGGAACAGTTATATATGTATTTGTTCTCTTTCCTCCTGTAATCTTTTCAAAACCTGGAATTGTACTTAAGTTCTTAATAATTTCTACTGCATCTTTGGTTTTAATATTTTTAAGGTCTAATTCTTCAAGAAAAATAATTCTTCCTTCACGAAACTTTTCAGAAAGAACAGTATATAAGGCTTTAACCTTCATTTTTTTATTTATTTTTTTACTATAATCTTTTTCGTTCCGTGGACCATGAGTAACTCCTCCTCCTGCCCAAATAGGAGAACGAGATGAACCGTGTCTAGCTCGTCCAGTTCCTTTTTGTCTCCAGGGTTTTTTACCACCACCTCTAACTTCTCCTCTATCCTTTGTATGAGCAACTGGAGTACGAGCATTCGCTTGCATACCAGTTACTACTTGATGAACTAAATCTCCATTCCAGTGTACACCAAAAATAGCTTCTGGAAGATTTAATTTACCAATGGATTTACCTTTTTGATTGTATACTTGTGTTTCCATATTTAGCCAATAATTTCTACTAGTGTTCCGCGTCGCCCTGGGATTGCACCTTTAATTAATAATTCATTATTTTCTTTATCAACACCAACAACCTCTAAGTTTTTGACAGTTATTCTATCACCTCCCATGCGACCAGGCATTCTGGTTCCTTTCAAAACTTTTTGAGGTCCAGTAGCTCCAATAGAACCTGCTTCTCTTTCTGAGTGTTTCTGTCCGTGAGTTCGTGGTCCTCCATGAAATCCGTGACGCTTAACTACTCCTTGAAAACCTTTTCCTTTTGAAACTCCAGAAACGGTAACGATGTCTCCTTCGGAGAAAACCGAAACTGTAATTCTATCTCCTTTAGCAACTTTTTCTATATCACGAAACTCACGAAGGTGTTTAAAAGCTTCACTTTTATTATCACCAGAAGATGACAAAGTTTTAATATGTCCGAGATGAGATTTTGTTGCTCGGCTAGCTTTTTGTTCTTCAAAAGCTACTTGAACGGCGGTATATCCATCAACATTAGGATTTTTCACTTGAGTTACTATTAACGGTCCAGCTGAAATAACTGTGACAGGAATAACCTGACCGTTTTCGCCAAAGCACTGCATCATATGCTGTTTTTTTCCAAGAATAAATTTCATAATAAGTAATATGTAAACATTGACTTTAATCTTAAGCCTTAGTCAATATCCAATATTTATTTTCTAAGTTCATTTAACTACATCATCTTTACATCAATATCAACCCCAGACGGTAAAGATAAATTTGTAAGTGCTTCAATTGTTTTTTGATTAGGATTCAAAATATCAATAACGCGTTTGTGAATTCTAATTTCAAATTGTTCACGAGAATCTTTAAAAACAAATGATGCTCTATTTACAGTATATTTCTTAATTTCGGTCGGAAGAGGAATCGGCCCAATTATTTTCGCATCATAACGCAAAGCTGTATCAATAATTTGCTTTACAGATGTATCAAGAATTTTATTTTCGTAAGCTCTAACTCTAATGCGAAGCTTGACGACAATATTCTCTTTTTCTTTCTTTACTTTTGTTCCACTTGTTAGTGGTTTTTTCTTTGTTACCATACGTTTATTGCAATAAAGGGCTGATTAAAAACTAATTTATTTAATGATCTTTGTAACGACTCCAGCTCCAACAGTTTTACCACCTTCACGAATAGCGAAGTGCATTTGTTCTTCAAGAGCAACCGGAGTTACTAACTTAACAATAAGTTTAACTGTATCTCCCGGCATAACCATCTCTACTCCTTTTGGAAGAGTAGATTCACCTGTTACATCGGTAGTACGGATATAAAATTGAGGTTTGTAGCCATTGAAAAATGGAGTGTGACGACCACCTTCTTCTTTTTTCAAGACATAAACCTCACATTCAAATTCTGAATGAGGGGTAACTGTTCCAGGTTTTACAAGAACTTGTCCACGATGAACATCTTCTTTTTTAATACCTCTAATAAGAACTCCAGCATTATCTCCAGCCATTCCTTCTTTTAAGTTCTTATTAAACATTTCAATACCAGTTACTGTTGTTTTTGTAGTATCTTTGATACCAACAATTTCAACTTCTTCACCAAGCTTAATGATACCGCGCTCAATTTTACCAGTCACAACTGTTCCACGGCCTTCAATTGAGAAAATATCTTCAATCGGCATTAAAAATGGTTTTGTTGTGTCTCTTTCTGGAACCGGAATATAAGTATCAAGAGCATTTACTAATTCAAGAATACTTTTAGCTGATTCGTCATTATTATCTTTTGATTCAAGTGCTTTAAGAGCAGAACCACGAATAACTGGAGCGTTTGCACCATCATATCCTTGTTTTGTAAGAAGTTCACGAATTTCTTCTTCTACAAGATCAATCATATCTTTATCATCAACCATGTCGCACTTATTTAAGAAAACAATCATTTTAGGAACGTTAACTTGTTTTGCAAGAAGAACGTGTTCACGAGTCTGAGGCATTGCTCCATCAGTAGCAGCAACAACAAGAATAGCACCGTCCATTTGGGCAGCTCCTGTAATCATGTTCTTAATATAGTCAGCATGTCCTGGCGCATCAATATGAGCGTAGTGACGTGTTGGAGTCCAATACTCATTATGAGATAAAGCAATTGTAATGCCTCTAGCTTTTTCTTCAGGAGCCGAGTCAATTTGACTAACGTCTTTAATTTTTGCTCCATAACCTTCACCTTGTCGTGAAAGTACTTCTAAAATAGCGGCTGTTAATGTAGTTTTGCCGTGATCGACGTGACCAATAGTTCCCACATTTACGTGGGGCTTATCTCTGTTAAATTCTTCTACCATATTTATTATTGGTTGATAATCATAACAGAGTAGATAATAATTGATACTCTATTCTAACTACCAACATAAATTATTAATAAATTTAAGTTGACCTTTATACTAGCAAATATAAAAATAAAGTCAAATACAAAACCTATCACAACTTATAGTTGTGATAGGTTTTGTATTAATTCTATTTTTCTATATATATTGGCTTAAAACTTTTTACTTTAATTTTTACTGATGAAGTTGCAGGTAAACTGTTCCCATTAATACACGAAATAGTATAATTGGTTGTTCTTGAAGGACGAACAGTTATTTTTCCATTTGCTCCACCGCTTTGTAATAAATATGATCCCATCTTGTCAGGGTTCGCGACAGAACACTTTGCTCCAGTAATACCAGTACTCCACATTAAATCAGATGGTTCACCTGGAATAATTTGACTTGGATTTGCATATAAAAAGACACTTATTGAATCTCTCTTAAATATTTTATTCGTAACCGTAATTAAAATAGAATTTTGAACTGTTGTATTTTTTCCAGTACAAGTAATCGTATAAAGTTTTGTAGACAAAGGGGAAACACTAACACTTCCCGCCGTAGTTCCACCTGTATTAAAATTCGGGCTTGAACAAGAGGTGGTATTTTGAGATCTCCAAATTATTTGAGCTGTTCCACCAATAGGAATACTCTGTCCTGTTTGTCCTGTTGGAGTAATAAGATTAACTGAAACAGAATTATTCTTTTTACAAGAATTTCCCTGCCAAGTACTCCCCGTAACACAAGTTGCATTGATAGAAGATTGACCAAGAATAACACCATTGTGGTATAAGAAATAATCGCTGAGACCATGATTAACTATATTGGGGAAATTAGTTCCTGAAGTTCCAGTTGAAACTACCGTTCCGTCGGGATTATTTCTAGTAACTGCAGTAGGGGCTTTTGTTAAGTTTTGTGTTAGCCAAGTCACGAAAGTAGTACAAGTACTTGCTCCTACGGGAATTGAACATGATGTTGCAGATATAGTTCCGGTGGGGATAAGAGTATTCCCGACGTTAACTGTTATAGATTTATTATTTTTGGTTCCATTTTTTCCAATACATGAAACTATATATGTTTGGCCAGAAGTTAATGCGCCAGTAGAAACACCTATCGTATTTGAAGTACCCGTTCCGGATATTCCACCACCAGAAAGGACACAATTTGTAGCGTTAGTTGATGTCCATTTGATAAGAGTGGAACCATTATATATTACAGGGTTAGTATCTGCCGTAATATTAATAGTAATTGCTTTACATCCATTATTCCAAACAGTTCCCGTAACACAAGTTGCATTGATAGAAGATTGACCAAGAATAACACCATTGTGGTATAAGAAATAATCGCTGAGACCATGATTAACTATATTGGGGAAATTAGTTCCTGAAGTTCCAGTTGAAACTACCGTTCCGTCGGGATTATTTCTAGTAACTGCAGTAGGGGCTTTTGTTAAGTTTTGTGTTAGCCAAGTCACGAAAGTAGTACAAGTACTTGCTCCTACGGGAATTGAACATGATGTTGCAGATATAGTT
>CAYTHY010000016.1:0-12099 GCA_964437715.1 uncultured Candidatus Saccharibacteria bacterium
TTGTGCGGAGTAGGGGAATCGAACCCCTGACACTAGTTTGGAAAACTAGAGTTATACCATTTAACTAACCCCGCAAAGAAATAACACTCAAGGTAATAAATATTTATTACCTTAATAGTCGGGGTGCCGGGATTCGAACCCGGAGTCGCCTGTTCCCAAAACAGGAATGTTAGCCGTTACACTACACCCCGAAAAACACTTATTTATATTAGCATATTTTTTATTAAAAACAATCTAATTTATTTTATTAAAGATCTTATTTTTGATAATTTTATTTACTATGATATTTTTTATGAATATCTTTTAATTGACGATCAGTGATGTGAGTATATATTTGAGTAGTAGCAATGTTTGCGTGCCCTAACATCATTTGAACAGAACGAATATCAGCTCCATTTGAAAGTAAATCAGTAGCGAATGAGTGACGAATAACATGGGGAGTTACTTTTTTTGAAATACCAGCGGCTAAAGCATAATATTTAACTATGCGTTCTATAGAGCGAGGAGTAAGACGGTTTGAATTACTTCCATTTCTAGAATATTGAACAAAAAGTGGTTCATCTAAATCTTTACGCGACTTTAAATATTCTTGGATGGCGTCTTTGGCAGAATCAGAAATAAAAACAACCCTTATTTTTTCGCCTTTTCCTCGAACCGAGAGCTCGTCTTTTGATAAATCAATATCTCTATCAAGTGAAGACAGTTCAGACAAACGAAGACCTGTTGAAAATAATAATTCAAGAATAGCCTTATCTCGCAAAGTTTTTAATCTCTTAGAAATCAGATTCTTAGGATTCTTAAAATCCAATTTCTTCAAAATTTGCATCGGGGCTTCCAATAAACGTTTTAATTCTTCCGTAGAAATTAAATCTAAAGAGCGTTCTTTTATTTTGGCTAGCTCTATTCTATCTGGGGGAAGAGCTTTAATTTCTCTCTTCATTAAATATTTAAGGAAGGAACGGAGGGCAATCAAATGATAATTTTGAGTATTTTTTTTTAAAGTATTTGTTTTTTGTCCGTGAGCCCTAGCTCCAGGTTGACGATTAAGATAGAGCCGAAATTCACGAATCTTATCATCGGTAATGTCTTTTGCTTTCTCAATTTTTGCAAACTTAAAAAAACGACTAAGATAATAATTATAATTATTAACCGTTTTTAGACTATTGCCTTTTTCAATTTCTACGTGTTCTAAAAACTCTCTTTTGAGTTGTTCTAATTCGTTTGTCACCTTTATATTATATCATCTTTCTTATCTAATGTCGCAAAACAAGATATTTCTTGTCTTTACTATAAATAATAATATTTGCATTTAGTTATGTTTTGTGCTAATATATTGCAGTCATGTTAACAACAAAAGTAAAGAAAAATGTAATAAAGAAAAGCCAACTTCACGACAAAGATACAGGGAGTCCAGAAGTACAAATCGCAATTTTAAGTAAAAAAATTGATGAACTGGCAAACCATCTTAAATCTAATAAAAAAGATAATCACTCAAGGCGTGGTCTAATTAAAATGGTTGCTGATCGCCGAAAACATCTTAAGTATCTAGAAAGAACAGATACCAATCGTTATTCGTCTGAACTTAAAAAAATAAAAGGTTAACAAAATATTCTGGCTAAGCCAGAATATTTTGTTATTAGTAAAATAAAATAAAAGTAGTATTATAAATATTATGAGTATAATAAAACACAAAGAACAAAGAGTAGGAATTTTTATAGATACAGCAAATCTATATCATAGTGCTAAAAATTTATATAAAAGAAAAGTAAACTTTGGATCGGTTATTAAAGAATCCCTAGCTGGACGAAAACTTGTCCGTTGTATTGCCTATGTCATAACCTCAGAAGGAGGTGATGAAAAAAACTTTTTTAATGCTTTAACAAAACTTGGGATAGAAGCTAAAACAAAAGACCTACAAGTTTTCTCAGGTGGAATGAAAAAGGGTGATTGGGATGTTGGTATCGCCGTTGATGCTATTAAAATGGCACCAAAATTAGACGCAGTTATTCTTGTCGCCGGAGACGGGGATTTTGTTCCGCTAGTTGAATACTTACAATCTCATTCAATGGTTCAAGTTGAGGTTGTCTCTTTTGGTAAATCTACATCTGCAAAATTAAAAGAAGCTGCTGACGATTTTCTCGACCTCTCAGAAAACAAACAGAAATATTTAATAAGATAAAAAAATATCCTTGTCAATAAAGGTCTTTTGTGCTATTATAATTTCTATTATTATAAAATAATTTGTTAGTCTCTAGACAATTAGAGTTGAAGCATTTATGTTTCAAAACTAGAGTCTGGAGATTAGCTTAATAAAAAAATATGCATAGTAAAGAATACAGTGTAGAAATTGGCGGTAAGAAAATTACGGCCATGTTTAGCGATTTAGCGAACCAGGCAAACGGTTCTATTATTCTTAAATCAGAAGGAACTGTGGTTATGGCAACAGCAGTTATTTCTAAGGACGGAAAAAGAAATCCAGGATTTTTTAATTTAACAGTTGAATATTTAGAAAAATTTTACGCAGCAGGAAAAATTCTTGGTAGCCAATTTAATCATCGTGAGGCTAGACCAACTGACCAAGCTTTTTTATCAGCTCGTATGACAGATAGAACAATTCGTCCACTTTTTGATCAACGAATTAAAAATGCTGTTCAAGTAATAATAACTATTTTGGCAGTTGGAAAAGCCGATCCAAAAGTCCTTGGAATCAATGCTGTCTCCATTGCTTTACATATCTCAGATATTCCGTGGAAGGGACCTGTTGGAGCAGTTCACATAAGTAAAACAATTGGCGACGACAAAGTACAAGTGAATAATTATATCCCAACAGAAAACGAACCAGTTTATGCTTTGGACTTACTTGTTTGCGGTAAAGATAAAACTATCAATATGATTGAGTCTATGGCTTTTGAAACAAAAGAAGAAGACATGGGGAGTTATTTTGATTTAGCTGTAGAAGAAATTTCAAAATGGGAAGAATTCCAAAAAATGTTAAGAGTAGAACTAGGTAAAGAAAAAATAATTATCCCAATCCCAGAAATTCCAGCTGAAATAGTTTCCCTCTTCAAAGAAAAAATAGAAACACTATTAGATAAAAATCTTTTTAGTGATAAAAGCAAAGAAGTTACACATGAAGCAGAAACACTTTGGGGAAAAATCATAGATGAAAAATATGAGGACAAAGATCCATTAGAAAAAAATGTAGCAGAAGACTATCTACATAATTATTTAGATAAAGAGTTTCACAAAAAAGCTTTAGAAGAAAATATTCGCGCCGATGGACGAAAGTTAGATGAAATTAGAAGCCTGTACGTAAAAGCAGGAGGTATTTCTGATGTGTTACATGGTTCTGGAATATTTTATCGTGGTGAAACTCATGTTCTTTCTGTTTTAACCTTAGGTGGACCAGAATCGAAACAAAAAGTTGATAGTATGGAATCGTCATACAAAAGGCGTTTCATGCATCACTATAATTTTCCTCCATATTCTGCTGGAGAAACAGGAAGAGTCGGAATGACTAATCGTCGAGAATTAGGACATGGGTATTTAGCCGAGAAAGCCCTTATTCCTGTTTTACCTGATATACTTTTATTTCCTTACACAATCCGAGTCGTCTCTGAATCTACCGCATCCAATGGCTCAACTTCACAAGCTTCAATTTGTGCCTTAAGCACCGCTCTTATGGACGGGGGTGTTCCTATTAAAACCCCAGTAGCTGGAATTTCAATTGGTTTAATGACCGATGAAAAAGATGAAAATAAATATGTTCTTCTTTCTGATATTCAAGGGCCAGAAGATCACTATGGCGATATGGATTTCAAAGTTGCTGGGACAAAAGATGGCATCACGGCAATTCAACTTGATATAAAAGTTGGAGGAGTCCCAAGTAAAATTTTGAAAGAAGCACTCCTTCAAGCTCGTCAGGCTCGTCAAGAAATACTTGAAACAATAACTAAAGAAATTTCTGCCCCCCGAGAAAACATATCTCCTAATGCTCCTAAAATATTAACGACAAAAGTCAAAAAAGATCAAATTGGATTAATTATTGGACCTAGCGGAAAAACCATAAACGAAATTCGAGAAGAAACCGAAACTGAAATTACGATAGAGGAAGATGGAACCGTTTTTGTAACAGGGAAGAATGGTGGTGCCGAAAAAGCTGTAAAAATAATAGAAGAAATGACTCATGAATATAAGGTAGGTGATACGGCTCAAGCTACAGTTGTAAAAATTATGGATTTTGGAGCTTTTGTTCGCATCGGACGTGATACTGAGGGACTTGTCCACATTTCTGAAATTGCCCCATTCCGTGTTGAGAAAGTTTCTGATATGCTTAAAGAAGGAGATATCGTTCCAATTAAAATAATTAAAAATGACGAAAAGGGTCGTCTGAGTTTCTCTATTAAAGAAGCCGACAATACTTTCTTTAAAAAACAGGAATAAAACGAAACAATAAAAACAAAGATGGAGGAAGAAAAAAAACAACTCAATACGAATGGGGAAAAGCTAGAAACTATTCAGACTTATATGTCAGATATGGCCGATGTCGTTCGTGATAAAGAAATGTCTGTAGTTAAAATTGCTTCTGCCGAACATAAAAGTAAAGACGGTGGAGTTTATTATCGCGAAGAAGAAAAGTCTCATAAAAGTAAAATTTTTTTCATCATCGGTGGAATTATTATAATTATTTCAGCAGTTGTTGTTTCCTATCTTTTAATTCAAAAAACAAAAGAAAAAAATCAACCACACCAAATTATACAAATTGCTAAAACTCCAATTTCCTACGACAAGAAGGTAGTTGTTAATGTTACCAATGTGACAGACAAAAACGATCTTTCTAATTTAATTAATCCAGAAATAATAAAAAGAGGAAGTACAGAATCAATCAAGGAAATACTATTAATTAAAAAAACAGATAATATATCTAAACCCCTACCACTAGATAATTTATTAAGCTTATTAAAAGTAACTGCCCCCAGCTCATTAGTAAGATCTTTCTCCAATAAATATATGTTGGGAACTTACACCCCTTTAAATCCTGGCGAAAAAACGCACCTCTTCCTAATAATTAAAATCAAAGATTACAATATGGCCTATGCTGGAATGCTTGAGTGGGAAAAAACAATAGTCTACGATTTATTTACTTTTTTCCGCATTGATATTAAGGGAAAAAATAATGAGCTTTTAGATAAATCATTTCAAGACATGATAATAAAAAATAAAGATGCTAGAGTTTTATATAATAAAGAAAATCTAGGTGTACTCTTTTATCTTTTTTCAGATAGAAATACTCTAATTATTTCAGATAGTCAAAATGCAATAAAAGAAATTATAACTAGACTTTTAGTTCAAGAAACTAAACCTATATAAAATTATTAATTATTAAATTATAAAATTAATGTTATTATTAAAACTATGAAAACAGACAAATATAAAGAAAAATTAGAAAAAGAAAAAGCAGTGTTAGAAAATGAGTTAGGTTCATTTGGTAAACTTGTTAATGAAAAAATAGGAGACTGGAAAGCTGTTCCAGAAAGTGAAATGAATTCGCAAGAAGTACAAGATGAGGGAGATATTGCAGAAAGATCAGAAGACTTTGAAGAGAGGGCAAGCAAGGTAGATGTTTTGGAGGTTCGTTTAGAAGAAATAAATGAGGCTTTAGAAAATATAAAAAATAATAAATTTGGCATCTGTAAAAAATGTGGGATAAAAATTGAAGAGGATAGACTAGGGGCTAATCCGGCTGCTCAAACCTGTAAATCATGTTTAAAAAAATAAAATAATTTTTTAAAAATCATAATATCTACAAAAAATATTATGATTTTTTTTATTTTAAGTTATAATTAAAAAATGTCATTTGCAAGAGTATATTCTGCTCAAACTCATTTACTAAAAGGAAAAATTGTTACAGTTGAAATAGATATCACAAAGAAAACTTTGCATGCCTTTACTTTAGTTGGACTTCCAGATAAGGCAGTAGAAGAATCTAAAGATAGAATGAGCTCTGCTTTAAAAAATTCTGGGTTCACTTCACCTAAGAATAAAAACCAAAAAATAGTAATATCATTGTCGCCCGCTGACCTGAAAAAAGAAGGTCCTTATTTTGATTTAGCGATTGCCTTAGCTTATCTATTATCAGCTGAAGAAATAAATTTTAATCCCAAGGAAAGAATTTTTCTAGGAGAGTTATCTCTCAACGGTGAATTACAACCAATCAAAGGAGCATTACCTTTAACTCAAGAAGCAAAACGGTTAGGATATAAAGAAATTTTTTTACCAATTAAAAATGCAGAAGAAGCGAGCTTAGTTGAAGGTATTATTGTTTATGGGGCTAAAACCTTAAGAGAAGTTATTGACCATATTTATATTCCAAAGAAAGATAAAAAAGGTAATTTGATTGAAACAGAAAGAAAAAAATTATTTCCACAACCAAAAACTAAAATTGTTTATGAAAAAAAAATCAATAACATTGATTTTTCAGATGTCCGAGGGCAAGAAGCTGCTAAAAGAGGTCTTGAAATTGCGGCCGCTGGTGGTCACAATATTGCAATGTCGGGACCACCAGGAACAGGCAAAACAATGCTTGCCAGAGTTTTTTCTCACATACTTCCGGAATTAAGCAAGGATGATATTTTAGAAATTACAGGGATTCATTCTATTGTTGGAACCCTTAAAAGTAATCTCATAACCGAAGCTCCCTTCCGTGCACCACATCATACAGCTAGCTATGTTTCAATGATTGGGGGAGGAGCAACTCCAAAACCTGGAGAAGTAACTTTAGCTCACCGAGGTGTTTTATTTTTAGACGAATTCCCTGAGTTTGAAAAAAGAGTTCTTGAATCATTACGCCAACCACTTGAAGATAATTTTGTTTCAATTTCTAGAGCAAGAGGTTCAGCAATTTTTCCATCAAACTTTATTTTAATTGCAGCAATGAATCCTTGCCCTTGCGGGAATAAGGGGAGCAAACAAAAACCTTGCACTTGTAAACAGGGAGATTTAGATCGTTATAAAAGAAAATTATCTGGACCGATTGTTGATAGAATTGATATTTGGGTAAATGTCGGAGCAGTTGATTTTGAAAAATTAAGTGCCAATGTATCTCAAGGAGAAAAAACAATTTCTATTAAAGAGAGAGTGGAAAGGGCTCGTGAAATACAAAGAAAAAGATTTAGATTGACTAAAGAAGGAGGACGAAAAATAAATACTAATAGTGAAATGAATGCAAAGGATTTACTTATTTATGCACCGCTGAAAGAAGATATAAAAAAGTTGTTAAATCAAAGCGCTGAAAAATTACAACTTTCTGCTAGGGCGTATCATCGAATCATAAAACTTGCCCGAACTATTGCAGATTTAGAAGGAACTGAAAATATAACCCAAACTCATATTCTCGAAGCCATCCAATACAGACCAAGAGAGAATTAAGTTTTATTTTCATCATAATTATGTTATATTACTAAACATGAACACACCTAAAAAAGGAACATTTAGACATATAGTCTTTAAAGATAAGGGTGTTTGGTATGCGGTAGCTCTTGAGTTTAATATTGTAGAATCCAGTGATGATCCAAAACTTGCCTTTTTTAACCTTCTTCAAGCTGTAGATGGGTATATTGAATCTGCAAAAAAAATAAAAGGCTCTAGGTTTTATTCATTAAATCAAAAATCCGAACCTGAATATGAAAAACTATGGAAAATACTAAACTCTTCTAAACCAATAAAATCTCCATATGTGGTTAATATGTATGGTGTTTCTAGGGTATAATGACAAAAAAACTTTTCAATTGGACATTTAAAAGAGTTGAAAATTTTTTAAAAGAAAATGGATTTAAATTAAACCATACAAATGGTAGTCATTTCTACTACACAGGATATCAAAACAAAATACTAAGGAATGTATGTATTCCTTTTCATGGTAATAAATCAATAAAAACAAGAACACTTAAAGGTATAATTTCTCAATCAGGGATTACTCAAAAGGAGTGGCTAAAAGATTAAATTTCTTTATCTAATCTTTTAGCTTCAGCCCAAGAAAGTTCATAAATTTTTTCCTAGAAAAATAATCGAAAATAATATATAATTATTATATAAAAAGATGAAAAAAGAAGTTTGTCAAAAATGCAAAAAAGAGTTTGCTATTCTCAACGAAGATGAAAATTTTTATTCTCATCTGAATATTCCACTTCCTACTTTTTGCTCAGAATGTAGATTAATAAGGAGAATGTGTTTTAGAAATGAAAGAACTCTTTATAAAAGAACCTGCGATGCCAAGGGACACGGAGAATCAATGCTTTCAATATTTTCCCCAGACAAAAAACAAAAAGTTTTTTGTCATAACGCTTGGTGGGGTGATAGTTGGGACGCAGTTGACTATGCCAAAGAATATAATTTTTCAAAAACTTTTTTCTCCCAACTGGAAGAGCTTTGGCAAGTAGTTCCAGACATCGGACTTTTTAATAGTAAAGCTGTGAATAGTGAATATTGTAGTATTACTGAGGGAAATAAAAATTGTTATTTAGTTATAGGTGGAGACTTTAATGAAGATACTATGTATTCTTCATTCATTTTTCACAGCAAGGAGTGTTTGGATTGTTATGGTATTTCGAAAAGTGAATTGAATTATGAAGTAATTGACTCAATACAAAATTATAGTTTATTATATAGTCAATATTGCGAAGGGTGTTATGACAGTTCCTTTTTGTTTAACTGTAAAAACTGCAGTAACTGTTTCGGCTGTGTAAATTTGAATAACAGTTCTTATCACTGGTTTAATAAACAACTTAGCAAAGAGGAATATCAAAAAAAATTAAAGGAAGTAAACCTGGGAAGTTATAACTCAATGAGTAAAACAAAAAAAGATTTCTACGAATTTACCTTAAATTTTCCTAGAAAATATGCAAGAGTTTTAAGATCAATAAATAGTACTGGCGACAATATGGAACAAGCTAAAAATTGCCACGAGTGCTTCGCTGTTTTTGATGGAGCTGAAGATTCTAAATATCTCTGGCTAATATATTCTAAAATAACAAATTCTTTTGATTCGGACCATTCTGGTTTAAAATCCCAACTACTTTGTGATAGTTCAACCGTTTATCCTGGTCACCGAATATTTTTTTCACGTTTCATTTTTAGTTGTCATGACATAGAATATTCATACAATTGTCATAATTCTTCTTACCTTTTTGGTTGTGTTGGACTTCGGAATAAACAATATTTTATATTAAACAAACAATACACGAAGGAAGAATATGAAGAACTAGTACCAAAGATAATCAAACAGATGAATGATATGCCTTTTGTTAATAATTTTGGTACCACATATAAATACGGAGAATTTTTTCCAGAAGATATTTCTCCTTTTGCCTATAATGAAACTGTTGCTAATGAGTTAAGACCATTAAGTGAACAAGAAATAAAAAAAGCTGGATATATTTGGAAAGAAAAAGAAAATAAAAATTATGAAATAACCAAAGATGCCAGCAACTTACCAGATGATATAAGAGAGACTGATGATTCAATAACTAAAGAGATAATTCAATGTTTACATAATGCTAATTGTAATCATGATTGCTCAACTGCTTTCAAAATTACAAAAGATGAATTAAGATTTTACAAGAAAATGAATATTCCGTTACCACGGTTGTGTTCAAACTGCCGTCATTATCAAAGGTTACAAAACAGAAATCCACTAAAACTTTGGCACCGTAGTTGTATGAAAAAAGAGTGTAATAATGAATTTGAAACTACTTATTCTCCAGACCGACCTGAAATAATATACTGCGAAAAATGTTACCAGCAAGAAATATCATAAATTAGAAAACTCTTGAAATTATATTTCAAGAGTTTTCTAATTTTCTAAAGTTTTTTAAAATCGTGGGCGTAATTTTGAACCATAACTATTTTCTTCTTCAAAGTGTATGTGCGGACCAGTTGTGTGACCTGTATTACCCGTCTTAGCAATTAATTGTCCCTGTTTCACTTTCTCCCCAACACCAACCAAGACACGACTAAGGTGAGCATATCTTGTTTTCATTCCATTGGGGTGCTGAATAATAATATAATTTCCATAACCACCACCACAACGAATGCGTCCTTCAATACAATATTTTACAGTAGTTGTAACTATCCCTGAGGCCGCAGCTACGGCAGGGGTACCCCTTCTTGCTCCAATATCAACTCCATAATGAAAACCTCCTCTTCTCGGTCCATAGGGAGAAGTTACGGGACCAATAACCGGTCTTATAAAATATCCTAATGGGGCCTGCCTGTTGGATTTATAAATTCTACTCATTTTTAGAGAGAAAGATTTTCTTACTGACTTTGAGTGTGATCTTGATCGTGACCGTGATTTCTTAATAATACCATTTGGTATGTATAATATTTCTCCTTGTTTCAAAATATCTTTTTCAGAGATACCATTAAAAACCAAAATATCTTTAAGTTTTGCATCATATCGTCTAGCAATTTTAATTAAATTATCACCTCTTCTGACGGTATGCCTAATTCCGGTTACTGGTAAAATATCTAATTTTTGTCCTATTTTTATTTTCTGACCAGAAATATTATTCGCCCAGCGAATAGTGTTAACAGAGATATCAAACTTCTCAGCTATCTCCGAAAGAGTATCTCCTTTTTTGACTTTATAAACCGTCATCTTACCAGATGAAATATTTTCTAAACCGACACCCATCAGGGCATCGTTAGGTAAGAGAGCATCACTACCTATAATTGTGACTGGCAGTGTACTTTTTGTATTTTCTTTACTTTTTACATTTGGATTAATTGAGGATTCAAGAATAGGAACATTTTGAGAATTGTGAACAACGCCACCTGCCAAAGAAATAACTTTTCCTGAAGCCTGAGCTTGTTTTCCTCCAAAAACACCAGTTATCATAGAGAAAAAACTAGCATGAGCCATCATTGGCATGCCAGCTAAGAAAATAAAAAGAAACACAAATATATAAACCTTGAAAGAAGAAGGTCTATACAATAAAGCTATTTTCATCTTGAGACTCCCTTGTTTAGAGGGATTATCGTCAGAATCTTTTGTTTTAAGTAAAATAAGCCTAATTTAAAATAATTATGTTGTATCACCTTTCTCTGAGAATTACATTACGACCGCCAAAGCGAAAGCTGTAATTGTTTATATAATATCAACATAATCGTTACAATCAACCCAGAAGTGCTTAAAAATAAAGCTTTTTCGGAAAATCAGATGTAGGTAACTTTTATTATTTACCTACTAATAAGGGTATCTTATATCAATACCATAGTCAACAAAGTAATCCACAGGCAGTGGAAAAAGAATAAATATCATAATTTGACATTATGTTGTCTTATATGGTATAATATAAAAAGTTCAGACAAGAATTATAAAAATCGTGTATTATTAGTTTATAAAAATAATTTTTAATAAATATGCCTAGAGAAAATTTTGCTAAAATCGAAAATATAAATAAGCTGACTCAAGAAGAATTAGAAAGAAAAGTAAATGAAAATACAGCTGAGATAGATTTAATGATGGAAAACTATAAAGCTCCAGAAAAATCAGAAAAGAATCATATCCAAACAAAAAGAAATAATGGGGAGAAGTTTGGAAATCACAACGGTTATAGAAACGAAAAGAAATTTGGAAATCACAACGGTTATGAGGAAAGATATAGAGATACCAAAAAATCGAAATTAGAAAGAGCAGTAAACAAACTGGTACTTGGTATTTCGGATTTTTTGAAAGGTACTCTCGAAAAAAAAATTGCGGATGCATTGCGAGATAACAAAATAAGCCAAATTGTAATTCACGCTAAAGAAAATTATGAACCTGGGCTTGAGAAGGGACTGACTTTTCAGGAAGATATAGACACACGAACAGCGCTATTTTTATTAAACGATTTTAATAAAAAACCATTTGAGGAAATTTATGAAGAAGGAGCAATAACTTCTTTAATCCCCAAAGGAGGTTCAGAAAAGAATTTGACAGAAGAGAGAGGGGGGCTTCGTATTTTCTTTGATGTTGGTGGAAGTTGGATGGAGCTTAAAGAAGATGGAAAAACAACGACCATCAGATTTGACCACCACGGACCAGGAAAAAGAGACCCG
>CAYTHY010000017.1:0-10848 GCA_964437715.1 uncultured Candidatus Saccharibacteria bacterium
TGAAGTCCAGAATGTTGACCACCCCGTCACCATTGATGTCACCAATGAGCGGTGTCGTGGTGGGTATTGGAGTGTACACTCCGCCACCGGTATTGGTACCACTATTATTCCCAGAAGATGACGAATTACTAGAGCCAATGACATACGTGAAAGAAGATACCTGTGAAGATTTTGATCCGTAACACGCGATAGCGCGCAAGAGTCCGGAAACAGTAATCTGAACAGGGTTCGCTGAGTCGTAAACCGTACCATTGTTACACGTCAGCACTAAAACATTTTTGTTAAACATATAGTGAATAGACGTTGCGCCTACAGCAGACAAAGCCACGCTCTGAGCTACATGATATGTGCCACCTGTAGGTTTAGCTGTTGGCTCAGCAATGACCAAAACATTACCAGTTCCAGTGATTACACTACCAGCATTTGAACCTTGGTTAGTACTTATTGGTTGCCAACCTGTTGTAGATGCAAATGCTGGTGTCGCAAGTGCAAGAGAAAATATAATTGCAAGAATGTATTTCATAATAATATTTTCTAACTAACTATGGTGTTGGAACTTCTGACTTAAACGCATACTCTGATGAATACGACAATCCATCTGCACTACCTGTTGGCACTTTCATTTCTACCATAACTTGTATCTGTCTTCCTGGGATCGTAGGGTGCATGTCTGTATTTAGGTCGATTGGTCCTGCGAATGCTTCTGTTGTGTCTATTGTCATCGCAGTACTTGTACTGTTTGCATCAGAAGACTGCGGACTGTAGAAACGAATGTTTCCACCTGCTGGAATTACATTTACACCATCACTCGTTTTGAAGTCTTTGAATTTCAAAGACAGTTTCGTTTCATTCGTTGGCACTGTTACGTCAAACACCCAGCTCCAGCCATCTTTAAACTTACCATCTGCCATTGCCATGGTGCTACTTGCTGCGATATTTGTTACTACTACATTTTTTACTGTACTGTTATCCACTACCGTAGTGAATGTGTTATCACCTGATGTTGCCGTTTTTGAATTAGTAGTTGAAATCACACGGAAGTGATATCTGGTATTTGGAGTAAGTTCGGTAAGTGTAACTTTGTGTACAGCCGAAGTGCTTGACGCTTCCGCCTTGCCATACCCCGATGTGGTTCCATAATCAACCTGAGATGTCGCGCTCTTGTCTGTTGTCCACCAAATAGTAGCCGTACTGGTACCAATGTTCATCGCCTGAATGCTTGAGATAACAGGAGCTCCAATCACAGGATTTGCATTTACTTGATACGCGACTGTAACATTTGCCGTGTTGCCCGTTGATGAAGTGACGACAACATTATACACGTGAAGTCCAATAGTAGTTGCATCTGATTTTGCAATAGTTGTTGTAGCATTGCTTGCGTCTCCAACCAAGGTTGCGTTTACACCATTAATAGTAACACTCGCCACACCAGTCAATGTGAATCGCAATCCTTTATCAAAGCGCGCCCCTGCTTCCGTTGCCGTGTATGGAGAAGCAATTGCATCTCCATACAGTGTGATGGTTGGTGTTATAGGAGTAACAGTATTTGCATTCACCTGATACCCCACTGTTTTGGCTACTGTATTTCCTGTTGAGGAAGTAACTTTCACAGTGTACAAGTGCAATCCGAGAGTTACAGCATCCGTAAGTGACGCCGCGGTAATTAGTCCGGAGGAATCTATATTCGCACTCGCTCCGTTTACCGTAACACTTGAGGCGTTGGTGGAATTAAACTGCAACCCTGAACCGAATCTCGTTGCCGCCTGATCAACCGTGTACGGTGATGCGATTGCATCGCCAGTAAGTGTAAGTGTCGGCGTTACGGTAGGAGTTGCACTAAATGTAATCGTTCCTGTCCCGGCAGCTGAACCACCAACCTCAGTTGCGGTAACGTTTACCGTGCCGACGTTAGGGCTGGTAATCGTAGTGGTTGTTGCTCCGAGATTACCAAGTGTTAGCAAGTTTTTACCGAATGAAGCACCGTTGTCTCCGATGAGTGTTATTTGTGGTGTTGTATTCACCACGGTGTATCCACCCGCGTCTTTCGCCATTACGGTAAGAGTTGAGTTTTGTCCGACTGTTTGAGGATTCGTCCCGAAGCTCAAGTCAAACGAAGCAATCTGTGCAGACGAAACAAGATTTGTATTTGTAAACGTGTCGCTGTTATAGAATGGGTTGAAGTCTACGCTTGTTAACAAACTGTTTGCTACAGCGTCAGCAATGGAAGGATAAACCTTTGATCCTGTACCATGAGGATTTGCCAGTGCATTGAATGGACCAGACGCATCGCCCCACCAGTTGTTTGTTGCATCTACTTCGCCGACACTTGCTCCAACACTATTCACACCGATACTTACATTGCTAAATTTATTGTCGTTAATTCTAACTGTTCCAGCACTTGGGTTATCTTCCAAGTGAACTGCAACGGCATCCGTACCATTTTTATGTCCAATCAATCCACTTATTGTGTTACCAGTAACCACAGCGCCCGGTGTATCACCTTCAAGACCGATACCGTGCGCCCAGTAACCAGTAAGGTCACTAATCTTATTGTCCACAATATGTGCACCGATCGTTTTGCCTCCTCCATTATTCGGGGTGGTATGATTGAGCAAAATACCGTATGCACCATAACCTCTATTTGCTGATTCCCAACCTCCACCACTCTTTGGTGTCCAAGCAGTTGTATTCGCATTAATATTAGAGATTACATTATCAGAGATTGAAAGATTTGTGATGTCCTCGCTTCCATTACTCCAACCGATTGAAATACCCGAGGCACTCGTGCTATTTTTCCCCGTCCTCAATCCGGAAGTAATGTCATCTATTTTGTTATCATTGATAGAAACTCCATCAACTGCGTTTGCAGAAGATATCACTTCAATTCCCCTACCAACTTTATCGTTACCACTATTCCCAATGTTGGTTATAATATTATTTTCAACCGTTAGATCGCTGTGGTCTGCGGAATAAATTCCAGTACCGGCTTCTCCATTATTTGTAATTTTAAAACCACCAATCGTTACACCATCGCTTGCGACAGTAACAACATTTCCAGCACTTGCTCCTGAAATAATTGCTTCATCTCCGTGGGGAGTGCTTGAATCATTTGGATTTATTGTCGCATTTGGACCCTCCAGTGTGAGCGCTTTGCTGATAGTCACGTTTCCAGAGTATGTTCCTTTAGCAACATGCACGGTACCTCCGGTTGAAAGTGCCGTTGCATCAACACCATTTTGTATTGTCTTGAATGCATTGTAGCCGAAGTATTGACTAGAAGACATCGTAGTACCGCCATCAGTGTAAGCTCCATTTACATACACATCGCTAACTGGAACATCTGAAAGGATTCCACCTGTGCCGGTATGGTTTACATAGTATGGCGTGAAGTCAACATTTGGGGAGACGTATACTCCGAGACCGTTAGGGTTTGGATATTTAGTAGGGCTACTATATGGAGATTGAGAACTAACTGGACTGTACGGTCCAGTTCCTGAACCCCACCAGTTATTTTCAGCACTAACTGTGTAGCTAACCGCACTGCCGTCATCTTTTGGAGATACCGCAACCCCACCGAAGTCTCCTTTTTTACCAATGAACTTATTCTCGTGAACCGTTACACTTCCACCGTCTGGATTATTCTGGAAGAAAATGCCGAACTTATCATACTTGGCATTTCCATAGCTATCAGGTGCCGTAGCACTAAGACTGCTAAAAGTGTTTCCTGTTATGCTCGTGCTTGGCGTAGGACCCTCAAGACCGATTGCGTGAGTTCCAAAACCGGAAAGGTTTGAGAATGTGTTGTCGGTGATGGTAAGATCCGCACCAGCGCTATTGTTTGTGTAGATACCATACGCTATCGCATATTGTGGTGTCATGTAATTTGTAGATACAGTAGTGGTGATATGATCAAACGCATTGTTGCTGATATTAATTCCCTCACTTTCAGTTGCGCCACCAATGGAAATACCATATACGGGACCATCTGAATTCGTTATGTTGCTAAAGATATTGTACGAGAAGTTTTCTGTTCCAAATCCTGAGTTAATTTTAACACCATTCCCACCAGAGCTAGTAATTGTAAACCCTTTCAATGTGACACCATTGCTATTTATGGTTACCGCAGCGCCATTAGATGCAGAAATGGTTGATTCAGAAATACGTGGTGTAGCGCCGTTTGGGTTAATGCTCGCGCTTACACCATTAATTGTAATTGGTGTATCTATATTTGTTTTTCCATATTGCCCTTTTGCAACATTAATCGTAGTAATCACCTGCCCCTTTGAGTTTGCAAGCTTAGCCGCATTAATTGCACTTTGGATTGTAGTGAAGTCTGCTCCAGTGGCAGCAACGGTCAAAATTCCGTCGGTGTCTACTACAAAGTCTACAGAGGTCGTTTTACTATTCCCCGCCTTATCGGTCGCCTTGAGCGTTACTGTTTGTCTACCATCCTTTAGTGTAAGAGTTTGTGGAGAAGAACAGCTTAGAGAATTATACGAGCCAGAATCAATTTTATAAGCACATTTATCCAAGTTTGTATCTGCAGCGCTAAATACAAAACTAACACCACCACTTGTATTGTGCACAACATGATTAGCCACCGGAGAGTTGATTGATATTGTCGGATTGGTGGTATCAATAATAATTTTGTGAGATGCAATAGCTGTACCTCCTAGAGTGCTTGTTTCGTTACCGGCAAGATCTTTAATATGGTAAGTAATCTCATATGCACCTTCTGGGGCAGATGTACCATCTGACAGTTTGCCATTCCATATTATTTGTGCTGTATCTTGCACTGCAGTCGAACCGAAATCTTTATATTTACTTGAATTTGCAACATTTTGTATACGTACAGTAGTCCAATCCACTGGTTCGCTTGCGGTAAGTACGATTGTCGCTGATGTATTTTTAGGATTGAAATACAAATCTGTATTATTCCCATTTAATGTGTAAGAGGTAATAGTTGGGGCGGTGTTATCTACAGCAATAGTGTTGCTAGTTGCGACTGCGTTTTGATTTCCTGCTAGGTCTTGTGCGTTAATTGAAACGGTGGCAGTACCACCAGTGCCTCCCTTTGTCACCGTCCATGGATATGTCCACACAAGTCCTGAACCGGACATTGCTGCTGACGAAACATCACCCGTCCCCGGCACTGCAATAGAAATCTTTGGAGTACCGTCAATCACTTCATTGAAGGTCGCGGTAATCGTATCTGTGTCACCATTTTTCACAGGTCCATTATTTGTGTATGTTAGTGCCACAGTTGGTTTTATAGTATCTCCTTTTATTATAGCGCTTGTTACTGCTGTTGTGGAAAGAAAGTTGCCTGCCAAGTCCTCTACAGTTGACGTTTTCGGTGTAACTGTTACCGTATTACCATTTACAAGGTGTGCATTCGCTCCATCAAGAGTAACTGTGAGTGTTTTTGTTGATGAATCATACGCAAAGGCCGCACCACTTAAGTCAACCGTTGTTCCGGAAGAGCTCTTAAAAGTAAAATCACTACTTGACCACGCTCCATTACCAGCAGGCTTTACCGCTTCGCTAAAAGCAACCGCGATAGTGTCATTTGCAGGCGTTGCTCCTGTGAGTTGTACCGTAGTACCTGTAACCGTTGAAATGGTCGGGGCTGTGTTGTCGGTGTTGAGCTGTCCGACTTGTTTATATCCGGTATTGCCGGCATTGTCTGTTGCTTCTACACAAAGATAATCTGTGTGATCGCCTGTGATTGTGAAGTTGCTCTCCGAAGCGAATGTATTACTACTATTGTAAGTAGCGTTAGCGCAATCACTGCCTGTGCTATCGAAACCGTACAAAAGTGTTCCGGTTTTTACTCCACTCACGGAAGCATCAACCGTTACATTTATATTGCCCGTTGTTTGTACAGGATTTGCTGACGTACCTAAGTTACTGCTGGTTATTGTGAATGTAGGCGCGGTGTTGTCTATAGTGAAATAATTTACTGAAGCATATTCCACATTCGTTGCCTGGTCCAGAACTTTAATTTTATTCTTTGTTCCATCTGGTATACCTGTTGTAGACCATGAATAAGACGTCTCTGTAGCATCAACACCAGATACTAACTGGTTATAACTGCCATTGGTGGTAGTAGATAGCAATATAGAAATAGGGCCACCAGTCGAACCACTATTTGTGTATGTCCACGTGATATTGTGTGTACCACTCCAATCTATATTACTACTGGTTGGAGAAGTTAGATTTATTGTTGCGGTCGTCGCATGCGCCATCGGAACAGAAACAAAAAGCCCGCCCACTAAGACCGTGATAATAGAAAACGTCGCAACTAAAGTCGCTTTACGAAAAAAAGTTTGAGAGCCATTCATATATTAATGTAGTTAATTAACCGAGTAAGCCATCAGCGCCCCCGGGTGCACTAGCGGTGAGGTGCCTTCATAGTCTACCCCTCGGTGAGCGATGTCAACATCTGGACAATTTCCCGAATTTGTTTTGTTATTATTACAAGATTTTTCTTTTTTATGCGTGGAATTTTTTGGGAAATGAAAATGTTTCGGGCGCACTTTTGCCGAGGGAGCCCCACCCTGCGCCGGCTTCGCCGGCGCAGGGTGGGGCAGGTGGCGAGGCAGCTGCGAGCCCACGGGGGTGCTTGCATTTATGCAAGCACCCCCGTGGGCTCTGCCATGCGCGCGGGTTTTATTATATTTACAGCCACCTATTCCTAAAGGACATGTTAAAAACGGCATGTCCTGTTGACGAATTCAAAATATGTTAATAAATAATATGGATTCACAGTTTTAGGCTTTAAAAGTGTACTTTTACAACTAAAAATAGAATTGATATCCTTATTTTGCGCAATTGCAACCTTTCCGAGTGTACCAACAACTGTTAGTAGTAAATCTTTCTCTTGAATATGAAACTGCCGTGATGGTTCATAAATATTTTTAGGTATTAAGACCGGATCATCATCTTCAATTATAAAGTCGTTTATGTCTTTGTTTCTGATATATCTATATTAAGATTCTTCGACATATTTATCAACAGTAACGGTTGATCCAAATGTGGGCAACAACAAATTTTACTAAATTTTCTAAGAGATCGTTTTGTTTATTATCAAGCAAATTTAAACGTTCTGAAATTGTAGGATGATAATACTCCGCATCAATCCTAAAACCAGAATTCTCTTTTACTGTTTTGTAATTTACAATTAAATATTGCATAATTAAAAAATTAAGCTAAACCAAATTAGAAACGTGCTAATCCCTATTAAAGTAAAGCTTAGGGAAAGAAGATAGTTTGCCACATTGTTTGTTTTTAACACATCTGTATCTGATCTATCTAAAAATTCATTGGGTATTTCTTTGGCTTCTGATGTTCCACTAGCCTCTATATCTCTTGAAACCTTAGAAGATAATGAAAAATAAAATCGCGAACTCTTGAGCAAATGTTTATATTGGGCAATACTTCCAATCACAAATAATATAAAAGCTAGCAACAGCAAAGTGATTTCTATTTTTACAATACAAGACGAAAGATCTTTCTGACTTCCAAGAAAAGCTAGCTCCGCTAACCCTAAAGTTAAAACCCATCCTTGTGCTTTATAAATTGCAGAATTTGCCTCTTTTACATTCTCGACAGAAGCCGTGAAATAATTATTTTGTAGTTTTAATAGATCTTTTTTCATAATTTGTAATGAATATTATATAGTTATTTCCGTTTAATTTTAGTCAAATAAACATCCTTGAAACCAAAAGTGTTCAGTAAATTCCGTTCATTCTTAAAATTCACCTTGCTAAAAAAGGGGAGGTTTAAATCATTTTCTGATTCACTGATAATACCAAAAATTATTTTATAATCACTAGGGTCTGGGTTCTCTTCCGGATCAAATGGTAAAGAGTTTTCTTTACCTTTAACTTTTTTTCTAAACTTTAAATCGGAAAGAAACAATTGCCCTGAAACTCGTCCTTGTGCAAACAAATGACTTAATGCGCTTGATCCGTAGTAATTTTTAACATGAATAAATGCCTTATTTTCAGTATCGTACACATCGCAAAACTCAACAGAACTTGAACCGCCACCGTAAGTAATATTTTTTCTATCCATCAAAATACCTTTTATTGAACTTGCCAAAGCTTCATTGTATTTATTTTCGTGTTGTTTTTCTTCACATTCGGCAAGCGTAATTTCGGAAGAATTTTTTAGGGTTATTTTGTAATTATTTTCTACTTCTTCAACAAAATCTTTGGCAATTTCATACCATTTACCGTTTGTCAGTATGATTTTTCTATCATCCTGTGTTATCTCGCAGTAGAAACATTTGAAATACGACCAATTATCGTATTCCTCGTCGGAAGAACTTCTAAAACAATAAACTTTATTCTTTTTAAGAAAATCAAGACCTAAACTATCTTTTTGTTTTTCTGATAATGAATTTTTAAAACCTTCAATAATTATATCATCAACGAGATTTTCTTTTTCCCCTGTATAAGAAAATCCTGCAACATCTTCCCACTCGATAATTTCCGGTATAGCCATCCATACATCTACATTGTCATCATTATTGCCTTTTAATTTTCCAATCAGCTTTTCGTCCCATTCTTTCGTGTCCTTAATCTCTTTAACTTGATCAATAAAGGCAAAATTTTTCTTATAGTCTTCCTTTTTATAGTATTCAAAACACTTCCCTAAAAATTCGTTTACATTATCACTATTTACTTTTACAGACGCGGTAAATGCGACTTTCCCTGTAACGAGATTTTCCCCAAAATAAATATCATTTGGTTTGCCTGTGATTTCTTCTATTAAGTCTTGTTCAATATCTATGCCAAAATCAGATATATTTCCTATTTTACTAAGTTGCTCAATCGTATTTTTTGGTTCTGATGACAAAGTCCTTTTCCCTATTTTCCGGATATTATTTCTATCAACAAGGTTCAGAACAGTTTTTAAGCCAAAATCATCTACACAATAATACTTTCTAATCATTGAATGTCCGTATCCAAAAAGTATAGCAAAAAATCTTTCTTTTGATTCAATAACTACTTTCATAAAATAAACTCCCTTGGAGCTTTGGTTAAAGAGCTCCAGATTATCCAGTTTATTTCCAAAAAAACCGCTAATCCAAGATGGTTGGCAGCTATGTGACTTGTCATAATAAAAAGTATTTCCGCCTCTCAAAGTTATTTGATCATAATTACTCTTCTTCAAAACATCATCAGGAGAAAACCCCGTTTTTATAAGATATATCGAAATTTTATTGGATTTTTCCTTTTCCATAATTCATTTCCAGAAAGATAAATTCTCCGCCGCTCCATTGGACAATTTACAAATTCTTACTGTTTTATAATTTACAACTGAATATTGCATGGTTATTTTATAAATATCGTTTCAAGAAATTTCTAATTCTCTCTATTTCATTGTCAATTCTAACTGAGAAATCATCATCTACATCATAAGTCCCAAAAATTAATTTATAATTTTTATCACCTATTTTAATAGCTTCGCTATCATTTATGAAAAGCCAAATGGCACTTCTTAAATTTTTAATAAGCTTATTTAGATCATTTTGTATTTTTGTAGCTTCATCTCCCCATGATATCTCCGCCTCGAGCAGTATTGCTTCTAGATCAGTCCAAGTTTCTTGTACTTTGTCCCAGCGCAATGAATATACTGAACGATTAACCTTTTCTTTATTTTCGTACTCGTCTCTTTTAAATCCATATTTTTCAAGAGCGCACTGCATTTCTTCAACTGGAACAAATGGATTTCTTGCAATCTTTATAGCATCTCTTAGTTTCAACACAGATTTTAAATATTTTCTTGCAATGTCGTAATCAAGCTTACCCCTCATTTTTTTCTTTGATGTATCTAACCAAGAACTGCCCAGTATAACAGCTAAAATAACGCTCAGTGCAGTTATTCCTTTAGAGTATTTGTTTAAAGTTTTTCCAAATAAAATGAAAAGTTGCGGGAATATAAGAATAATAACTATAAAAGACACCACAAAAACAAAGCCCAAACAGATATTTTTATACTTTAAAAACGTTGATGGTATTCCCTTCATATTTACAATTATCGTCAACAGAATTAATTAGATCGGTAAAACCATCAACATCCGGTAAGTCAATTTGATTTGGTACGCCCCGTGGTACACCGTCCAAAAATTTTGTTGCGTAAATTAAAAGTGGGCGTCCGCGCAGTTTCTCAATCTCCATATAGCATGCTTTACGAAGTTCCAACAAACTCTTGCCGGTTATTCCTTGACCCGATTGAAGTAATGGACCGATAAAATCGTTCCAATCTTGTGCTGTTTTAAATTTTTTGCGTTGTTGTTGAATATGCTCCATAACGATTAATTTCAAAATTAAGTGTCGAACCGGTGTTTGATTTGAAGCTTATTTTTTGCCGGATGCAAACTCCACACGCTCCATAATATCGGCGGTTTTTATAGGTATCATAAGTTTTGAACGCGGTGATATTCTGATCTAGTGTGCGTTTGGACACAATTTTATTGGCTATATTTTTTTGATTAGATTTTTTAGTCATAAATATAAATCTATACCTTAAGTATACTAATATTAGTGTTGGAAATCAATTTTTATATTATCTCACACCACATATGATGTCAACATATATATAACTCTCTGAATTTGTTTTGTTATTATTACAAGATTTTTCTTTTTTATGCGTGGAATTTTTTGGGAAATGAAAATGTTTCGGGCGCACTTTTGCCGAGGGAGCCCCACCCTGCGCCGGCTTCGCCGGCGCAGGGTGGGGCAGGTGGCGAGGCAGCTGCGAGCCCACGGGGGTGCTTGCATTTATGCAAGCACCCCCGTGGGCTCTGCCATGCGCGCGGATTTTATTATATTTACA
>CAYTHY010000018.1:0-3625 GCA_964437715.1 uncultured Candidatus Saccharibacteria bacterium
AAGAGTGTTATAAAAAAGAAATATATTAAGATTTGCATATCAAAAGTTTTTGGTTTAAGATAAAAAGATGTCAGTTATAATTAAAACTCCAGAAGAGATAGAAATAATAAGAGAAGGGGGGCGACGATTAGCTACAGTCTTAGTAGAAGTTGGAAAGAAAGTTAGACCAGGCGTTTCAACTCAAGAGCTTGATGATTATGCTTATAAACTAATCGTGGACGGTGGAGATGAACCGGCTTTTTTAGGCTATAAACCAGAAGGAGTAAAGGAAGGATATCCAGCTTCGCTTTGTACTTCGTTAAATAATGAAATAGTGCATTGTATTCCTCATAAAGATAGAATCTTAAAAGAGGGCGATATTATTTCTTTAGATTTAGGGATTAAGCACCGTGGACTTTTTACTGACCATGCAGTTACTTTTCCAGTTGGTAAAATTTCTAAGAAAGATCAAAAACTTTTAGATGACACAAAAAAATCACTTGAGATTGGTATTTGGGCAGCTAAAGGAGGAGCAACAGTTGGAGATATTGGTCACGCTATTGAATCATTTGTTCATGGGCGTTATGGTATTGTTCGTGAATTAGCTGGACATGGTGTTGGTAAAGAAGTTCACGAAGACCCTTATATTCCAAATTACGGAAAAGCTAAAAGAGGACATAAGCTTATACCTGGAATGATTGTTGCTATTGAGCCAATGTTGAATCTTGGTAGAGATGACATTATGAATGGTAATGATAGTTACACAATCAAAACTGCCGATGGCTCTCGTTCTGCACATTTTGAACACACGATTCTTATAACAGAAGGTGAAGCTGAAATTTTAACTAAAATTTAATTTTCAATAAAATATTTGATATTTTCCAAATTTTTTCTGCTTTTTGTTTTTTCTGTGTGGTATAATAATAGCAATGATAATGAAAAGCCTTAATTTAGAAAATTCGTCAAAATTTAAGACTCCCCAAGAGGAGCTAGAATTTTTACGAGCTCATTTAGCCGAAAGAGAAAAAGCTTTAACTGATAATGGTGAAAAAGCTAATAAAGAAAAACTTTCTCACGAAATTATTCAAGAATATAAGCAGTATGAACCGAAAGAAGTTATGCACCAGAAAGCTGTTATTAAAGATAATTTTATGGATAAACTGGTCTTACGACTACAGCCTGAGCCTCACGATAATAAAATGGAAGAGTTACTTGCAGTGGTGCTTTCTAAGGGTATTTCAAATGCATTAGCTATTGTTAATAAAATGAATAATCCGCACATTGACGATGACTTCCATCGTTTTCTAGTTCAATATTTATATACTACTCATAAAATACCAGGATTAAAAGAAAAAACACCCCTTTTTAAATCTCTTGATATGAAACTTTTTGAGATAACATTACCAGATTCAAGTGATGACGAAACACAAAAAAAAAATCTAAAAGAATTATTAGGAGCCATGGAGCAGTTTTATGCAGGGATGTATTCAATAGGAGAAGGAAAAGAAAATTTTAACCGTAATCATTTTTCACTTGAAGTAGCTCTTTCGGAAGGGAGCGATAATCTTGTATTTTACGCAGCGGTTCCAAGTCCAAAGGCAGATTTATTTGAGAAACAATTATCTGGTGTTCACTTGGGAGCAAAAATTATTGAAGTTCCTGATGATTACAATATTTTTTCTGAGAATGGTTTTGTTAAGGCCTCTTATGCAAAATTAGATAATTATGATGTTTATCCAATTAAAACCTATGATTCATTTGATCATGACCCTCTTAATATAATTTTAAATATTTTTACTAAACTCAAAAAAGTAGGTGAAGGAATAGCTATTCAGCTTATTCTTTGCCCAGAAGATAATGAGATTATTAAAAAATTTCATCTTACTCTTTCTGATGTTAAAGAAGGAATGTCTATTGGAACGGCTGGTAATATGACTAAACAATTTACTAATGAAATTGGTTTAATAGCCAAGAGTATCTTTTTTGGAAGTTCAGATTCTAAGAAAGAGAAAAAAGTAAACGAAAAGGCAGTTGAAAATATAACTGAAAAAATAAAAAGTACAATTATGGCTACGAATATTCGTCTTATTGCATCCGCTGAAACAGAATCAAGAGCTACTCAAATTCTTTCTGATCTTGAATCATCTTTCAATCAATTTACTGAATCAGACCGTAATGGCTTTAGTTTTAATCACCCGAAGGGAGTGAATTTATTAAAATTAATTCATAATTTTTCCTATAGAATATTTTCTGATGAGTATTCTATGCCACTTAACTTAAAAGAATTAGCAACTGTTTTTCATTTTCCCTATGGTATTGTTTCTTCTCAACTTAAACAAGCTCAGGCTGGAATTGCTCCTGCCCCTATAAATATGGGAGAGAAAGGTATTATTCTTGGTGTAAATAAATACCGTGGTAAAGAAACAGAAATTCGTATGGAACGGGAAGATCGCTTTCGTCATTTTTATGTTATTGGTCAAACTGGTGTAGGTAAAACAAATATCTTACTTAATATGATTACTCAAGATATTCAAAATGGTGATGGGGTTTGTTATATTGATCCTCATGGAACTGATATTCAAACTATTCTTTCTCGGATTCCGAAGGAACGAATTAATGATGTTATATATTTTGACCCAGCTTATACGCCTCGCCCAATGGGCTTAAATATGCTTGAGTATGATCCACGTTATCCGGAACAGAAGACATTTGTAGTAAATGAATTAATGAATATTTTTAATAAACTTTTTGATATGAAAGTTGGAGGTGGAGCAATGTTTGAACAATATTTCAGGAATAGCGCTTTTCTAGTAATGGAAGACCCCGAGTCAGGTTCAACTTTACTAGAAATTACTAGGGTTTTAGCTGATAAAAAGTTTCGTGATATGAAACTTTCTAAATGTAAAAATCCTATTGTTAAACAATTCTGGATTTCAGCTGAACAAACAACAGGAGACCAATCTATTGCAAACTTCGTACCATATATTACTTCTAAGTTTGATAATTTTATTTCAAACGATATTATGCGTCCAGTAGTACTTCAGCAAAAATCAGTTTTTAATTTTAGAAAAATTATGGATGAGAAAAAAATTCTTCTTGTTAATCTTTCTAAAGGTAGGTTGGGTGAGATAAATGCAAATTTAATCGGTCTTGTTCTTGTTGGTAAAATACAGATGGCCGCACTCTCTCGGGTGGATATGTTTGGGAAACCGATCAATGACTTTTACCTTTATATAGATGAATTTCAGAATGTAACAACGGATTCAATCTCTTCTATTCTTTCGGAAGCTCGTAAATATAGAGTATCATTAACTATCGCTCATCAATATATTTCACAACTTGAAGAAGGAATTAAAAATGCTGTTTTTGGTAACATTGGCTCAATGGCTGTTTTCCGGGTTAGTTCGGAAGATGCTCAGTTTTTGGAAAATAGACTCAAACCAACTTTTACCGCTTCAGATATTATGAAGTTAAATAATTTTAATGCTTATCTCAGTATGCTTGTGAATGGTCAGCCGGCTAAACCATTTAGTATTGAAACAATTAAACCAGTGGAAGGTAATTTAGAGATGGTTGATAAAATTAAAGAATTATCATATTTGAATTATGGTCGTGATCGAGAAGAAGTTGAAAAAGAGATTATGGC
>CAYTHY010000018.1:3725-8451 GCA_964437715.1 uncultured Candidatus Saccharibacteria bacterium
TAGTTGCGTAGTTTCGTCTTTGGGGTATACTTTAAATAGGGTTATTGGAACTTATTACCTAGAACATTTTTTTAAGGGATAACGAGTTTTAGTGCAGTGCTGCGACTTTATTAAGTTAACAAATCTGTATTATCCTTTTATCCCACTTGGAGTTACGCTACGGTAATACTTCTCCGATAGTCCTAATAAAAAATTCTTCCTTCGTTAGATTGAAGGATTTTTTATTTTTCGCATATATTTAATATATAAGGTATAATAAAACCTATATGACAAATAGTAAGAATTTAAAAGTTACATTTTGCTCTGGGGCAGGGACTGTTACAGGGGCTAATTTTTTAATAGAGGGAGGGGGAAAGAAATTTTTAGTTGATTGTGGTTTAATTCAAGGTGAAAAATTTGTTGATAATTTAAATTGGAATAAATTTCCGTATGAGGCTTCTGAAATAGATATACTTTTTATTACTCATGGTCACATTGACCATATTGGACGTATTCCAAAACTAATAAATGAAGGATTTAAAGGAAAAATAATTTCAACTTTTCCAACCAAAGAAATTACTGAAATAATGTTAGCTGATACTGCCCATATTCTATCAAGAGATAAAGATAACGGTTTGGATAAAATATATACAGAAGAAAATAATAAGAAGGCTATGAGTTTGTGGGAAACGCTAGAATATAATCAAGAATTTTCTGTTGGTGACTTATTTAAATTTTCATTTAAGGATGCTGGGCACGTACTTGGTTCAGGTATTCTTGAAATATCTTATAATAATAAAAAAATAGTTTTTACCGGTGATCTTGGAAATTCTCCATCTCCTTTATTACCCAATACAGCGACAATTACAGATGCTGACTATTTGATTATGGAATCGGTTTATGGAGATAGAAATCACGAAAATAGAGACGAAAGAAAAAAGAAGTTAGAAGAAATTATTAAAAATAATTATAAGAAAAATGGAACTTTAATAATTCCAACTTTTTCTCTTGAACGAACACAGGAATTACTTTATGAAATTAATGAGCTAGTTGAACATAAAAAAATTTTATTGGAACCAATATTTTTGGATTCTCCGTTAGCTATTAGATTAACCAATGTTTATTTGAAATATGGTAAATACTTTAATAAAAAAGCTAGAGATATTATAGCTTCGGGAGATAACCTTTTTGATTTTCCTGGTCTCAAAAAAACAATGGAAACGGAAGAGTCCAAAGCAATTTTAAGAGTTCCTAACCCAAAAATTATTATTGCTGGAAGTGGAATGTCTAATGGAGGGCGAATTATTCATCACGAAATAAATTACTTACCGAACAGGAACAATACGATTCTACTCACTGGATATCAATCTTTTGGGACATTAGGAAGGTCAATTCTTAATGGAGTTAAAAATATTACTATTTTAAGGAAAAGAATAAACATTCATGCCACGGTGGCAGTAATTTATGGATACTCTGGGCATAAAGATTCTGACCATCTAGTAGAATTTGTTCAGAATACAGCAGATAGAGTTAAAAAAGTTTTTGTTGTAATGGGAGAACCAAAATCATCTATGCATTTAGCCCAAAGGTTGCATGATAGTCTTGGTATTAAAGCTAGCACCCCAGAAGCTGGAGATGAAGTTATTTTAAAATGTTAAACAAAAAACTCTCAATTTTAATTGAGAGTTTTTTGTTTAACTATTAGAGACTTTTAACTATACGTTCAAATGTTTCTGGATTATTTAGGGCTATATCTGATAAAACCTTACGATCAAGTTCAATATTTTTCTTTTTCAAAGAATTAATGAACTTACTATATGACATTTTGTATGGTCTAATAGCAGCATTTAGTCGTGTTGTCCAAAGTCTACGAGCTACTCCTTTTTTATCTTTTCGGTGTGCGAATGAATAATTTCCTGCGTGAGCAAGTGCTTCTTTAGCTTGAGCAACTTTTGTACTTCGGCCAAATCTGAATCCTTTTGTTTGGGAAAGAATATTTTTCTTACGCTTATGTTTTATAACTCCTCTTTTTACTCTTGTCATGAATGATTGGTGACTTCCAATAGCTATTAATTAGTTATTAGAAAATATTATTAATTTATAAAGTATTAAATATTTGGTAAATAAGTTCTCTTAATTTTATTTGAGATTAATTGAACTCTCATTTTTTTACCTCTTAATTGTTTTGTCCTTGATTGTTTAGCATTAAAATGATTAAAACCTGGCGCTCTAGATAATATCTTGCCATTTTTTGTAATCTTGAAACGCTTTGTTAATGATTTGTTTGTTTTAATACTCATATTTATTTTGCTTTTTCTATTGTAATAATTGGACCTTTAGGGCCTCTTTTATAATCTTCGGAAATTTTATAATCTTCAGATATGAGACGGAGAACTCTTTCTAGCCTTTCTTTTAAAAATGGTTTCGGCATATATTTTGAACGACCTATTAAGAAAAGTTCAACTTTTACTCGATGACCTTCACTGAGCCATTTAGAAGCCTTGCGAGCTTTCAGGGCGAGATCATTATCACCTGTTCCGATTTTTATCTGGATAGATTTAGTTTCGGTGGCCTTAGACCCAGCCTTATTTTTCTTCAATTTCTTATTCTGCTCATATTTATATTTACCGTAATCAGTTATTCTTGCTATCGGCGGTTTAGCATTAGGGGAAATTTCAATTAAATCCAAACCTTCTTCATGGGCCATCGTTAGAGCTTCCTTAAAGCTCAAAACACCAAGATTTTCACCAGTATTTGAGATTACACGAACCTCTGATGCCCTTATTTGGTTGTTAATTCTTTCTCTCAATGTTTATATATTGTTCTATTATATAAGAAAACTAAATAGATTACTTATTTGCCTTAGGCAGGTCTATAAAAGGAATACTAGCATATTTAGATTAGCATAGCAACACACTAGTAATTCAAATTATTTACGAGATTATTCTCCTAGCTTCGGCAAAAAGAGAGTTAATTCTTTCCTCCGTTTTTGCTTCTCCGTACAGACGGATGATTGGTTCAGTATTTGACGGTCGTAAATGAATCCAGGAATCATCTGGGAAATCAAGGCGAAGACCATCTTGTTCATCTATCTTTGCTTCAGCAAAGTTAGATTTTAATTTGGAATATGCTTCAACTAAATTCTCTCCAACGGGCCATTTTTCTTTTTTCATAAAATATTTAGGAAAACCTTCTATGGATTGATTGATTGTCTGATTTCTCTCAGCTAAAAGTTCAAGAATTAAGGCTATTCCAACAAAACTATCTCTAGCTGTATTTATAGTAGGGTAAATAACTCCGCCATTACCTTCTCCACCTGCTATTGCATTATGAGCAATCATTCCATCAACTACATAACCTTCACCAATTTTTGTTCTAAAACACTTACCCCCATATTTTTTAGCAACGTCTGCTCCCATTTGTGAAGTTGATAAATTAAGAACAATATCTCGTCCAGGATTTTTAGATAAAATATTTTCAATTGCCAGAACAATAGAATATTCTTCTAAAATGACCTCTCCATTCTCATTAACAACGATTAACCTGTCAGCATCTGGATCATGAGCAAAACCAAGATTAGCTTTTGATTTTTTGACTAACTCGCCAATTCCTTCAAGATTTTCCCTGAGTGGCTCAGGTTTATGAGCAAATTTTCCGTTAGGTATATTATTTAAAGGAACAAGTTCTACTCCTAATTTTTCAAATAAATATGGATCCATTACACAAGCTGAAGCATTAATCATATCTACTGCTATCTTGAATTTTTTTGCTCGAATTAATTCGGCATTTACATTTGAGATTATTTGGTCAGCATGTTCTTGCGGAAAATTTGGGATAGGGGAAGAAGAATTATTTTCGTTATCTTTAATGGAAGATTCTGAGTCAAGATTATCTTTTTCATATTCACTATAATATTTTTCTATTTCATCAACCTCTTCTTTAATTGTAAAGAGAGCTTCTTTATTAACAAATTTAAGACCATTATATTCAATGGGGTCATGGCTGGCTGTGACAATTATTCCACCATCATATTTATGAAGACGAACAGAAAATAAAACTGTTGGAGTTGGTAAAATGTCACCATCAATTACTTTTATTTTAAGTTTCTTTAGTTCTTCAACAACTAAGTCTCTGATATGTCCTCCAGTTTCACGTCCATCACGACCGACTAAAATAGAGGGATTTTCATTTTTGGATTTTTCTTTTGTGAATTTGGCAAAAGCTTTAGTATAATCAATTACAATTTTTTCTGTTAAACTATCTCCCCAAATTCCTCTGTAACCTGACACATTCAATTTTCTTTTTATTTTATTCATTCTTATATAATAGCAAGATTTCAAAAATCATGGTAGTTGATAATTTTATGGTATAATGAATATATTAATTTAAGTATGTCGAAAATTATTAAGTTATTTTAATTATAAATATGAAGAATTTACATAGTGTTGCTTTTTGGTTAGTGGTTATCGGAGGTTTGAATTGGTTTCTAGTGGGTCTTTTAGGTTGGGATATAGGTATGATTTTTGGAGGACAAGGAGCCTTTTTCTCAAGAGTATTTTATATTCTTATAGGAATTTCAGCTTTTTATTTGTTTTATCTTCACAAAAATTGTTGTTTGAAAGGAGAAATTTGTCATACAAAAAAAGAATCTTCTAAGGCTGAAGTAGAAGCGGAGCCTGAATCTAAGGCCGAAACTATTTCTCCTGATTCTATTGTAGAAAACAATCCAGAAGAAGCAAGATAATTA
>CAYTHY010000019.1:0-7950 GCA_964437715.1 uncultured Candidatus Saccharibacteria bacterium
TCACAATACAAACTTAATATTCTTTATTGCTATATGTTATAATAAGTTGTATGGACACTATAAAAAATTCAAATATGGGGAAGTTGGTTGTGATTAGGCATCATCGATCGGAGTGGAATAATTTAGGTAAGTGGACTGGGCTCACGGATATTCATTTATCTAAGGAAGGTTTTGTTAAATCAAAAGAAATGGGGGAGTTAATAAAAGATTTTCATTTTGATTATGGTTTTGATTCTGTTTTGGTTCGTTCTCAAGAAACTTTGGAGTCTATTTTAAGTGTCCGTACTACAAATAAGGATTTTCCAGTTGAGCATGTTGAAGAATTAAATGAAAGAGATTATGGTGATTATACTGGTAAAGATAAATGGAAAATGAAAAAAATTCTTGGTGAAGAAGAATTTAAAAATCTTCGTCGTAGTTGGGATTATATAATTCCCAATGGAGAAAGCTTGAAGATGGTTTATGCAAGAGTCATTCCTTTTTTCAAAAAAAGAATATTGCCACTTTTGTTAGAAGATAAAAATGTTTTGATTGTAGCTCACGGTAATTCTATTAGGGCTCTTCTTAAGTATATTGAAAACATATCAGATGAGGGAATAAGAGAAGTAGAAATGGCTTTTGGAAGCATTTTGATTTTTGATTTAGACAAAGAGGGACATGTTTTACACAAAGAAGCGAAACAAGTTTAAATTGATTTATAAACTTTATTTTTGTATAATATTCTAGTATTTTAATCATAAGGATGAAATATGGAAGCGTGGCTGAGTGGTTGAAGGTACCGCTTTCGAAAAGCGGCATACGGGAAACCGTATCGTGAGTTCGAATCTCACCGCTTCCGCTTTATTGAAAGGTCGGTTTTATTTGCGCGGTTATGCTGTCTTGGTAGAAAAAGTAATTTTTGCGCGGTTAGCTCAGTTGGTAGAGTGTCCCCTTGACGTGGGGAAGGTCAGGGGTTCAAATCCCTTACCGCGCACATGGAAAAGATACAAATCATTATTTTAGCGGCAGGAAAAGGGACAAGAATGGAATCTGACAAGCCAAAGGCTTTAGCGATACTTCAGGGTAAGCCATTTTTGAAACATATTTTGGATACTTTGTCTAAGTTGAATCTATCAATTGAACCAGTTATTGTAGTAGGGTATAAAAAAGAAGACATATTTAAAGTAATTGGGAGTAATCATAATTACGCTTTTCAGGAAGAGCAACTAGGGACCGGACATGCAGTTTTATCTGCTAAAGACTATACACACCCCAATCATAAAATAGTTATTGTTTTGTCAGCAGACCAAGCTTTAGTTTCTAAAGAAACAATTAAAAGAATAATAAAAACTCATATAGAAAAAAAGGCAATGGTTACTCTGGGAACAGTTATTTTACCTGATTTCAAAGATTGGAGAGCTGGAGTTATAAATCTTGGTAGGATTATAAGAGATGAAAATAATAAAGTTATAGGTATTGTTGAATACAAGGATGCTAATGAAGAACAGAAAAAAATAATGGAAATAAATCCAGCTTTATATGCTTTTGATTCTACTTGGCTTTGGAATAATATAAATAAAATAAAAAACAAAAATTCACAATCCGAATATTATTTAACGGATCTTGTTAAGTTGGCTAGTCAAGAAATGGAACGTATAGAAGCCGTTCCTTTAGAAAATATGATAGAAGTTTTTCAACCTAATTATAAAAAAGAGTTAGAAGTACTTGAAAAGCTTTTAAGTAAACAAAGCTAATTATTTATTTTTATGTAACCAAATATAAGCATCCTCAATAGCTTTTACTGAATCACCTGAGGCTATATTATTTTGATGATATTTTCCGTTAGTACAATCACCAGCTGCCCAAATCCCAGGAACTGAACTCATTTGGGTCATTGGATCAACAATGATTTTATTTATTTTATCAAGCTCAACTATGTCTTTTATAAAGTCTGTATTTGGTATCTGTCCAATCTCAACAAAAATTCCAGCTGTAGATAAAGTATGCTCTTTCCCAGTAATTTTATCTTTGTAAGTTAACGAATTAGCAAATTTATCACCGTCTACTCGAAGAATTTTAGCATTAGTAATAGCTTTAAATTTTGGGTTTTCCTGAACTTTTTTAACAGTTATTTCATCAGCTCTAAAATTTTCACTACGATGAACTAAAGTTACACTTTTAGTATAAGCTAAAAGTTGAGCTGCTGTTTCAAAACCAGCATTACCACCACCGATAACTAAAACATCTTGATTTGCAAAAAGGGGACCATCACAAGAAGCACAATAAGTAATACCTTTATGTTCAAACTTATCTGCGTTGATAGCTTGTAATTTGCGTCGGCTACTTCCAGTTGCAACCAAAAGAGCTCTCGCCTCATAAGTTTTACCTGACTCTGTTTTAACGGTAAATATTTTATCTTTCTTTTTTACTTCTGTAACTATCTCTTCTTCAATGACATCCAAGAAAGGACCTTTGTAATAAAGAATATGTTTTTTCAAATTTGAAGCTAGTTCAGTTCCAGATATTTCTGGTGTTCCAATCCAATTATAAATTGTTTCAGAAACAATTGATTGACCTCCAAACTCTTTAATTATTATAGCTGCTTTTAATTGTTTACGAGCTGCATAGACAGCAGCTGATGTGCCAGCAGGCCCTCCGCCCAAAATTATTAAGTCGTACATATTTTTTTAATATAAAATTATAATTTATTTTTTTCTTCTCAAAAAAGCTGGAACTGTGCTCCAATCATCAGTATCATCTATAAATAAATCATCTTCAGGTTTATCTTTTTTGTCATTCTTTTTTAAATATTCTTCAGACTTATCTTTACCATTTTTAGTCGCCGCTTCAATTATTTCTTCTTTAGTTGAATTGGCAACTGTTTTTTCATCTGTCTTATTTTGACTTTGGAATAAAGAGCGTTTAGGTGTATCTGTTGGAAAGCCAGTAGCGATAACAGTTACTTTCATTTCACCTTTTTTAAGTTTATCATCACTTATTGTTCCAAAGATAACTCGGGATTCTTTATCAATTGATTCGGTTATTATTTTTGCAGCTTCTTGAATTTCGTGAATAGTTAAATCATCACCACCAGAAATAGCAAATAATATTCCTCGAGCACCAGAGATAGAAAGATCAAGAAGAGGGGAATTAATTGCAGCCAAGGCAGCTTTTTCAGCACGACCTTCGCCAGCAGCAATACCAATACCCATTAGGGCACTTCCTGCATCAGACATAACTGCTTTAATGTCAGCAAAATCAACATTTATCATTCCTGGTGTTGTAATCAGTTCAGAGATTCCTTCAACAGCTTGTTTTAGGACTTCGTCGCATATCATAAAAGCTTGTTTGAATCCAACTTCTTTTCCAGATATTATAATCAGTCTATCATTAGGAATTACAATAATAGCATCTACTTCGCGTTCAAGTTCGGCAAGCCCCATTTCAGCAATTTTCATTCGCTGATTACCTTCAAAAGAAAACGGTTTTGTTACTACAGCCACTGTTAAAATTCCTTGTTCTTTGGCAGCTTGAGCGACAATTGGGGCTGCTCCTGTTCCAGTACCTCCACCCATACCACAAGCAATAAAAACCATATCAGCACCTTTTATAACATCTTGAATTTCAGCTTTTGTTTCTCCAGCTGCTCTCTTTCCAACTTCTGGATCCATTCCAGCTCCGAGACCTTTAGTTAAATTTTTACCTAGATGAACTTTTTTTTCAGCTAAAGAATTGTGAAGATCTTGAGTGTCAGTATTCATAGCAATGAACTCAACGCCTTTAACTCTTGAAGTAATCATATGATTTAAGGCATTTTTACCTGAACCGCCAATACCAATAACCTTTATTCTAGCAAACGATTCTATTTCTGGATTTATTTTAGGCATACAAAATTATATTATTTCTCTAATAAAGAATCTTATAGAGAAGTTAATCATTAAATATTAAATTACGAATGTAATAAGTCGTTGTCTGACCAATGACAACTAATCAGTACTTATATAGTATCAATTTAATTATAAAAAGCAAATATATTGACAAAATTAAAATTTAAGGTAAAAGTTGAGAAAAAGTAGATTTGAAAAAATCTTTAACTTGTTTTAAGTTATTTCCAATTAATTTTTTGGTGATTTCAGTAGGAGAATTTTCTTTTTTTGAAAAAATTAGACCAAAAGCTGTATACCAGCTTGCATCACGAATCTTAAATTTATTATTAATTGTTGTATCTATTGGACCAAGACGGATTGGAAGTTTCAATTGATTACGAGCTAATTCCTCAATATTATTTATGTAAGTACCACCACCAGTAAATATAATTCCAGCGGGAAGGAGTTCACTCCGACGTAAACGCTTGAGACTATTTCCAATTAATTCAAAAATATCAATTAATCTAGCCTCGACTATTTCATCAATTTTCTTTTTCGGAAAATCTCCACCAATTACACTTCCTAATTTTATACTCTCGGCTTCTTCAAGAGAAATTCTCAACCCAAGGGCAATATCTTTTGTGATGTCCATACTCCCAATCGGAAAGACCTTAAGATCAATTAATAAATTGTTTTCAAAACAAGCAAAAGAAACAGTTTCAAAACCAATGTTTACTAAAGCACAACCCGCGGCTTTTTGCTTTGGATTTAATAAAATCATACTATCTGCGATAGAAGAAGCTAAAATATCCATAATCTCTATTTTAGCTAAAGCAAAAACTGTAACCATATCATCCAGGTTTTGTTTTAAACATGTAACAAAAAGAGTTTTTACCTCTAACTTGGCTCCACGCATACCTTCTGGTCTTACATAAATTTCTTTTCCATCTAATTTATATCCAATTGGTATTGTATGAATAATTTTTTTATTTAAAAGATTTAAACTTTCCTCACTTAAAGAAATAGCTTTTGAAACATCTAGGTTTGTAATTTCTTGATCAGATTTAGAAATAACAACTGAACCAGTTGAAGTTATAGAACCAAGACTAATACCCCCGATAGAAACAAAAGCCCGACTTATTTTAAAGCCTAAAGTTTTTTCTACTTGCTTAACTGCTTTTTTTATACTCTCGGCAACAAGTTCAACTTCTTTGATATAACCACGTCGCATACCTCTCGTTTCAGTTGAACCAATAACAATAGTCGGAGAGATTTTATTGTCTCCTTTATTGGTTACTGCGACCACGACTCTAGTTATATGTGATCCAATATCAATTCCACAAGTATAATTGTTTTTAATCATCTATGATAAAAGAAGATATTTCTATGATAATAGGTCTAGAAATCTTTTTTCCTCTTTCTCCATTATACTACTATGTTCGAAACCTTTCAAATGTAATAATCCATGAATAAATAAATATTTTACAAATTTAGGATAGGGCATTTTAAAAAGAGGTGCATCTTTTTTTATTTTGGCTAAATCAAAAGTTATTTCACCTGAATTTTTTGAGAGAGGAAAAGATAAAATATTTGTTGTTTTATCTATTTTTCTATAAATTCTATTTATTCCTCTTTGTTTTTTAGGAGATATAAAAGCAATACTTAAGCTGTATTCTTCTCCCAAAATAGTATTTTTAATTGAGACAAAAGGCAAGCTTGGTAGCTTGCCTTTTGTCCTGTTTATGATTATTTGAGAATCTAAACTGTTCATATTCTAAAATTTTATTTTTTTCTACCACGACGGCCTTTTATAGGTTTGCCTAACTTAAAAAGTTTCTCATTTATTTTTTTCTTTTCTATTCTTCTTAAGGTGTTTTCTTTTATTTTAAGTCTAGAAAGAGCTCGCTGATTAAAACGTTTACTTTTAACTTTCTGAATAATTCCAGAGTCCCTAACTTTCCGACTAAATCTTCGGATAAGACTCATATTACTTTCGTTTGAATTTTTCTTAACTTCAATTACTGTAATCATATGGGCATTATAGTATCACATGATTTAAAAGTAAGCAAGAAAATTATAGTAAATCTTCAGGATCAACATTTATTGAAAATGTGGGTGGAAGAAGAGATAATTTATTCACCAATTGTTTGTCTATTGCTTTTTTATCATCTATAAGTAGTGGCCATAATTTTGGATCAATTTTTATTACAGTGTTAGTGATATATTGGCCTTTAATTTTACCTATAAAAGCACTAAATATCTGCGGATCATAAGAATTAAGTATTTCACTCAAAAATTCACGAGCCTTTTTTGTTTCACTTACAGTTCCTGCGAAAGTTATTTTTATTAATTTTTTAAATGGTGGGTAGCCGAATTGTTTTCTCTCTTTTAAATCTTCGCGATATAAAGGTAGAACATTTCCGCTTAGAATGTGTCTTAAAATATAATTATCGGGTAATCTAGTTTGGATTATTAAATTCCGTTTAGTTATATAATTTAATTTTTCAATAATATGTAATATTTTTTGAGTAATATTAAAACTTGGAATTGAAAGTAATCCATCTAATGAAATAATGGCGCTATGAATAATATCAGTATTCAAATAAGAAAAAGTCATTTCAGTTCCAATCAAAATACTTCCAGGAATTTTATTAAATTGAGTAATCGCGTTTTTAGCTTCTTTGGCAGTAGGAGTGGCTTCTTTATCCATTTGAATAATATTGGCTTTAGGAAATAAATCTTTTACTTCTTGATAAACTTTATCTGTACCAATTCCAAGAGGTGTGAGATTCCAGCTATCACATTCTGGACAACGAATTTCAGATGTTTCTTTTTTGCCACATTTATTACACATAAAAACACGAGAGCTTGTTACTTTTGTTGCAGTCCGCTGTTTTGTTCCATAAAGGACTATTGGAGTTGAACAGTTAGGGCAGAGAAGAATATGATTGCAATCATGACAGATTGTTACTGGAGCCAAACCTTTTCGTAAAGAAAATAAAAAGACTGATTCATTTTTTGAAAGAGCGTATTTAAGCATTTCTTTCGTAGTTTTTGATAAAACACTAAAAACTTTTACTTTTTTATCATTATTTTTTTTATCCTTCATATCTACGATAAGCTGTCTGTCCACCTTGGGCAGTCTAAAAAGTGGAGGTGAGACTTCGCCGAGCTCTTTATTATCATTTCGGTAGAGATTTTCTGGTCGAAGGAAGCTATCGCCAAAAATTAATTTTATCTTTTCCAAAGAGCAAAGAATTTCTGCGAAACTTCGTATGTCAATGTATGGTTGCCTTAATTGTTTATAAGCATCAGAACTTTCGTGTTCAATAATTATAGTTTTGATATCCGGTCTTGGGATAGAAAGAAACATTCCAGTTCCTATAATAAGTATTGGGTGAATCTCCGTCACACTGTTATTGTAATTAGAAATCAGCATTTTTTTAGTCATATCACTATGAAAAGAAAATACATAAGTCTCAATGCCTTTTGTTAAGTCGTTTTTAAACTTATCAATATCGTAACGAGTCGGAACACAAATAAAAACCGATTCTTTTTTTGCAAAAGCTTCGCGGATGAGAGTCCGATACCAACTCATTCGGTCTTGATTTAATGTTTGAAAAATTAGCTTTTCGCCTTTGATATTTGCTTCTTTTTTTGAACCATTTATTTCTGAGACAGGAGTTTTTAATTCACTAAAATTTTCTAAAAAAATACTTGGTAAAAATGTTTTTATAATTGACCCGAGACTTCCCTGAGTATATATTTTCATTTTTTTACAGGCATCAAAAAAAGAAGGAGTGAAAGGGGATGGACCTTTTATTTCATTTATCTTCTTTAATTGATATTCTCTTGTTTTCAAATCAGATTTAAGATCTTTAGCGTTTTCTATATTGACAACAAGAGCATCAATATTTTTAAACCTAACAGGAACTGAGACGATGCTACCTAATGGAATATTAATTGACGAAAAATAGGTCAAATATTCCTTTCGCAAACCTTTCTTAATTGGAATAACGGTAGCAATATACATATTTATATATTATCACAAACTGATATTTGATACTAAGGAGTTATCCCGTTTTACCCAACATTTACTATCGCG
>CAYTHY010000020.1:0-187 GCA_964437715.1 uncultured Candidatus Saccharibacteria bacterium
ATTCTGATTTATTCTGATTTATTCTGATTTATTCTGATTTATTCTGATTTATTCTAATTGGTTTTCACTTTTTTATAAACTAGACCAAATTACAAAAGTGCTACATTCTCTGCCATGGCAGAGAATGTAGCACTTTTGGTTTGTTCTATTTTAATTTATTTTCTAAGTTATTTTACTCTTTTACTCG
>CAYTHY010000020.1:287-7279 GCA_964437715.1 uncultured Candidatus Saccharibacteria bacterium
CTCGGCGTATTCTCTAATATTTATATTTACTCTTTTACTCGCTCGGCGTATTCTCTAATATTTATATTTACTCTTTTACTCGCTCGGCGTATTCTCCAGTATCTGTATTTACTCTAATTTTATCGCCAGCATTAAGAAAGAAGGGAACTGATATTTTCATACCGTTTTCTAAAACTACAATTTTTCCACCACCACTTGCAGTGTTGCCCTTTATTGATGGGGGAGCTTCTTTAATCATAAAATCCATTTTAATCGGAAGTTTTATATTTATTATTTTCTCTTCATCTTTATTCTCCCAAACAAGTGCCTCAACCTCCTCGTTGGCTTTTAAAAATTTTGTTGCATGTCCAATAACTAATTCGGGTAACTTAAATCTGTCTGATGGATCGTCTATTGCTGAAAACCAATATTCGCCATTATTAGTATATAAAAATTTTACTTTCTTTTTGCTGATTTCCGCTTCTTTGGCTTTATCCGAAGCATGAAAAGTTTCGTTCCAGGTTCTTCCAGAAAGTAAACTTTTGAGTTTGACTTGATTTTGCGGTTTCATCTGTTGTTTCCGAGAGACATGGGAACTGACGACTTCGCACGGTTCATTTTCATGAATAATTATTTTTCTTTCTTTTACTTCATTATAATCAAGCATAATAAATTATTATTAGTTGTGAAAAACTAACTAGTTTAAGTAATAATAAATAAAGTATAACAAAATAAGGGCTTTTTTCAACCTTTCCAACCCTTTCAACCTTTCTAACTCCCTAAACTTCTTTTAAATTATTTTTTATCTCTTTCAAAAATGTTTCAGCAACTTTTTTATTTTCCCGAAGCCAAAGACGACTAGCATCATAACCTCGCCCCATCACAATTTTTTCTCCATCTTTATCCTTATAGGAATAAGAAGCTCCAGCCTTATCTATAATTCCAATCTTTTCTCCAAGAACCAATATTTCTCCTTCTCGCGAAATTCCTTCCCCGTAAATAATATCAAATTCAGTTTGTTTAAATGGGCTAGCTACTTTATTTTTTACAACTTTTACTCTGGTGCGGTTTCCAATAATGCTATCTCCTTTTTTGATTTGAGCTATTCGGCGGATATCAAGTCTAATAGTTGTATAGAATTTCAAAGCTTTTCCCCCAGGAGTAGTTTCTGGATTGCCAAACATCACTCCAATTTGCATTCTAATCTGATTGATAAAAATAACAGAAGTTTTTGAATTTGCGACAATCGCCGTGAGCTTTCGCAAAGCCTGAGACATTAAGCGAGCTTGCTTTCCCATATGCGACTGACCCATATCTCCCTCAATTTCATCTCTTGGTGTTAAAGCCGCAACTGAATCTATAACTATCACATCTATTTTTCCCGAGCGAACTAAACTTTCTGTTATTTCAAGAGCCTGTTCTCCATTATCAGGTTGAGAAATTAATAATTCTTTTATTTGCACTCCAATATTTTTTGCATAAACTGGATCCATCGCATGCTCGGCATCTATAAAAGCGCAAATTCCACCTTTCTTTTGAGCCTCAGCAATTATATGCAAAGATAAAGTAGTTTTTCCAGATGACTCAGGACCAAAAATTTCTATCATTCGTCCGCGAGGTATTCCGCCAATACCAAGAGCTACATCAAGCCCAATTGATCCAGTCGGAATAACATCTATGTTAACTTTCGGTGTATCGCCTAATTTCATAATTGCTCCTTCTCCGAATTTTGTTTGAATAGCCAAAATTGTATCTTCTATTGCCTCACCAATTTTCTTAGGTTCTTTTTTTGCTTTTTTTTGCATATATTTATATTTTTAAACTAACACTAAATTATTTAATAATTAAAAATTACTGTTTTTATTTTACCATTTTTATTTCTTCGTTGTCTTTACTTCAGGAATTGTTATTTTTGTGTCCGTTGTTGCTTCTGTTTTTATTTCAGGAGTTACTTTTATTTTCACTTCAGGTTTAGACCAAATTTCAAATTTCTTTTTTGATATTTTTCCGAACTTGTCTACAGTTTTTAAAGAAACAATAGAAAGTCCGGGGAGTAAATAAACTGCCTCGGAAAAGTTTCCATCTTTATCAATAAAAATTTCTCGGCCATTCAATTTCAAATGAATTGCGTTTTTCGCGTTACCGACTACTTGGACAAGGGAAGAGTCTCCTTGGCGAACTATTTTTGCCTTTATTTGTACACCCTTAACCAAAAAATCCATTTTGAAATAACTAAAAACTCCAATTATCAATATGAAAACTGTAACCAAAGAAATACTCATCCACCACCCTATACTTCTGTGCCTCATCATTTTCATCACGCTATCTTTGTTTGCTATTTATTATACTATTTATTAATTATATCTCTTCATTTCCAATATGGTCCACTGGTTTTTCCAAAACCTCTCTCGGTTTAGCCCCATTGGCAGCCCCTACAATTTTTCGTTCTTCAAGCATATCCATCAGCTTCGCTGCTCTAGCATAACCAATTCCTAGTTTTCGTTGTAAATAAGAAGTTGAAGCTCTACCAGTTTCAATAACTATCGTTCTAGCATCTTCGTATAAATCATCATCACCACTTCCCTCAAGACTATCAGAAAACAAACCGTGACCTTTTTCAATTGAGCCAGATAATTCTATTGTCTCAGGAATTTCATCAATATAAGCTTTTTTCAAATAACTAACGACTCTTTTTACTTCATCTTCAGAAATGAAAGCACTTTGCAAACGCTCTGGTTGTGATCTTTCTCCACTGGCAAAAAGCATATCGCCAGCTCCGAGAAGTTTTTCGGCTCCGCCTTGATCTAAAATTGTTCTTGAATCTACTTGTGAAGAAACCTGCAAAGCAATCCGAGTTGGGATGTTCGCCTTAATAAGTCCAGTAATAATATTTACACTTGGTCTTTGAGTTGAAAGAATAAGATGTATACCCACCGCCCTAGACATCTGAGCAATACGAACAATAGAACTTTCAAGCTCTCTTGGATAAGTTTGCATAATGTCGGCAAGCTCATCAATCACAATGACGATGTAAGGCATTCTCTCCGCCTGTTTCCCTTCGTCATCCTTACTATGCTTACCATTTTTATAAACATTATTATGATACGATTCAATATCTCTGACAGATTCAGCTTCCAAAACATCATAACGACGGTCCATTTCTTTGGCGGCCCATTTCAGAGCTAGAATTGTTTTTTTGGCGTCGGTAATAACTGTCGTCAATAAATGAGGGATTTTATTATAAAGGGGAAGCTCTACTCTCTTTGGATCAACTAAAATTAATTTCATATCGTCTGGCCCGTTACGATAAAGTAAAGAAGTAATTATTGAGTGAATTGTTACGGATTTTCCAGAGCCAGTTGTTCCAGCCACGAGTAAATGAGGCATTTTTGCCAAGTTTCCAAAAACTCCCTTGCCAGATAATCCTCGTCCTAAAGCTACTGTTAATGGGTAGGGCGAATTTTGGAATCTACTATCAGAAAGCAAAGTTGCCAAACCGACAGTAGATTTTGATTTGTTTGGAATTTCAATACCAACTAAACTTTTTCCAGGAATTGGAGCTTCTATCCTAATGGGGTGAGCCGCTAAAGCCAAAGCTAAATCATTTTGTAATCCAACAATCCGCGAAAGCTTCACTCCTTGAGCTGGCTTCAAAGCGTAACGAGTGATTGTCGGTCCGATTGTTACTTCATCCATTTCAACAGAAATACCAAAGTTCAAAAGTGTTCGCTGAATTATATTCATGTTTCCTTTTAAGTCGCCGACATTCGGTTTACCTTTATCCTTCTCCAGTAGAGAGAGTGGGGGATTAACATAATCAGTGTGGAATTTTTTTCTCGGAGTTAAGACTATATTTTTTTCTTTAATAGTCCCTTCTTCGTATTCGTCTGGGTTGACTCCTTTTATTCCGTCCAAAGATTTTTCCTCTTCCGGTTCTTCTTCGTTTTCTTCTTCTTCCTCCTCATCATCTTCCTCGTCTTCCTCATCATAATTATCGTTTTTCTTTTTTAAGAATGGAATTGATAAATTGATATTTAAGAATGACCAAACCTTCGCCCAAAAATTATTTAAGCTAGGACTTTGGTCAAGCAAAATAATAAGAGAAATTATTAAAATTGCTGAAAGAATGAGGACGCTTGCATAGACACCAAAAAGTTTTACGAAAGGCCAAGCAGTAAAGCTACCCAAGTAACCACCCCAAGTTAAGTTGGAAGTTGCTCCAGCTCCATTTGTTGTAATGTCTGCGATTCCCAAAGCTGAGAGTAAAGAAATAAATCCAGTGATGTTGTGTCGGAGAGCAATTCTTACTTCTCCTTGACGAATGAAAGAAACACCGACAATAAGAAAAATAATAGGAAGCAAAAAATAACTAAAACCAAACAAAGAATTTAAAAATAAATATATAAAATCTCCAGCCAAGCCAGCTAATTTAAATATTGAAAGGAGCACAAGAATTCCCAAAAGAATAAGACCGACACCCCAAATGTTGCTCTTCGTATTATCCTTCAATTTCATTTTATTTTTTTTATTTCTATTTTTTTTCGCGGTAGATTTTCTATGTTTTGATTTATTTGTTTTTGTCATAATTGTGTCTATTATATCATAAAAATAATTTTTTTTTATTTTTCCCCTAGGTCAGACCTAGGGGAAAGGGAACTACTTGCGTTGCAAAAATTTTATAGTATAATGGACACATTAAGGACACCTACGATTACCTCAATTTTAATCAAAAAGACATATGAATAATCAAAAAGACACACAAAAGACAAAATTTAATTCTTACGGACACAAAGATTCTGCTAGTGTTAAAGCATTAGTTAATAAGCCTGTCTATGAATTCATAAACAAAAAGACAGAGAAAATAGTTACCGCTCTATATATGGTAACCGACTACATGGAAGCTCAAGAGTCTCTTAGAAATAAACTGCGTCTTTTAGGGGTTGAATTGATGTCCGATATGTTTGCTTTTTCAAGGCTATCTCCTTTAGAAAATTCTTCCCAAGTTGATCTGTCTTTGAGTCGTATTTATGAAATACTTTCTTTCGTAGAAATTGCCGAAACAATGGGTTACATCTCCACGATGAATAAAGACATACTGAAAGCAGAATTTAATATTTTAGTTGAAGAATTGAAATCACGACAATCTCAAAAAAGACACTTCCCCTTAAACCTAAACGAAAATGTTTTTGAAGTTCAAAAAGGGGACTTCATTGAAAAAGACACCCTAGACGATGTCTTTTTCATAAAAGACAAAAACAAAAGGACACATTCCGTGTCCTTTATGAAAGGAATGTCCGATAGAAAAATTGCCCCTAAACACTCCTTAACTTCGGTTGAATACAAAAAGGTTAAGCAAGAGAGAGTTGAAAAGATTATGTCTATTATAAAGGACAAAGAAACTTCTTCTACTGGAGAAAAGGGAGCAACGATAAAAGACCTTTCTGCTGATTTTCCAAATTGTTCAGAAAAGACTATCCAAAGAGAATTGCTCATTCTTATTGATAAGGGACAGATAAAAAAAACAGGAGCAAAGCGCTGGTCTAGATACCAACTTTCCTAACTTTACCCCCTAGGTCAGACCTAGGGGGTAACATCTATAACTCCCGCAACTAGTCGCATTCACACCAACATTCACACCAACATTCACGCCAACATTCGCACCAACATTTCTACTCAAATCTACTCCAAGATTGCTAGAAGTTATCCACAGTTTCTATATAACTATTGATTATTTTACCAGCGAAGTATATAATATTTATACATGTTTCTATAGCTGGTGATAGTTCACCAAATATGGTAATATGTGTTGTCCGTTTCTTATTTATTTTTTACTAATTTTAGATAAAAAATGAAATAAGTATTTGGATTGATCATTGAAAATTTAATACCATAAATTATTAATACTAAATAATTTGTGGCGTAGTGGATTGTCCTGTATAGCTTTTTAGTGATTGATTTTTATCTTACTATTTTCTATTCGCGACTATCTACTTCATTACTTTTCGATGGTCTGAAAAGTGGGATTTTAAAAAAATAATTTATTTTTATTTTCATCGGCTTGCAACTATATTTTTACTTTTTTTTGATAGAGATAAAATTAAAAATAAAAATTGTAAAAAGAAAAAATAAAAATAAATGAAAGTTTTAATTTTTCATTTGTATCGGCCCTGTCGACAAGGCAGATAAGTTTTCCAAATTTTTACAAATTTAGAAAACTCGTTTAGTCAAGTTTCATGTTTTGTTTTTTTCATTTTTCAAAATAAAAAAAACAAAACAGAAAAAGTATCAACGATAATATTTTTTTTGCAAACGAATTATTTTTCTTTTTTGTTCACGAATTTCTTTAGTGTCTTTGATAGAGAGATTACAAGATTTTTGTAAGCACAAATAAAAAATATTTTTAGCAAAGAAATTATCAAAGATATTAATAATGTGCATCTACATTAGTTTTACTCAAATATTATTAGAGTAAGTCGAAACTAATATTAACCGCACATTGATTCTTAGTTCATTTTGGATTAAGGATAAAGAATTAAAATTATTATGTTAAAATTTCTCAAATCAAAAACTGCTAAAACAGTAGGAGGTTTGATGGTTGCCGGAATGTTTTTGTTCGCTAGTTCAGCCAGCGCTGCTCTAACAACATCTCAAGTAAATGCAATTTTAGGTTTACTTAATTCATTCGGAGCAGATGCAGCAACAGTTGCAAATGTTCAGGCTTCGTTAACAGGTGGTACTCCAGTAGTATCCGCCCCATCATCATCAACAACAATTGACTTTGGTTCCAAGACTTTGAAAGTCGGAAGTAAAGGACAATATGTTAAAAACCTTCAATCTTTCCTAGGCGTTACAGCTGACGGAGACTTTGGTCCTTTAACCAAAGCAAAGGTTATGGCTTGGCAGTCAAACAACGGATTAACAGCTGATGGCTTATTTGGCCCCGCATCAAGAGCGAAAGCAAATGCTGGTAGCTCTTCAACAGGTGGCTCAGTCGTCGTTAATCCTCCAGTAGC
>CAYTHY010000021.1:0-6479 GCA_964437715.1 uncultured Candidatus Saccharibacteria bacterium
TATTCTTAAAAAAGCTGGAGCCAGAAAGGTTGTCGGATTTGCAGTGGCACATTAAAAAAACAAATTTATTTTTAAAACTATTCAACTGTTACAGATTTCGCTAAATTCCTTGGTTTATCAACGTCAAAACCTTTTTTAATTCCAATATAATAAGAGAAAAGTTGTAAGGGTATGATAGTTAAAAATGGCTCAAGTAATTCTATTGTTTTAGGTATAAAGAAGACATCATTTGCTAAAGATAGAATCTCTTTATCTCCTTCTGTAGCAACTGCAAAAATTGGTCCTTTTCTAGCTTTGATTTCTTCCAAATTTGAAAACATTTTTCCAGAAATTCCATTTTGAGGAACAATTGCCATAGTTGGAAAATTAGGGTTAATCATAGCAATTGGTCCATGCTTCATTTCACCAGCACAGTAACCTTCCGAATGTATATAAGATACTTCTTTTAATTTTAGAGCACCTTCTAAGGCAACAGGATAATTATATCGCCGACCAAGAAAAAGAAAGTTTTCGTAATTTTTATATTTCTCGGCTAATTTTTCTATTTTTTTTGATTGTTCTAGTATTTTTTTTATTTTTTCAGGAATTTTTTCAAGTTCTTTTAAGATTGTTTTTAATAATTTTTTATCCTTAGCTAAATACATTGTCATCAAGAGAAGGACTGTCATTTGAGACAAAAAAGCTTTGGTTGAAGCAACTCCAATTTCAGGGCCAGCATGATTGTAAACTCCGGCTACTGTTTTTCTAGAAATAGTTGAGCCGACTGTATTAACGATACCAAGAGTCATTAATCCGTTATCTTTAGCTTTCTGTAAAGCAGCTAAAGTATCCGCCGTTTCTCCTGATTGAGAAATTGCAATCACGATAGTTCCTTTTTCAAAAGGTTTATCTCTATAACGAAATTCCGAGGCAAAATGTACTTCAGTTGGAATTTTTGCAATCTCTTCAAAAAGATATTCCCCCACTAAACCGGCATAATAAGAAGTGCCACAAGCTAATATTAATATTCTTTTAACTTTTTTTAATTTATCAGCAACTTTTTCTAGGCCTCCTAATTTGACTGAGCCATCTTTGATATTTATTCTACCTTGATAAGCCGAACGAACCACTTCTGGTCCCTCAAAAATTTCCTTAAGCATAAAATGAGAAAAATCACCTTTCTGAGCTTGCTCTAAATTCCATTCTAAACTAACAATCTCTAAGGGAATTTTTTTCTTTTTCAAATCGTAAATACTAATATTTTTTTTACTAATCTTTACTATTTCTCCGTCGTTGAGATATATAACATTTTTTGTTTTACCTATTAAAGCAGATGAATCTGAAGCTAAAAAATTCTCATTATTACCAACACCAATAACTAAAGGACTTGAAAGTTTAGTGGCATATAAAATCTTAGGATTATTTGTATCAATTACAGCAAGAGCATAAGTTCCTTTAATTAAATCTAAAGCATAAGATAAAGCAGTCTCAAAATCTTTTCCTTCTTTTAGAAAGTTTTCAATCAAATGAGGTATTACCTCTGTGTCTGTTTCCGACTCAAATTTGTGTCCATTCTTCTTTAAATATTTTTTTAGTTCTTTATAATTTTCAACAATTCCATTATGAACGACAAAAACACGATTTGAACAATCATGATGAGGGTGGGAATTGGATTTACTGGGAGCCCCATGAGTTGCCCAACGAGTATGACCTATGCCAATATGACTAGCTAAATTTTTTTCGTTATTTAATAATTTTTCTAATTCTTTTACTTGACCAACACTTTTTCTAACCTTAAATTTGTCATTCATTAAAATAACAACCCCAGCAGAATCATAACCTCTATATTCAAGAGCTTTTAATCCTTTTATTAAAATTGGGAGAGAATCTTCTTTACCTATATATCCAATGATTCCACACATAAAATTAATGATAACAGTTTTTAAATTTTAACTCAATTTGAGCAAATTTTTCAATCTTATTTTAGAAATTTTTTTGTGATAGATGGAAAAAATTATTACGAGATTTATTACGATCAGATAGACATTGAATGAATAGATTGAGAAAATCCAATTAGTAATAATTAACAAAGATAAAATATAATTAATTATTCCACCAATATATGCTGAAGCTGATTCTGTATCTGGAAAATTCCAGGACTTTCTTATCGTCGGAATAGCAGCTAAAGCATCACTTAAAATTGCAAATGAGATAGAAATAGCTAATTTGTTAGTTATTATATAAAAAATTAAAGCGAATAAAGACAAAGAACCACAGATAATATCAAATTTTGTTATTTTCCAAAATCCTCTTTTTTTAATAGAAGCAAAAATTATTACTACAAGTGGACCGAAACCAGCCATAAATGGACCAAGAAAAGAAAGCCCTGCTCCAGCTTTTATTTGAAGAAATGTAGCAATAAGAGGAGCTAAAGCCCAAAGAGTCCAAGAAATTAAATTCGGCCGTGTCTTCCCATATAAAATAGTTTTGATATACCAAAGCGTCGCAACCAGATTTATTAAAACTCCAATATATATAATTTTTTCAGGAAGCATAATATTTTTGATTATATCATATAGAAATAAAGAATATGAGTTTAAAAATTTAAAATAATCTCAAAATACCCGAAACGCGCGATAGCAGATGTTGGGTAAAATAGAGAAGGAAAGTGTTTTTAACACTTTCCTTCTCCAAACTTAATAAGCTGACGGCATATTCCTTGTTGATTAAAGAGTCTTATTTGTATGTGAAATTTTGTAGCTTCTAATCAAATATATTATATTGACAGAATACCTTATTTTGTTAGTATGAATGTATGAAGAATATTACAAAAATATACTTAAATTCAATTTGGTGGAACGCTTCTTTTTGTAAGCGGTAGTTTTTATTGAATCTATATATTCTAGTATACCGCTTATAAAAGGCGGTTTTTTATTTGTTTAAGTTAGAGATTATTTATGAAAAAATTTATTTTTTACAACTTAGCAACATTTTATTGGCGATTTAAAAAGAGAATCGTTATTATTTAACAACTTAATCTAAATAAAATAATATTATGAAAAATCTTACAAAAAGTTATAAAAATACACCGAGTGAAAATGGTTACTTCGGCGAATACGGTGGTCAAATTATACCACCACAACTAAAATCCATCTTTGATGAAATTGATGTTAAATATAAAGAGATCAAAAATGAACCGTCTTTTGTCAAAGAGTATAATAATTTACTAAAAAACTATGTTGGTCGCCCTTCTCCATTATACTTTGCAAAAAACCTTACAGAAAAATTAGGTGGAGCAAAAATATATCTAAAACGAGAAGATCTTAATCATACTGGCGCTCATAAAATTAATCACACACTGGGAGAAGCTTTACTTGCTAAAAAGATGGGGAAAACAAAACTTTTAGCCGAAACTGGAGCAGGACAACACGGAGTTGCTTTGGCTACGGCAGCTGCAATTGTTGGGATTGATTGCGAAATACATATGGGATCAGTTGATATAAAAAAACAACACCCAAATGTTGTTAAGATGAAGTTACTTGGAGCAAAAGTAGTCGAGGTTAATTCTGGTGGAAGTTGTTTAAAAGATGCCGTTGATAGTGCTTTTGGTGCTTTCCTGAAGGATCCAAAAAATATCTTTTTTGGGATTGGTTCAGTTGTTGGTCCACATCCTTTTCCAATGATGGTGCGTGATTTTCAATCTATTATCGGAAAAGAAGCAAAGGAACAGATAGTAGAACAGGAAAATAAATTACCGGATTATTTAGTTGCTTGTGTTGGAGGTGGTTCAAATGCAATTGGTCTATTTCACGAATTTTTAGATGATGATGTAAAAATGATTGGAGTGGAACCAAGTGGAAAAAGTTTTAAAGAAGGTGAGCATGCTGCTACTTTAACATTAGGAAAACCAGGAGAAATACATGGGATGTTCACCTATTTATTGCAAAATGAAAAAGGTGAACCATCGCCAGTACATTCAATAGCTTCTGGTTTAGACTATCCAGGGGTTAGTCCAATTCACTCTGATTTAAGGGATAAAAATCGTGTTGATTATGTGACGGTAAATGATAATGAAGCACTCAATGCATTTAAAGAGTTATCTAAGGTAGAAGGTATTATTCCAGCCTTAGAAAGTTCTCATGCTATTGCTCATGTTATTAAAATGGCTCCTAATCTAAGAAAAGATGAAATAATTATTGTTAATTTATCTGGAAGAGGAGATAAAGACATTGATTATGTTGAAAAATTATTAAATTAATAAAAATAGGAAAATTTAAAATTTCAATCTGCGAAGAGAGCCTACTTTTCGCTATGCTCAAATTTGCGAGACAGGTGGGTTAAGTACTTAAGTGTACAACCCTTGTAAATGTATTTTAGCATATTTAAGGATAGTAAATTTAGGTAAGTGAGTCGGATGGTTATAGAAACAATAGACACTATAAAAAGAGAGTGCTCTTTGTCTATATAGTATAGAACAATAATTTAAAATTATGTTTAATATATTGTATAATACATATATGAAATTTATTAAGAGGCACAAAAAATTACTTATTTTCTTAGGAATAATAATTTTTTTAAGCACAGTAAATAGTATTTTTATTACTTATAGATTCCAACTAAAACCAGTAGTTAATTTTATGATAGAGCACTTTGTTACTAATTCTTGTAATGGTAAAAAAGACTGTGATGAAATAAGGGTACTACCTAAAGAGCTTCAGGGTAAAAAAATAGTTTTTAGCCCAGATGCTATTATATTTTTTGATCCATTTAATAACAATTCAGAAATTTCTTTGTCTGAGTTAGATTCTCGTGGATTCCTTGATACCGAAAATTTTAAACAAAATGGTTATGAAATAATAGATCCAACTTTAGAGAAAAGGGGTTATTTAAAAAATAGAGAATATAAAATAATAAGAGCTGTTTATCATTATAATTGTTCTTATTGTGTTGATAGTAGTGATTATTCATTTATTATTATAGAAGATGTTAATGGTAATAGATTTACATCTTTACTTAATGATAGTGATATATCAACTAATCCGTGGAGAGATAAATCATGGGATGAATACCTACCTTATTATTTAAATGCATATAAAAATGAAGAAACTAAGGCAAGCTTAATTAATCTTTAATTTAAATTATCTATAGCATTATTTAAATCATCAAAGGTTGCAGGTTTAATATTAAATTTTTGAAGTTTAACTAATGATACACTTTTACCATTTTTGGTAATTTCTCTCATTTTGTCTTTCGTTAATACGTAAAAACACCATTGATTCATATCTAAAATATCAAGAGTTGCATGGTCTTTGTGTTTTAAAAGTGCCAAAACATAAATATCTGATTTATAGTCTTCTGATTTAGTAGGAAAATTACCAACTGCAGATGACCAATAAAGATCTTTTGCTTTAAGTCCAGCCCAGACAATTTTTGAGTAATCCTCTTGATCCCAATCTTGAATATAAGAACTGCATTTTACTTCAATCTTTTTATTATTAGTTGAAAGTACATCAAAATCACCCCAAGGATTACGAACGCCAATCTGATCATTTTTTCTTAAAGCATTTTCTACAATGAATTCTGCTAATGCGCCTCGTAGAACATTTGAGTTTAAATTAGAGAATCCATAACGCCAAAATTCAAGAACTGAGAATTTTTTATTCCCAACATTTTTAAATTCTTCTTCCCCGGTTAATTTTTTTACTGGAATTCTTTTATACATAATTATTTTAAAAAAATACGCTTATTATTTAAGAAGATTAAATAATTTTGTTAATAAATTAAGAGTTTTACTAATACCAGTATTTACTTTAGATATTAAACTATCTAAAACAGTTACTTTTTTCTACAGATTTAATTCTTCGAGTATTATCAACTACAAGATAATTTATAGCTGGAACAGGGGTTTTAACTAAAGTTTTAATTGGAGTTTTTATATTAGCTATTTTTCTTTTCTACAACCTTGGGAATTTGAGAAAGATTACTTTCTTGATTTTCCATAATTTTTTTGTTTTGCTAATTTTGAATAAGTATTTTTTTTATTGTTGGTTGCTTAGAAAATTATCCTTGTCCTATATCACAAATTGTATCACAAACTTATACATTCTTCTCTCTTCCAACCCAGCAAGGCTGGAAACATTTGAATATATTATTTCAAATAGGTAAAGGCTATTTTAATTTTTTATATTAAAAACTCTATAATTAAGAATCTTAAACTTTTTACATATTTTGTAAGCTATAGCACACAAATATGTAAAATCAGAATTTAAAAATATAATTGCAGATTATACAACTGACCTGAATAGAAGCGACCGCCTGTATTGTGGTCAGTTGGTTTTTACTTAATTATTTTTATCTCTTGGTTTTTACTTACATTTATGTTTTTACCAAAATACCCGAAACGCGCGATAGTAGATGTTAGGTAAAGTGGAAAAAATGAAAATCTGCGGAGAGTGAGGGATTCGAACCCTCGAAGGTTTTAACACCTTACTTCGTTAGCA
>CAYTHY010000022.1:0-5419 GCA_964437715.1 uncultured Candidatus Saccharibacteria bacterium
TATTGATAAGGGTATTGTTAAAAAAATAGAAGTGTCAGGAGAAAAAGTTGAGCTTACTTTTAAAGATGGGACAAAGGGCGAAGCTAGAAAAGAAACAGAAAGTTCTCTCTCTACTACACTTAAGAATTATGGAGTTACTCCAGGAAAGTTGGCTCTTACTCCAATTAAAATAGTAAGTGAGTCAGGATTTATGTATTGGCTATTAAATATTTTACCATTCTTATTGCCAGTTGTAATTATAATATTCTTTATTTGGTTACTGACGAAACAAGTTAAGGGAGCTGGGATGCAGGCTTTCACTTTTGGTCAATCAAAAGCTAGAATTACTGACCCGAATGATAAAAACAATCGTGTAACGTTTGATGACGTTGCTGGTTCTCAAGAAGCCAAAGAAGAATTAAAAGAAATTGTAGATTTTCTCAAAAGTCCAAAGAAATTTTTAGATATTGGAGCAAAAATTCCTAAAGGAGTAATCTTGACTGGTGCTCCAGGAACAGGAAAAACTTTACTTGCTCGAGCTGTGGCAGGAGAAGCTTCAGTCCCTTTTTTCCATCTTTCAGGAAGCGAATTCGTTGAGATGTTCGTTGGAGTTGGGGCTTCGCGAGTAAGAGATCTTTTCAAAATGGCTAAAAAAGCTGCCCCATCAATAATTTTTGTAGATGAAATAGATGCAATTGGGCGTACAAGAGGAGGAGGTTTTGGTGGTGGAAATGATGAAAGGGAACAAACCCTAAATCAAATATTAGTTGAAATGGACGGCTTTGAGCCGAACGATAAAGTTATTGTTATGGCTGCGACTAACAGGCCAGATGTTCTTGATCCAGCACTTATTCGCCCAGGCCGTTTTGATCGAAAAGTAATTTTAGAATTACCTGATCGTGGGGAACGCGAAGAAATTTTGAAAATCCATGTTAAAAAGAAACCTTTAGCTGAAGATATTAATTTGAAATTAATTGCTGAACGAACACCTGGTTTTTCTGGAGCTGATTTATATTCCTTGATGAATGAAGGGGCAATTTTGGCAGCTCGTGAAAATCGTAAAAAGATTTTTCAATTTGATTTGGTTCGTTCTATTGAAAAAGTTATGCTTGGCCCTGAGCGTAAAAGTCATTTACTAACGAAAAAAGAGAAAAAAATTACTGCCTATCATGAAGCTGGACATGCACTTGTTGCTTCAGTTTTACCGAATACGGATCCAGTTCATAAAGTTTCTATCGTCGCTCGAGGAAACGCCGGCGGTTATACTTTAAAATTACCGCTTGAAGAAAGAAAATTGCAATCTAAAAAAGAATTTATTGACGATATTGCAATGTCTCTTGGGGGGTATGTTGCCGAGCAAATGATTTTTGGAGATATCACAACAGGTCCATCAAACGACTTACAAGTTGCGACAGATTTAGCTCGTGCCATGGTAACCCGATGGGGAATGTCTGATGCCATTGGTCCTGTTGCACTAGGCGGAGATAAAAGAAAACTAGGATGGGGGGAGTCTCTTGAAAAAGCTTATTCAGAAACAGTCGCAACTAAGATTGATTCTGAGGTTTCAAAAATTATAAATAATGGTATAGTATCAGCCAGAAAGGTTTTGACTGAAAATGAAGAAGCTCTTAAATCTATTGCCAATAAATTAATAGAGGTTGAAACCTTAGAAAAAGACGAATACGAAAAGGTAATTATTGCACATGGAATAATACCAAAGAGAAAAGAAAAGAATATCTAAAAGTTAGCCATTTCCGCCCTTAGCTCAGTTGGTTAGAGCGCGGAGCTTATACCTCCGATGTCCCACGTTCGAGTCGTGGAGGGCGGACAAAAATTTTATTCAAAATGCGATTCAATTTCTTTAGTTTTAAAAGTCTCAGCTAAAAGAGGGAATCTTTTTAACTCTATATCTTTTTTTATTAAATCAGTGGCTTCTTTTCTTGCCGCTTCTACCATTTTAATATTTTTTATTGCTTCCATTCCTAAATCAGTAATTCCCCATTGTTTATTTCCAGATAAAAGACCAGAACCCCTAAGCGATAAATCAAGCTCGGCTAATTTGAAACCACTTGTTGCTTTTGTCAGAGCTTTTAATCTGTCAACTGTTTTAGCTGTTTTTGAATTAGCAAATAAATAACAATAGGATTGATAAGTTGAACGAATGACTCTTCCACGAAGCTGATGGAGCTGAGCAAGTCCAAACCTTTCAGCTCCCTCAATAATTATGACTGTTGCGTTTGGAACATTTACTCCAACTTCAATAACAGAAGTTGAAACTAATATATTAATTTTCTTTTCGGCGAAGTCTTTCATAACTTCCTCTTTCTTTTTTTTATTCATTCGGCTGTGCATTATTTCTATTTTGTAATTTGGAAAAACTTCTTTTTTTAATCTTTTAGCCTCAGAGACAACAGACCGAAGACTAGATAAAGTATTTTCATCAGCATCTAATCCGATCTCTTCTTCTCCAATCTTAGGACAGACAACATACAACTGCTTTCCTTCTTCTAATTCCTTTCTAACTTTTTCATAAGCCTCTAACCTTTTTTTCTCACTAACTATTTCAGTAATAACTTTTTTCCGTCCTGGTGGCATTTCGTCTAGAACCGATAAATCAAGATCTCCATATATTGTTAAAGCCAAAGTTCTAGGAATTGGAGTTGCCGTCATAGAAAGATAGTGAGGAGCTTTTTTTAATCTGTTAGATTCTTTTTTTATTAATTTCATTCGTTGGTTTGCCCCAAATCTGTGTTGTTCATCAATAATCACTAAACCTAAATCTTTAAAATTAATTGATTTTGAAATTAAAGCATGAGTTCCAATAACTATCGGAATTTCTCCGTTGGCAATCCATTTTAAAAGCTGATTTTTAGCAATAGGTGTCCAAGTTTTAATTTGTTTTCCATTCTGCCAGCTAGCACTTTTACTAGGAAATTTACGACATCCACTTCCTTTAATTAAAGCGATAGAAATACCCGTGTGTTCAAAATATTTTATAAAACTTTCATAAAGTTGAGTTGCTAAAACTTCAGTTGGGGCCATATAAGCAACCTGTAAATTTCCGAATTTTTGCTGTTTCTTTTTTATTGTATCAAAAGGCCTATTTTTAATAATAGTGTAAGCTATCGTTGCGGCGACAAAGGTTTTTCCACTACCAACATCTCCTTCAAGTAAACGAGACATCGGTTTATCTAATCCCAAGTCGTTGAGAATTGTTTGAGTTACTTCAGTTTGAGCCTTAGTTGGTTTGAAGGGGAAATAAGAAATAAAATCTTTAATATCTTTTTTAGATATTTTTAATTTGTAAGAATCTTGAGCCTGATACTCTTGACGCTCTTTTTGTCTAGCCAGCTGAATAAAAAATATTTCTTCAAAAGCAAAACGCTTACGGGCAACATCGGCATGATCTCTTTTTTTCGGTATATGTATCCAAATTAGAGAAGTCCGAAGGCTCGGTAAATTATAGCGGTCTAAAATTTCCCTAGGTAAATAATCTTTTATACTTTCTAAACAGTCAGACTTCAAAATTTTTCTAATAGCATGATAAATCCATTTGGAAGAGATACCTTTTGATTCACTATAAACAGCATAACCAAATTGTGAAGCAGGTTCATTTTTTCCATTATTTTTCGCGAAAAGAGATTCAGCTAAATCAACTGGGACAACATTGCTTTTTGATATTTCAGGATTAGTGAGAGTAATTCCATAACTTTTACTGGTTGATACTTTACCAGTAACGCAGACAGTAGATCCTTCTTTAATCATTTTTGCTAAGTAAGGTTGATGAAACCAAACTATATTAACTGAACCAGTCAAATCAGTCAGAGTTGCTTTGCCCATGGGGGTTTTACTTTTGAAACTTTTACTAGTTTTTAATTTAGAAATAGTGCCGAGGATTGTAGCTGTTTCTCCTTGGCTTAAAGTATTAATTTGTCTAATTTGGCTTACATCGGTGTAGCGAGAGGGGAAGTAATGCAATAAATCATTGACGGTTTCTAGCCCAAGTTTTTTTAGAGCTTTTTTTTGCACTAAACTAATCCGAAATTGTGTTTCAATTTTGTCAGTGAGTTTCATTTGTTATTTTCAGTTTATTGATTTCTGTAACAGTAAAGAATATTTTAGGATAAAACTGTGTTTATGTGCTCAGATAATTCACTCAAAGAAAAATTAGATTTAACCATAAATTCATCAGCTCCCATTTCTTTAGCTTTTTTTATATCTTTCTCTTCCGACAAATTAGAAAAAACAATTACTGGAATCGTTTTTAAGTTTTCTGTTTCTTTGATTTTTTTAAGAATATCAAAACCATCAACTCCTGGCAGGATTAAATCTAAAAGGATGAGATCAATATTAGGCTCATTAATTTTTTCAAGAGCCTCATCTCCTGTTGATGCTGTAATAATCTCATAGGTATCTTTTTTTAATCTGTTAGTTTCAAGATTTCGTAAAAAAACATCGTCTTCTATTATCAATATTTTTCTCATATAATATATTGTATCATAATTTTATAATTTTAAGATATAGGTAATCTTATAAAGAAAGTTGTTCCAGAATTAGGCTTACTTTCAAACCAAATTTTACCCTTGTGGTGTTCTACTATATTTTTGGCGGCGAATAAACCTAAACCTGTTCCAGTTGTATCTTTTTTAATTGCACCTTCCCCGCGAAAAAATTTACTAAAAATTCTGTCACTATCTTTTTTGTTTATCCCTATTCCTGTATCTCTAATTGATATTTCAATATCTTTATTTTTCAAATTATATTTTAGAGAAATAAAAACTTTATCATTCTTGTCTTCATATTTTATTGCATTTTCAATTAGATTTTGAAAAACAACTCTAAGCATTTCCTCGTCTCCTGAAATTTTTGGTAGCTCCTCACTTGGTTTAAGAAATATTAACTCAACACCCTTTTTATGAGCCTCACTAGAAAATTCAAAAATAGTTTGTTCTATTATATTTAAAATATTTAAACTTTTGAAATTAAAAGGAATATCAAGATCATCAGAATGGTTATAAACTAATAATTTATTTACTAAATCTATCATTCTATTATTACTAATTAGAGCTTTGTTTATGAAAGCTTCTTGCTCCAGAGTAATTTCACCTAAGTCTTTATCTATGAACATTCTGAGAATCCACTTGAGAGCAGAAAGGGAAGTTCGTAACTCATGAGCCGAAATAGAAATCATATCAGATTTTGCTGAATTGAGTTGTTTCAATTTTTTATTCTCTTTCTTAAGTTTATTCACTTCTTCTGACATGGTAGTATTATAGCAGAATTAAAGAATAAATATAAAATTATTATATATTTGAGTAAGACCTGAAAATATGGTATCTTTTAAATGTATTTGGAGAGTTGGCTGAGTGGTCTAAAGCGCTTCACTGCTAACGAAGTAAGGTGTTAAAACCTTCGAGGGTTCGAATCCCTCACTCTCCGC
>CAYTHY010000023.1:0-5138 GCA_964437715.1 uncultured Candidatus Saccharibacteria bacterium
CAAGATTGAACCTTGGGAGAGTAGCAATTAAATAATAATAATAGTAATATATAAAGTATATGAAAGATAAAAAAATAGAGATGAAAAAAGTTAAAAATATTTTATATACTGGTTTTGGTGACAAGGGGACGACCACTCTTTTTGATTGCAACCAACAGCGTATTTCTAAGAGTTCTAATATAATTGAAGCGCTTGGATCAATTGATGAGTTAAATGCTTATCTCGGGGTTGTCAAAGTTTATGCCGATATTGAACATCTGAAATTAAAAATTTCCAATAAAAATGTTTCCTTTTCTATCTTGATTGAAGAAATCCAGCAAAAACTCTTTATTATTCAGGCCGAAATTGCTGGTTCAAAGATGACCATTCTTAAAAAAGATTTGAATAGAATAGAAAATATTATTAATAAAATTGGAGATATTCTTCCGCCAATTAAATCTTTTACTATTTCAGGTGGAAGTATTTTAAGTGCTGAGCTTGATTATACTAGGACGCTGACTCGCCTGGCTGAGCGTCGTTTAGTTTCTGTCGTAGAAGAAAATATCATTTCCCAAAAAAGAAAAAATATTGTTGGACCTGTAACAGTTTCATATTTGAATAGACTTTCAAGTCTTCTTTTCGCGATGTCTCGTTATTCAAATTTTTTACTTTCCATAAAAGAAGATCATCCTAATTATAATAAGTAATATTTGATTTGAAATAAAAATTAATTATAGATATAATAGAAAAATGAAAATGAGTGTTTTAAAATTAAACAAAGAAAAAGAACTTGTTTGGGCTCAAATTTTATATTTGTATGTCATTCCGACGCTGTTATTATATTTTGGAGTAATTCCTGGAAATTTACGCTTTGTGATGCTCTTTGGTATCGCTTTATTGATGTACGGAATTATAGAATATGAAAAGTGGACATATTTTGACTTAGGTATCTTCAAGAATTTTATGAGAGATATTTCTCCTTATACACTTTTCACTATCGCTGGAGTCGGTTTTCTCTTTTGGTTATCAAGAGTGGTTCCACACAGTCCTCTTTTGGAATGGTGGGAAAATGCTAAATTTTTATTACTTTTCATCCCCATTAGTGTTTTACAAGAATTAATTTTTCGGGGCATTTTAATGAAGTTACTTCGAAATGTTTTTTCTAACCCGATTTTTATTATTGGTTTAAACGCTGCTGTTTTTGCTTTAATTCATATTATTTATCTTAACGCCACCTTTGTTTTACCTTTAACATTCATCGCAGGAATTGGCTTTGCTTGGATTTATTATAAATATCCAAATTTGATTTTAATATCGGCTTCTCATACAATTTTGAATTTTGTTGCAATGATCCTTGGTTTTTTTGTTATTAGGTAAAAATTACTAAAGATTATGAAAGAAACAGAAAACACCCCAATAAAAATAAAAAAAGCTTTGTATAATAATATTATTCAGGCTGTTTTTGTTAGTTTTTTTACAACACTTTTTGTTATTTCAGCTATTTTTCTTTTAATTTTATCCCATAAAACAGAAGTTGTTAGTTTTCTTACTAAAGAATATAAATCACAACAGAAAATTATCCCCAAATTTAATATTCCAAAAATCAACAAAAAAGTTAAAAAAGAAATTACTTCTACTATCAAAAAAATTGATGAAAAAGTTCCTACTGTTGTTGAAGCTGTTAAAGAGGCCAGACCAGCTGTTGTTTCTATTATTATTTCTAAAAAAACTGACAATGGAATTAAAGGTAGAAAAATTGGAAGTGGTTCAGGATTTTTAATTTCTTCTGGTGGTTTGATAATTACAAATAGTCATGTGGTTTCAGAGAAAAATATTAATATTAATGTTCTGTTAAACAATGGGAAGGAATACGAAGCTACTATTTTAGACCGTGACCCCGTTTTGGATGTAGCTTTTGTTAAAATTAAGGGGTCAGGTTTTCCGTATTTGAAATTGGCTGATTCTAGTGACTTAAATATAGGGCAAACAGTTATTGCCATTGGTAATGCTCTAGGTAAGTTTAAAAATACAGTTTCAGTTGGAGTTATTTCTGGTTTATCTCGGTCAATTTCTGCTTCAAATCCTTTGGGACAAACGGAATTTCTTGATAAAGTAATTCAGACTGATGCAGCTATAAACCTGGGTAATTCTGGTGGTCCGTTGTTGAATATTTTAGGGAATGTTGTCGGTATTAACGTGGCTCTTGTTGAAGGCTCGTCAAATATTGGATTTTCTTTACCGATAAATAGTATCAAAGAAGCGATAAGTTCTGTAGAAAAAACTGGTCGGATTATCCGTCCTTATTTAGGGATTCGTTATGTTGTCATTACTCCTCAATTACAAACTAGAAATAATTTACTTTATAATTATGGTATTTGGATTCAAAAAGGTGCTTATGCAAACGAACCAGCAGTTCTTCCAAATTCTCCAGCAGAAAAAGCTGGGCTTAAAGCTGGTGATATTATTCTTAGTATTGATGGAAAAAAAATTGCTCAAAATAATGATTTTTCACTATCTATTAGGAACAAAAAAATTGGCGATTTTATAATGATGAAAGTTTTTAGGAAAGGAGTAGTAAAAACAATGGTCGCTGTTCTTAAACAAGTTCCTGATAATTATAATTAACTTTTTAATTAAAAAGTATATAATAAAACTATGATAGATTTAAAAAAGGTACAAAAAGAAATAATGCAAAACAAAATAGAAAAAGGTTTTAATCAGCACAATATAGCGCTTGAATTTTGTCGTGCTCACGAAGAACTTTCTGAAGCATTTTCTAAATATAATAGAAATCAAGATGGAGTAGCAGAGGAATTTGCTGATGTTGCAATATTTATTCTTGGTATGTGTGAAGAGCTTGGTTATAATTTAGAAAAAGAATTAGTATCAAAAATTAAGAAAAATAAGCTTCGTAAATATATAAAAAGTAAATCTCCTGATGGAAAAGATGTATTTATGAGAGTTAAAACAGATGAAGATCCATAAAATAACAAATCAAAAATATCACATTCTTATTAAAAATCAGAAGTCAAAAATAAAATTTAAAAAGTGCTACATTCTCTGCCATGGCAGAGAATGTAGCACTTTTGATTTCACAAAATCTTTTATTTTTTTTAAAGATTAGCCGTAGATTTAATTCTTTATTTTTTTATAAATTACAAAATTACAATTATAAATATTTATTTCATTCTTGTTGTGATTATCTTCAGACACTTTTTCCCATTTATTTTTATCTATCGTTGGAAAGAAGGTATCTGCCTTCGGAAACTCTGCATCAACATGAGTTATATATAATTTATCTGCTTTATTTATAAAAAGTTTATATATCTGTCCGCCTCCTATTACAAATGCTTCTTCTTTAGAATTTGAAATTTCACCCAGAACTTTTTCTAATTCTTCAACAGAATAATAAATTTCAATACCTTCACTTTGAAAAGATTTATCAAGGGTGAGAACTATATTTCGACGATTGGGTAATGGTCTTCCAATAGATTCAAAAGTTTTTTGCCCCATGATTACTGGATGCCCTTTAGTGGTTTCTTTGAAATGTTTCATATCTATCGGTAAATCCCAAAGAAGTTCATTCTTCTTTCCTATTTCGTTATTATTGGCAATGGCAGAAATTATAGATAGAATCATAATATTACTTTACTATTTTAAGTCCTAAGATAGGTTCGCCTGGTTTATAATAGGGAGCAAAAGACTCATATATTTCACTAACAAGGTTTTCATCTTTTTTTTCAGCTCTGTCGTAAATATTTTCTGGTAATTTAGGAAAAATATTTTGATGATTATTTTTTCTCTTTATTAATTCTTTTGCTTCGTCATAATGAATATCGTAAATATGAGCATTGGAAATAGTGTGAGTATATATTCCTGGCTTTACTTTTAATTTCTGTGCCAAAGTATACATTAATAGAGAAAAACCAAATGTGTCAAAAGGACAACCAAGCATCATATCATTTGAACGAATTATGTTATGTAAATTTAATCTTCCCCCAATAATATTTACCGTAAAAGTATAAGGGCAGGGAACATTCTTTTTAGCTGTTCCTCCATATCCGTCATCTTTAGGGTCCCAAGTTATAACAACCCCGTGTCTTGAGCTTGGATCTTTTTGTAAAAGTTCAACAAGTTTACCAAGTTGATCTCTACCGAAGTGGTGTCTCCATCTATATCCATAAGCTGAAGTTATTGTTCCATCTTCTTCAATGAATTCGTCCCACATTTTTGTATATTTTCTCAAAAATTCTGTATTTTTTTCTCCTGTTATAAACCAAACTTGTTCAGCAATTGGAGATTTAATTGGCTGTTTCCGTAAAGTTAAAATAGGAAATCCATCTTTCTCTACATCAATTTGGAAGGTAAGACCTGGAAGTGCTTTTGTTTTGTGTCCTGTTCTTTCGTTTAATTCTTCTACTCCTTCATCTAATATTCTTTTTATTAAATTTTTGTAAATTGTGTCAAATGTAGTCATATTAGTAATTATATAGTATTATTAAATAATATGGAAATGAGAACCGAAAAAATAAAATATCCGTATTTACCAGAAGGGCACAAAATTTTATATGTCGGTCTTGATAATAGTTTTATGGCTGAAGCTAAAGAAACGGCAAAATTATCAAATGATCTTCAACAACCGACAGGAGCAGTTATTGTTTCGGAAAATAAAATAATATCTAGGGCTTCTAATAGAAATCCACTAACTAGTCCTTTTCTTATTAATTTACATAAAAAATATTGCATTAGACATATTTTGAAAGTTCCATCAGGAGAAAAATATTGGTTATGTCCTGGTTGTGGAGACAAGGGGAGCCATGCTGAGTCTAGAGCAGTTAAGCAGTTGTTATCTCGTGGTGTTCCTGAAAAACCACTTGATTTATATTTATGGGGTCATTGGTGGTGTTGTCAAGATTGCTGGAATTATATGTTGGATATTCATATTAATAATGTTTATCTTTTAAAAGATAGTGAAATATTATTTAATATGAAAAATCCTGATAATATTATTGGTCGCCAATTTTAATAATTTTAATTTATATTATGAAAGATAAACAAATAGAAAAACTTATAAAAGAAGAAGGGAAAAGACAAAAAAGGGTAATAAATTTAATTGCTTCAGAAAATTATGTATCCAAAGATGTTTTGTCTGCTCTTGG
>CAYTHY010000024.1:0-3854 GCA_964437715.1 uncultured Candidatus Saccharibacteria bacterium
AATATATGGAAAAACTAAATAATAATAAATCCACGGAGGAAGCAATTGATTATGAGTATGGTAATCTTTCTGTTGTTGATACAGCTACCCTTAAAGAAGCACTTGTTTCTTATAAAAACCTTCACACTAACGGTAGCCGTGGAAACGAAGCTATAACAAATCGCATAGAAGGAGAATTATTAGGGAGAAGAGAAATTAAAGTAAGTGAAGATTCATTTTCAACAGAGTAATTTAAAGATACAATTATTCCGATTTTCTAAAAAAGAGCAAGGCGAGACCTTGCTCTTTTTTGTTTAATTCTGTTTTAGTATATTTTTATAAAATCAAATTAGTCTAAAACCAAAAGGCGACTAGGATTGGAATAATAAGAAGAGCAATAATGTTTAGAATTTTAATCATTGGGTTGATAGCTGGACCAGCTGTATCTTTGTAAGGGTCTCCAACTGTATCACCAGTGATTGCAGCTTTGTGAGCTTCGCTATCTTTACCTCCATGATTACCTTCTTCAATATATTTTTTAGCATTATCCCAAGCTCCACCACCGGAAGTCATAGATATTGCTAAGAAGATTCCAGTTACGATCGATCCGACTAAAAGTCCACCAAGAGCTTCAGGTCCAAGCGTAAATCCAACAATAATCGGAGCTAACACAGGAATAAGAGCAGGGAAAATCATTTGTTTAATTGCTCCAGTGGTAACGATATCTACACAAGTAGCATAATCTGGTTTACCTTCTCCTGTCATAATTCCTTTAATTTCTCTAAACTGTCGGCGGACTTCATCAACGACTTTACCGGCAGCTTTTCCAACAGCCTCCATACAAAGAGCACTGAAATAAAAAGGAAGTAAACCACCAATCAAAAGTCCAACGATGATAAGAGGGTTTTCAAGACTGAAATTTAATTTATGTCCTAACTGAGTAAACTCTTGAGTATAGGAAGAGAAAAGAACAATAGCAGCAAGTCCAGCTGAGCCAATAGCATAACCTTTTGTTATAGCTTTTGTTGTATTTCCAACTGCGTCAAGCGGGTCAGTTACCCCTCGGACACTTTCTGGTAAGTTTGCCATCTCAGCAATTCCACCAGCGTTGTCTGTGATTGGACCGAAAGAATCAATAGCTACAATAATTCCAGTTAAGGACAACATAGACATTGCGGCGATTGCTATTCCGTAAAGACCACTAAAATGATAAGAAACTAAAATTCCAAAAACGATAGTAAGTAAAGGTAAAGCAGTAGATTTTAAAGAAATTGCTAGACCCTGAATAATATTTGTTCCGTGCCCAGAGACAGAAGCCCTGGCGATTGATCTTACGGGAGAGTATTTAGTTGAAGTATAGTATTCGGTAATGACAACAAGGAAAGCAGTAACAAAAATACCAACTAAGGCGCTTAAGTAAAGTGAATTTACAGAGTAAACTGACTGCCCAGACATTAGCCACTTTGTAATTGGATAGAATCCGATAGCTGATAAAATTCCAGCTACAGATAATCCTTTATAAAGGGCACCCATAATATTTTTATTCTTACCAAGGCGAATAAACCATGTTCCAATTATTGTAGAAAGAATAGAAATTCCACCAATAGCTAGAGGGTAAATAATCGCATTATTAAAATTAGAAAAAAGAAGTGAACCAAGAAGCATTGCTGCAACAGAAGTTACTGCATAAGTTTCAAATAAGTCTGCCGCCATACCAGCACAATCTCCAACATTGTCGCCGACATTATCAGCGATTACTGCAGGGTTTCTAGGGTCATCTTCAGGGATTCCAGCTTCAACTTTTCCGACGAGATCAGCTCCAACATCAGCAGCTTTAGTAAAGATTCCTCCACCCAACCGAGCAAAAACAGAAATCAAACTTGCTCCGAAAGACAAACCTATCAAAGGACGAACAGCTCCTACTCCGACAAATTTTTGAGCAATTACATAAAAGATAGTTATTCCGAATAAAGCTAAACCGACAACTAAAAGTCCAGTAACTGAGCCTCCTTTAAAGGCTACAGCCAAGGCTTCTTTTAATCCTTTTTTAGCAGATTCCGTTGTGCGAACATTTGCTCGGACAGAAACATTCATTCCGATATAACCAGCGAGGGCTGAAAGAATAGCTCCAAACAAAAAACTAATAGCCATTACCCAGCCGAGCATTGGCACAAAACCAATTACTAAGAATAAAATAATAGCGATAACTCCAATCGTTTTATATTGACGATTCAAATAAGCTTTAGCTCCTTCTTGGATAGCCTTAGCTATGTTTTGCATTTTCTCATCACCAGCATCCTCTTTCATCACGGATTTTATTAAAAACAAACCATAAACAATTGCAATGATTGAGGAGACTAAAGCGAAAATAATAAATGGATTCATAATTTTTATTTTTTTAATTAATTATTAATAATATTTTGTTATTCGGTTCCGTCATCTACGATACCATCATCTAATATATCATCTTCGTTAGATTCTTCAAGTTCGTCTTCTCCAAGCTCGTTACTTTTAATGTCAATTCTCCAACCAGTGAGCTTGGCAGCGAGGCGAACATTTTGCCCACCTTTACCAATTGCCAAAGAAAGTTGGTCATTGGCCACTTCAAGTATTGCTCGGTGCTCTTCTTCTATAACTTCTATATTAATGACATTAGCGGGGGAAATAGCACTAGCGATATAAGCCTCTGGGTCGGCTGACCAAGGAATAATATCAATTTTTTCACCGTTTAATTCACTCATAACTGTAGTAACCCGAATACCTCTTTGTCCGACACATGAACCAACTGGATCAATATGTTCATCGTTAGAGTAAACTGCAATCTTAGAACGAGAGCCAGCTTCACGAGCGATAGCTTTAATTTCAACAACTCCTGAATCAATCTCTGGAGCTTCCATCGCAAATAAGCCCTCAATAAGTTGTGGGTGAGTTCGCGAAAGTTTCAAGTTCACTCCTCTTGGAGTTTCTTCAACAGAATATAAATAAGCTCTAATGTGATCGCCTTGTTTATAGAATTCTCCAGGAATTTGCTCTTCTGGTAAAATAATTCCAGTAGCTCTATTAAAGTCTATGTAGACGATACCTCTCTCAACTTTCTGAATAATTCCGTTGATAATCTCTCCTTCTTTACTTCCATATTCATCAATTATAATTTCTCTTTCAGCTTCGCGAATTTTTTGAATGATAACTTGCTTTGCTGTTTGAGCTGCAATACGGCCGTAATCCTCTTTGCTTTCAAGAGGGAAAATGATTTCTTCTTCAAGCTTAGCATCGCGTTTAATCTTTTTGGCGTCTTTTAATAAAATGTGATGTTCTTCGTTATATCGGACGCGTTCGTCATCCTCATCAATTTCAGTGTCTTCTTCTTCGCCATCCTTATTTTCTTTAACGATGCGGACAATAGATTCATCGACGACGATTTTAACTTGATAAAATTCAACCTCTCCTGTCTCAAGATTTAATTTGGTACGGATAATTTGCCCTTTCTTTCCATAATCTTTTTTATAAGCGGCAGCAATTGCCTGTTCTATGGCCTCAAGGATTTTTTCTTTTGGAATTTTTCGTTCCTCTTCCAACTGCTCAAAAGCAGATTTCATTGTTTTTAGATCTAACATAATGATTTTCTTGAATGTGATTATTAATAAATTTAAAATTATTTAACGGGGTTTTGAAAAATATAGTCGCAAACTCCTTATTTTTCTAAAATAAAAGCCCGGTTCGAAGACGGACTTACTAACTTAAATTATGTTACTATAAGAAGGTCAATTAGTCAAACTGAATTTTATCATTTAGGGGGGTATTGACAAAAAGTATTTTTATATTGTATAATAGAGGTAAATAAAATCTTTGAAACTAAAATAAACTAAAAAATAAAG
>CAYTHY010000025.1:0-3789 GCA_964437715.1 uncultured Candidatus Saccharibacteria bacterium
TTGAATCTAAACACCTGAGCTAATGACAAAGTTACCTTGACTTAGCTTTTTCTTGCAAAAAAATGAGTCTTGCTGTTTCACTAGCATTCTATTTATATTTGTTTATGCTTCATTTGTTTTTTGACTGTCTGCTGATTGCCGTTCCTTGTGTTGGAGGGAATGACAGCTGACACTGATGGCACCCATCTCGCTGGACCAAGTCAGGGATGATAAACATTTCAATTTTCAATCCCTGTATGACCTTGACGAGGATCATTCTGAAGAAAATATCGACTCACTGTATGGAAATTATAGTGTTGAATGTAATTATTATGAACCTGCTCAATTTCATGAAAAATCTAAAAAATTTCAAAATTGCAAATCCTATTTTCACCTAAATTGCCGAAGTCTCTCCTCAAACTGGGAATCTTTTCGAGAACTTCTGTTCACTTTACACGATGAATCTTTTTCCTTTGATTTTATAGGCATAAGTGAAGTATTTGACTGCAATAAGGACCAGCGTCTGAACTTGCCTGGATTTCATAATATCATAACACGTACTCGCACGGATAGTATTAGGGGAGGCGTTGGTCTTTTTTTGAAAGAAAACTTACATTTTAAAATTAGAGATGATCTTAGCGTTTTCATACCTCATGTTTTTGAATCTCTCTTCATTGAAATAATAACATCTTCCAAAAATAATAATAGCATAATTGGCATCATTTACAGACCAAACACTCAACCAAAAGCAGATATTGATATATTCTCATCAACAATGTATGATATAATGGACACAATAAATAGTGAGAAAAAAACCTGTATTATCATGGGTGACTTCAATATTGATTTATTGAAATATAATTCACATACCAAGACTAATGAATATGTTGATAATGTTTTCTCACGTGGATTTTTGCCAATAATCACTAAACCAACACGAATATTCCAATCTTCGGCAACCCTAATCGATCATATTTATACAAACAGCATCTCATCAGATTCAAGTTCAGGCATAATTATAACCGATGTTGCTGACCATTTTGGTACTTTTCACATTGTAAATAATAAATCAATTAACACTTGTAACAAGAACCAACAGAAACGCATTTTTTCCGAAACAAATCTTTCTTTATTCAGGGAATATCTAGATAAATCTGATTTCTCATCAGTAATACAATCGTCTGATCCAGATGTCTCCTATAATACATTTATTAACATGTACAAACATATATTTCAAATGGCTTTCCCCTTGAAACACATTAAACCAAATAAAAAATACATAAAAAAGGAACCATGGATAACATCGGGGCTACTCACATCAATGCGACAAAAAAACAAATTATTCACGAAAAAGCTCAAGCAACCAACAGAATTAAATATATCTACTTACAAAAATTACCTTAACCAATATAATAGACTAAAGCGTGAAATGAAAATTTCATACTTTAATATCAAACTAGCTGAAAATAAGCACAGCATGAAAAAAACCTGGGAAACCCTGAAAAGAGCCTTAGGAAAACAAAACGATAAATCAAGTTTCCCTCAAACATTTCTTATTGATACTGAACATGTTTCTGATAAATCACAAATTGCTGAATCTTTCAACAACTATTTTTCTAATATAGGGATCTCCACAAGCCAAAGTGTACCAAAATCAAACAAAGCATATTCTGAATATTTGATAAATCCAGTTGCTAATAGTATTTTCCTTGAGCCAGTTGAATCATCAAAAATATTGGAAATTGTGAGGAATCTTAAGCCCAAAACAAGTTTTGGCCATGATGAGATATCAACCAAAATTATCAAAGAGAGTATACTAAACATTCTAATGCCACTCACCCATATTATTAACATATCTCTCAACCAAGGTATTGTACCAAAACAACTAAAAACAGCCAAAGTCATTCCCATTTACAAAGCATCAGAGCGAGATAAAATGAACAACTATCGCCCCATTAGTTTACTACCAGCTTTCTCAAAAATACTGGAAAAGGTCATGTTCAACAAAATTATGTCATTCCTAGATAGTCAACAAATACTTTATAAACATCAATATGGTTTCAGGTCAAAGCATGCGACGACTCACCCAATTATACACCTTTTAAATGAATGTGCCAATGCATCAAACTCTCATCCAAAACAACTAACTATATCTATTTTTTGTGATCTCTCGAAAGCATTCGATGTCATCAGTCATAAAATACTATTACGGAAATTAGAATTTTATGGAATTAGGGGTATTGCAAAAAAATGGCTCTCAAATTATTTGTCTGACAGAACACAATATGTAGAAATTGACAATCATAAATCAAATATGTGTAAAATTGAGTGTGGCGTTCCACAGGGATCAATATTGGGGCCGCTGTTATATTTGATTTATGTTAATGACATCTCACAATCTACTCAAGCAAATATACTTTCCTTTGCTGATGACACATCACTGTACTTATCACATCGAGACATACATACATTATTTGAAAAAGCAAACGTGGAAATAAATAACCTGTATGACTGGTTTTGTGCCAACAGATTATCACTAAATGCCAAAAAAACTAAATTTATTGTTATAAATGGACTTAGCAAAAAATGTGACTTCACAAACAAAACAGTATCAATAAATGAAACTCCTTTAACCCAAATTGGCAATGATTTTGATGAACAGAGTACTAAATTTCTTGGCATCCATATTGATGAATCACTCTCTTGGAAATATCACCTAAAACACATAAATAACAGAATATCAAAAGCATCTTTCATGATTAGGCAAGTTAAACATTTCCTGCCCAGTTCTAGTCTCAGAACCTTGTACTTTGCCATGATTCACCCATTTATAACATATGGTATCTTGGCTTGGGGCAATGCAAATCCATCTTTGCAAAAAAGAACCATCATATTGCAAAAACGAGCTATCAGGACCATAAACAAGGCATCTTACAATAGTCATACTGAACCTCTATTTAAACAATCAAATATTATGAAAATTAATGACCAGTATGACTATGAAGTTGCTTTGTTCATGCAAGACTACATGACAAATAAATTACCTACATCTTTTCAAAATACTTATATGTGTAATTATGAAGTCCATGGAAGCCACCAGACCAGACAATCCAATCAGTTGTATGTTAAGCGCTGTGATTCCAGGTTTGCAAAGACACTCCCCCTTTACAGTTTCCCTTTAACATGGAATAAGTGGGCTAACCGTATATCATGTACAGGTTCACGTCCCAAATTCAAGAAGCAAGTAAAAAAGTTCATCCTTTCATCCTATGCAAGTTTTGTAAGATGCATAAACTCCCATTGTATTGATTGTCAGCAGTAAGCATAACTTATGAAAATAACAGCGTGGTCAATCAACTCCTAAAACTTTTCATACAAGGGTTAAATATTCAATAATTTTGTATACTTTAAATTTACCCTGTTCTTTTCTTGGTCTGAGAGGGTGCACAACTCTGTTTTGTTACTCTCATTCCTTCCAGCCCTTGAACTTTGGTCGTCATCAGGCAGTCATTAAACGGCGTTTTTTCTAATCTTTTTTTTCTATCACTTTTACAATATTAACTTGTTTACTACAATCATAAATTAACAACATGTGTGGGCCAAAGGGAAGACAGCTCAGGCTATCTTTGGTCCTTCAATCTTTCATAATTAATCCCAAATGTTCATTTGTATAAATACCTTGATATGTTTTTGTATAATGTATATGTATGGAAATTGAGAAATAAATCTATCTATCTATCTATCTATCTATCTATCTAATACTCTGTACCGGGCTGCCCAGTGGTACTAATACTCTGTACCAGGCTGCCC
>CAYTHY010000026.1:0-3752 GCA_964437715.1 uncultured Candidatus Saccharibacteria bacterium
GTACATATAAGAATGCATGTGTATGTATATGTGTATATGTATATTTGTATCTGTGTATGTAAATTTAATAATTAAGGAAAGGTTTGTCAAATATTTAAGAAACTCACCATGTCACCCACATCACCAGTAAACGTTATGATTAACGCCAGCGATCACCGCTACCCAAGCACGATTTATTTGTCAGATCAATTGAAAATGGGGTCGCATTATTTTATTTTGTGATAAACTTCACTGGAATGTTATTGTTAAAGAAACAGCTAATTCAGCGCATCCAACAGAACCACTTAAATTTCATTCAAACATTCTATAAATTAGCGTGTCAGTAAACACAAACACGTGCGTGCTTCTGGAAAGCAAGACTCCTTTTGTCCTGCATAATCAGATAATGCATGGCCGTAAAATACTAAAATTGTAAATACTCACATATTCGACTATATCCATTTACTAATATGAATTCCTCCACATTTCTCAATTCTGTTGTATGTGTTGTATGCATGTCATAACCACTGTCATGATATTATGTTTACTGCATGTTGTTATAACCATCTGTGAATGACAGTTCGAGGGTAGTGGGTCAGTAGCGTGGACTGAAATCACGGAAGCATATCCAAAACACACACCGAATGGAAGTCTGTATATTTAGGCCAGACATTCATGTTTGTATCCACGTGGTCACGGTCTACGTGCTCCTACCAGCGGGCTGTCAAACTTGGTTTTATATTCAAATATTAATCCCAGTGTATTGTCTTTATGCAGTAGCAATCCTATTCCTGTCCATATTTCCGTTTTACTTTCATTTCTTTTTTCCACATGTATTTCTCCAAATGTGAAATTGGCACATTCTTGGATACCGGGGCGGAGATAATTGTCTCTGCTTCACTGTCCTTCGTATGTGCATGTATGCGTGTCCAATGCGGCTGGCGACCTTCCCGTGATGTTCATGAGCTTGCGTATAGAGCGTCTTATTGTCTACTGAGTCAATTCCACGCCCAGGGGATCGGTTAGATCACATTATGTTCGAACCTGTACAAATTGACCAACTAACTGGAAGCCAACAGTTTGAATTCACCAGCTGGCTAAAAACACAACTCGATGGAAATACAAGTATTGACACAAATATGAACGACATCAGCAGCCACTCTTATGAAATAGATGAATTAAAACATTTATTAAAACCTAATGAAAGCATGAAATATACAGCAATTCATATCAACATACACAGCTTACCAGCAAAAATTGATAAGTTAAGAACATTAATTTCAAGTCTACAGAACATTAATATCGAAATTCAGTTTCTACTACTCTGTGAAACCTTCCTGTCAGATAATAATGCTAATTTGTATAAAATCCCCGGCTACAATTTGATCTGCAAAAATAGACCAACTGGAAAAAGGGGTGGTATTGCCATGTACATACAAGAAAACATAAATTGTAGAAATAGGCCCGACCTTGAAATTAATGTTGAAAACGAATTTGAATCACTCTTTATAGATGCAACAATAAATAATGAGAATATAATCGTAGGGGAAATTTACCGTGTACCTAATACAAATGAAAAGGTATCCATAGCCAGATATGAATTAATATTGAATAAAATCCAAAACACCAAAGCTAGGGTCCTGTTAGGAACTGATCAAAATTTCGATTATCTAAAAATTCAGAATCACAGAAATACATATGATTTGTTCAACCACTTCTTGTCATCAGGTTTTATCCCAACAACAACTGTACCATCTAGAATCACACATACAAGTGCAACTCTGATTGATAACATATACGTCGATTTGCGACATGATATAAGACATATTCACTCAGGCACCTTAATATATGACATCTCTGATCACCTTCCCATATTTTTCTTCTATGGTAAAGTTCCGAAACAAAAAAATAAATCTATGGTATTCTCTTGTCGAAACCTAGATAATAACATTATTAAACTGATATCAGATGATCTGGCAAAAACTGACTTTACGTTTATTCATACTTTGAGTGTTGACAATGCATATGAAAATTTTACAAAAGTACTCACTGAAATAACAGATATTCATGCACCAATAAAGGAAATCAAAATACACCCCAAGAAGATTATTTACAACCCATGGATGACACCAGCATTACTACAATCATCTAAGACACTAAATAAATTATATAGAAAACAACTTGATAAACCAAGGACTCATTTATCACACCAGCAATATACTATATACAGACAAACATACAATAAATTAAAGCGACTCCGCAAGAAAGAATATTACACCGAATTATTTGAAAATTACAAAGATGACATCAGAAAAACCTGGCAGACACTTAATTCAATCTCTGGACGGTCAAATGATAAAAGCTCAATAAATGAAATGTTCTATATCAATAAAAAAAATACAAGTGATCAGCATGAAATAGCAAATGGATTTTGTAAATATTTTTCTGAAGTAGGCAAAACATTCGCTGAACAAATACCCCCAGCAGAACACTCCTTTCATACATATCTTGGTAGCACTGAAAATGAACGGTCATTATTCCTTTCTCCGACTGATCCAGATGAAATAAATAAGCTTTTGAGTTCCCTTAAACCAAAAAAAAGTTCTGGACACGATAAAATAAGCACCTCATTTCTCAGGTGCATCAAAAATCAAATTTCGAAACCACTGAGTGCCCTAATTAATAAATCTCTACAAGCGGGTTACGTACCGACCATATTCAAACTCGCAAAAGTTACACCAATATATAAAGCAAAAAATGCACAAGAACTCACAAATTACAGACCCATATCTTTATTGCCAAGCATGTCAAAAATTTTGGAAAAGGTAATCCACAAACGTCTATATAACTTTTTAAACGTTCAGAATATATTCTACCCTAGTCAGTATGGATTTAGACCAAAGCACTCTACAATAAATGCCATTACAGAATTCACCTCCCACGTATTGACATCATTTGAAAAACAGGAGCATAGTTTGAGTGTATTTCTGGACCTGTCCAAGGCTTTTGACACCATAGACCACACAATACTTCTGAGAAAATTGAGCCACTATGGAGTCCGTGGTATAGCCTTGGACTGGTTCAGAAGTTACCTCAGCGGCAGAAAGCAATTCGTGAATTTTAAAGGCACCAATTCAAAAATACTTGAGGTTAATTGTGGTGTACCACAAGGCTCTGTTCTTGGACCACTGTTATTTATTATATATACAAACGACTTGCCCAACACTATCAAATATTCTAAATGTATACTATTCGCAGATGATACGACCATTTTTTATTCCACAAAACACCCTGATGAATTATATAGGAATATTTCGCAGGACTTAAATGCGTTATCAGACTGGTTCAAAGCAAATAAATTATCACTCAATGTTAACAAAACAAGCTACATGATTTTTAAAAGTCCCAAGATCCATACAAACCCCCAAACACTTAAGATTGGTACTGAAACAATTGAACAAACAAATACTGCAAAATTTTTGGGCATAATGATTGACGATAAACTAAATTGGCATAAACACATAGACTACTGCAGAAAAAAAATCTCAAGTGGACTATATGCACTGAATATGTCGAAACACATACTCTCACTTGAGCACTTAAAATGTCTTTACCACACCCTCGTGCACCCCCACATAACATATGGACTTCTCTTATGGGGTTCCACGCATAAGAATTATATACATAAAATCGAGGTTCTACAAAACAAGTCCGTACGAAACGTAACAAATTCTAAATATAATGATTCAGCATTGCCGATATACAAAAAGCTC
>CAYTHY010000027.1:0-3702 GCA_964437715.1 uncultured Candidatus Saccharibacteria bacterium
TGACTATTTGGCGGCAAACTGTGCAAAAATGCTCATTAGCATAATCACGTGACAACCATTGAGCTAATAAAGTGAAAAGAAATAATTGACCATTATGACCGCATGGTCAAACCTATATTGATCGGGTATGACATAATAAATAAATACAACTATAATAATCGGCTATAATACACCCTGTTACATACATATGTATATTCACCAGATGTACTCCCTCCTGGAAGGTGTTGTCAGCATGAAAACGTTTTTGATGCTCGTGTATATGTATCTGGCAACAATATATGATTTTTGTTTACCATGTATGTGTATGTTTGAATTGTGTGTGTACACCAACGCAAATGTAATGAAAATAGCCCAAGTCTAAAGAGCGAAAAAAGCAACTAAATGAAATAATTTTATAATCTTTTTTTACATTAATATCAATGCTGCACATCCATGCTTTACACCTGAAAGATGATGTTCAATCCAAACATATTTCTAATGCATCAAACACTAACCAAAAACTTTAATGTAAGGGACGGACGCAGACCATTTCTAAATCACCCGCGCTCCACCTTCGGTGGCAGCTGGGGACAAAAAGCATTTACGCAATTTGCGTTAACTCCCAAGAACATTCCATATCAGAAATACGCATAGCTAAATAGCATTAACTGCACATACAGATTTGCACTGCGAAAATGCAAAACATAACTGTCAAACAATTTCTATTCAATATTAGTTAACAAAGAAAATTGGTATTTAGGATATCGAGACAATATGCCAACTTATTTAGGCAATCAATGGTGAAACTAATGCTCATTATTTCGTCTTACAAAATAATACCACAAGCAATGCATTTAACCTTTACAATATTAATTACATGTACTTTCTTCTGTGTCACTATTTCGGTGCTAAAAGCATTTAAACTGTGAATAATTACGAACATGTCTTGTCAGTGTGGGGGCTTTGTTTTGCCTCGGTCTTATGACGCTTTTTTCTCGGTCTTGTGCTCAGTAATGTCAAGGACACAAATACAATACCTAATCGAATTAATAAATCACCACAGGGTACATGTACATATATACATATAAACATATACAGTCTAGTATGCAGCCACACGCATCTGGTTCAGCCTGTGCAATGTCAATAGTATATACATAACAGTTGGTTCATCTCTGAACTTGCTGCGATGAATTTCCGTCCAAGTTTATTCTGTTAATTCATAAATTGTCAACCGATGTCTACAAATCGAATATAGAAATAAAGATTGTGTGTTCTTGATTCATCTAGCCACTTATTTTGTACAGATAACAACAATAATTACTTTGATAATTTGAATGATTTTGTACGCATGCTTAGGCACTTTGAGACCGGAAGCGGTCTCTGATGGGATAGTGCTGCTAATGCCAACAGCGGAACATACTAAAATTCGGACTGGCTCGGACTGACTCGGACCTACATATACGGTCTCTTCAGTGTGGATCACCAGAACATGTTAACCTCTGCTGATTCATTTGAATTTCTTCAACAACTATTATATTGATTTATTAACACTTTATAAAAATAGTTAGTATTAAAGTGCATAGTGCCAATGAACCTAAATATCAGCATCCTCGAAAAGTAATAAATCAATTGGCACATTAGAACCAAAAAGGTTCTATCTCGAGTGGCACCACCTTACAAATTGGCGGCAAAGTTAATAAGTTTCATACACTCAATACATTGTACTACCTATGCATTTAGGTGATTATGTACACCAGATTGTGCATGGGAAAGATCCTGTAACCTCCACATATTGTCACAATTCTGCAAAAGACGCTATAAGTTAATTTACTAAAAGCACCATAATAACCGAACATGTCAAAATAATACCTTCAGCGTGGATTTGGCCATTTTACATATGAAATTATCTTACAAACAGTATATTTATGACCAATATGTATGAATTGAAAACATTTCAACATTGGTAATTAATATTTAGAGAAACAGTAAAAATGTCTATTCAGTTTATACATGTATTCACATTGTATAACGTCTATTAGTTCCTTGGGAATTCTTAACTGATTAACATTGAAATGCTTGAAATTATCATAATATTTTCTAAAATAATTATTATATTATGACATAATAATATCGTTAATATTGTAACATGCCGCAGTTTTAAAATATAAAACTTTATTAGGTATATTACATGTATAAACATGGCTTAATTCACTGGAGATGATTTATTTCTTTATTCCAATGTCTTTTCCGAGCACTGTCCATGGCTTTATTGCATTATTAGGGCACTGGTTATTATAACTAAATAAACTAAATTCATATCAACGACCAAAAATTTAATTTTATTTTGAAAATACGTTCCTCAACCTGTCGACTTAATCAGGTATTTAGCAAAAATTAAGTGCACCCTAAGCATTTTCAGAGTAAACGATTTGTAAATTAGGGGGACATTTAATTAAGATGGTCCCAAAACGGTTAATACAATTATAGTGTTATATTATGTTATACATATGAAGTATTGATATCCATTAATTACATAATATAGCCTAGTTAATTCTATGCTAACATCTGGACTATCTCTTCTTTTCAGGGCGCCACCTACATTACGTTGTGGGTACTTGTACTAATCTTATGTTATGTATGCTATTACAATTGAATTCAAATATAATGTTAGACAATCCTCCTAAAAGATATGGAAATAAATACAAATATATGTCGGTCCGAGCCAGTCCGACTTTTAGTATTTGCCGCTTGCATCTGCGCATCAAATAGCTCCTGGCCCAATCGGAAGATCAAGCAAATTAAGCAAAGGGTCATCCATGAACCCAATCTTTGCAAATGGTTGATATGTTTGTCTACAAAAATCAGTCAAATGTTACCAGTAATAGTCCTTATCGGTGTAAAATGTTAAATGTTGTTGTTTTACGACCACTCTTGTGCACATAGTAGGCTAAATGGGTCAAGCAAACTCCGAAGGAAATGAGACGAAATGATTTATGAAACACCCTTCAGACTTGGGGCAGGAGTCGAACCCCGTCCTAGAGGTCTGCGGCGAACCCTTTCGGTATAAAGTAAATGGTTAGATGAAACAACAACACCAGCTTTATTTCTATATTCGTTTTGTAGACTTCCGATTGAAATTATCCAAATTAGTAAACAAAGTTGTTCAGAATTTTCTGGCGAAATGAAATGGACTTGAAGACGTTCTATGCCACTGTGTTGTCACTGAACCAGATGCGCGTGTATGCAGCGATATCACTATTACTAAATGATAAAAACTGGCGTGCGGGAGAGGTCGGGGATTCACTTCGACGTCCCTCTGTGGTCTTAGAATAATTAATGAGGGGAAGCTTTAAATTATTATTATTATTTATGCAGCTGTGATGGCGTAGTGGTTAGCGAGAATACTGCAATGCTGTCATTTGGGGATTGGTTCACTCAATCATAACTGAGTACCTGACAGGACGAGATGGCTATGTGACTAAGTAGCCCATTGCGTTGTTTATGTTTGCGGCAGCATGGGCTATATGCTCCCCGGGGAGTTGAGGTATCTGCTGGGTTGAAACAGATCTGAGTCAGAGAAGTCACTGTAAGGTTTTCTGAACGCGATGTGTATAGCGTGTGAACCCACTGGGACGCGGATATTGGACCATAAACCTTTACTTTAACTTTTTACTTTAACTTTTTACTTTAACTTTTTACTTTAACTTTTTACTTTAACTTTTT
>CAYTHY010000028.1:0-3555 GCA_964437715.1 uncultured Candidatus Saccharibacteria bacterium
TTTTTAGTTTCTTGATTCATTAGTTTATATATTTATTATAAACTCTCTCCTACTTTAATGACATGGTCTACGAGGGTATATGTATACCCCATTTCATTATCATACCAGCCAAGAACTTTAACTAAATTTCCATCAACAACTCGTGTCATTTCTAAATCAGCAATAGAAGCATGACTGTTACCTAATATATCTGAGGAGACAAGATGATCTTCAGTGGTGTCAAATAATTTATTCCACCGAGGATCGCTAGAGGCTTTTTTTAATATTTCATTTACTTCTTCTTTAGTAGTGTTTCTTTTAGAGATAAAAGTTATATCTACAATTGAACCTGCTGGAACAGGGACGCGAAGAGAAATACCATCAAAAAGACCGGTAAGATTCGGGAAAGCTTTAGTTACGGCGATGGCGGCTCCAGTTGAACTTGGAACTATATTTTGAGCAGCTGCTCTTCCTGATCGCAAATTTCTTTTACTTGGACCGTCAACCAATGATTGGCTAGCTGTATATCCATGAACAGTATTAAGAAGAGCTTTTTCTATACCAAGACCTTCATCTAAAATAGCAATTAACGGGCTAGCTGCATTAGTTGTACAAGAACCGTTTGAAGTAATATCACAAGTATTTAATTTATCTTCATTAATACCAAGTAAAACAGTTTCTCCTTTAGTTTCGCTTTCTCCTTTAGCTGGAGCAGAAATAACTATTCTTTTAGCTCCTTGTTTCAAATGAAAACTAGCTTTATCGTAAGAAGTAAATATTCCAGTTGATTCAACAACAACATCAACTTCTAATTCTTTCCATGGAAGTTTTGTCGTATCTTTTTCTGAAATAAATTTAATTTCTTTACCGTCAACAATAAGATTATTATTTTTTACTTCTACTTGATGTTCCCAATTTCTATAAACACTATCGTGACGCAATAAATAAGAAAAGTTATCAATTGAGCCAAGATCATTAATGACCACTATCTCAATTTCGGGTCTTTCCCAAGCAATTTTTAAAAATGCACGACCTATCCTTCCAAAACCATTTATAGCTACTTTTGTTTTTTTCATAATTTTATTATAGCACCAGCTAGATTAAACTAATAATTTTTTTAATAATTTTTGAGCGATGATTGGATTAGCACTTCCTTTTGTTTTTTTCATTATTTGTCCAACTAAAGACATTAAAGCATTTTCTTTACCACCTTTGTATATTTTAACAATTTCTGGGTTAGCTTCTATTATTTCTTTAACAATTTCTGTTAGTTCTTCCTCATTATCATTTTGAAGTAGCTTTTTCTCTTCGGCAATTTTCATTGGTGACTCGTCGTTAACGACGATTATTGCCAAAATATCTTTTGTAGTTCTAGAAGAAATTTTATTCTCGCTAGCCATATTTATAAGTTCAACAAAATTTTTAACAGTTGGAAGTTTAGTTTCTTTATTTATTTTCTTTAAACCAAGGTAATCAGAAGTAATATAATTTGAAGCAGTTTTAATTTTGTCTTTATTTTTTAAGGTATCAGCAACTTTTTCAAACCAATCACCTAATTTTTCATCAATTATATAACTTTCTATATCTTCATCTTTAATACCATAATCTTTTTTATAACGAAGTCGGCGAGCAATTGGTAATTCTGGTAGACTCTCTTTAATTTTTTCCATATCAAAAATTTCATCTAAATAAAGTTTAGGTAAATCAGGATCAGGAAAATAACGATAATCATTTTCGTTTTCTTTTAATCGTTGAGAAAAAGTAGATTGTTTGTTTTCATCCCATCCTCTAGTTTCTTGAACTATTTCATTTTCTTTTCCTTCCTCTAATAATTTTGTCATTCTTTTAATTTCGTATTCAGCAGCTCTTTCAACAGAATGAAATGAATTTATATTTTTAACTTCAACTTTTGTTCCAAGTTTATTTTGGTCTGAAGACATTGAGATATTAAGCTCAATTCGCATTTGACCCTTTTCCATATTAGCTTCAGATACTCCTAAATATCTCAGTAAAAGTTGTAACTCGCGAGCAAAATCCCCCGCTTCTTTACTTGTGTGTATCACTGGCTCAGTAACTAATTCCATTAAAGGAATACCAGCACGATTGAAATCAACTAAAGAATATCCTGTTTCAATAGATGCATCTTTTTTACTATGTTTACTAGTAGCTGTATCTTCTTCCAAGTGAACTCTAGTAATTTCTACGCCATTTAAATTACCACCTGAAACAATTGGAGATTTGTATTGCGAAATCTGATAGGCTTTTGGGATGTCAGGATAAAAATAATTTTTTCGGTCAAATTCAGTAAAATTAGCTATTTTAGCTCCTATAGCTAACCCAACTTTAATAACACTTTCAACAGCTTTTTTATTTATAACTGGAAGTGTTCCTGGGTGAGCAAGACAAATTGGGCAGATATTTGTGTTGGGAATTTTTTCATCAGGATTGTTGATAGAATCACAAAACATTTTGGATTTTGTTTTTAACTCAGCATGAATTTCTAGACCAATTGTTGTATAGTATTGTTTAGACATCTGCCTAGTATAGCAAAAGTTGTAAATTTTTGGAAATTATGTAATATTTACTCTAGGTTAAATATTACATTTGCCCGAGTGGCGGAACTGGTATACGCGCACGACTTAAAATCGTGTCTCGCAAGGGATGTGGGTTCGACCCCCACCTCGGGCACAAAATTAGTTTAAAGAAATATTGCAATTAAAATAAGTATGGTATAAAATAGAAATACTGTTAAATATGGAAGTGAGGTTAAATCCCTCCACTGTGCCGCAACGGTAATGTTTCAAATTTATGATAAATAGATTAAGAAACGAGTCCGGTCTTTATAACAGTTATTCCCGAGCAGGAAATAAATAGGCATCATAATAGAACCAAATTACAACTTCTGCTCGCTAGGAGTTTTTTTATTTTTTAATCATAAATTATGTCTATGGATAATTCTAGTTCAACTGAAGAAATTACTGATGAAATAAATCTTGAGGAAGAATTTAAAGGAGAAACTGAATTAAACAGTGATAATTTTGAATATAACTTTAACCAAGAAAAAGAAAAAAACAATGAATATGAAATTGGTATAGAAGAGGAAGAAAAATTAGAACAACTTAATGAAGATGGAAAGGAAAACGAAGAAGAAAAAGCAAACCCCCTACTTAATTTTATATTTGAAAGTAAATGTTTAAATCAAGAAGATTGGCAAACCCTACCAGCTATAAATGGTTGTAAGTTTGATGGTAAGGAATTATTTGATCAAAGTGGAAAATCGGTAACAGAAATAATGAAAAATTATGAGCTTAATTCGTCAAATGAAGTAGATGTAAAAAGTCATTTTGATATGTTGGAGCATTTTAAAAATAGCCCCAATGAACCATATTTATTATTAGATTGGGTAGAAAAAACAGAAACTGGAGAAATTATATATGTTACTGCTGGAGTGGTAGATAATGAAGGAAATGTATTGTTTGTAACAGTAAAACATGAAGTAGAAGAAAGAGAGAAAGTTGAACCCAAAGAAGAAACAGTTAAACCTATTATAGAATCTAAAGTTACTATAGAACAAAA
>CAYTHY010000029.1:0-3185 GCA_964437715.1 uncultured Candidatus Saccharibacteria bacterium
ACACACTAACGAATTCGCGCGATAGCACCAAAGCGTTAGTATAGATTTAGAGTATTTGTATTTAATTATCTGAATATATTTAAACTTATCTAAATCTATTAGAATTTATCCAAATTTATTAAAACTTATAAATATTTTTTGCTTCTTTTAAAAACATTAAAGAGCGAAGAACAATCGAACTATTATTTTTACTAGCATTAACTTCAAGTAATTTAATCGCATCATCAATACTATATTCAAAAATTTCATAACCCAATTCTTTTTCCTCTTCAGTTAACAAAAGAGACCCGGGCAGTCCAATTGTTCTAACTAAGAACCCAAAAATAATTCTTTTATATTCCTTTTTCCAAATTTCTACAAAACCCAGCCTATCTATAATCCTTACTTTATATCCTGTTTCTTCTCGACACTCTCTTGTCGTACTTTCAAAAAGATCCTCACCATAATCAATATGCCCACCAGCAATAATATATGCATCCTCTTTATCTTTTATTAAAACTATCTTATCCCCTTCAGTTATCATAACTGTCCGATTTCCATAACTTAAGGACAATGAAGATGCTTATTCTTCAGAAAAATTATGTTTATTTATAAAACCAATTCTCTTTGAATAATTTTCTAAGTCTAGATAATCTTTAATCTTTCTCATTAGGAGTTTTTGTACTTTATAATTAAACATATCTAAAACTTCTTCAAATGTTGCCCATTTATATTCGCTAATTTCTTCTAACTGAATGGTGACCTTATCATCATCCACAAACCCAATAAAATATTCATTTATTTTATGACAATTAATTACATCACGAGAAAAATTATACTCTTCAAAAATAGAAGGCAAATTTGCCAATTTAACTTTAGTAATACCGGTTTCCTCTTTTAATTCGCGAAGTGCTGTTTCGCGAGCTGTTTCTCCTTCTTCTATATGACCTTTGGGAAAACTCCAGTGTCCATCAGTCTGTTTCAATATTAAGAAAAGATCTTTTTCTTTTTTTAATATCGTTATCACTCCACATGATTTTTCTTCTATCATAATTAAGAAATATTTATTTTAAAAACAAATTCATCAATTTTTATTATAGACCCATTTGTTTCTTCTATCTCTATCTTCTCCGCATTAATAGATTTCAAGAGATCACCTTTAAACTTATTTATAAACTCTTGACCATCCACATTGGTCTCTATATTCAGAACAATAATATCATTTGGATTTAACCCTTTCTTTTTTCTCAAATCTTGAATTGCTCTAACTAATTCTCTATAATTTCCTTCTTCTTTAAGTTCTGGAGTAATAAAAATATCAAGTTCTACTTTTAGTTCATCTCCTTTTTTAAAAATTATTTCTTTTATATTTACTTCCTCTTTGATAATCTCTAAATACTCATTTCTTAATTCACAACCCATAACTTTTAATTCTTTTAAGGGCTGGCGAACGGGTATTCCTGCTTTTTGCCGAGCCTGCAATCCTAAGGTTACTACCTCACGAATTTCTTTCATTTCTTTAATTAAAACATCATCTATTTTATTTATTTTCGGCCACTCAACTAAATGTATGCTTTCTTTTTCGTTTTCATTTTTTAATTTCTGCCATATATCTTCTGAAGAAAATGGGGCAAAAGGAGCCATCAGTGTAATTAACTTTTTAAGAACAAAATATAAAGTTTTCTTTGCATCCTTATCTCCATTTTTCAATCTCTCACGAGAACGACGCACATACCAAGTAGAAAGATCATCTATGAAATCTCTAATTGCACGAACTGGTTCAAGAAGTTTATAATTATCCATATTATCTGTAACATTATTTTCAAGTTCGTTCAAACGAGAAATTATCCATTTATCTAAAATATTGTTTGAATCTTTATATTTTTCTATCTCTATTTTTTTGTCACGATATAAATCATAAAAAGCCAAAATGTTATAAAGTAAATTAAAAACCTTATTGTGCAATTCTAGAACAACTTTTTCGTCAAAACTTTTTGATTCTCCAGGCTGATTAACAGAATACATCCATAAACGGAGTGTATCCACTCCATATTTATCCATCATAGTCCACGGATCCACAATATTTCCAAGGCTTTTGCTCATCTTTTTACCATTTGCATCAAGTAAATGTCCTAAACAAATAACATTTTTGAAAGCTTTTCCTTTATCCATAATAGACCCTACCGCATGAAGCGTATAAAACCATCCACGAGTTTGATCTATGGCTTCACTTATAAAATCTGCGGGATATCCATCGCCACTATCTATAAAATCTTTATTCTCAAAGGGATAATGATCCTGAGAAAATGGCATTGTCCCAGAATCAAGCCAAACATCCATGACTTCTTTTTCTCTTACAAGGTTTCCACCACAGGAACAATTAAGCTTTACTTCATCTATAAAAGGTTTGTGTAAATCTAATTCACAATTTTCGTCGTGCGGTAAGGGAACAAAAGGTAGCTCTATATATTCTCCATTTTTTAAATAATTTGAAGTTTTATCATCTTTAATCAAACCAATAGTTTCTTCTATAGAAAGTTGATTTACCTCAGAATACATTAACCAAGAGGGACCACCGTGAGTTACAATTAAAATATTTTTATCTTTATATTTACTTTCTATATCATATAGAAAATTCATTGAGCGATGTTTAACATCAACATAAGACTCATTCCCTTCTGGAGATTCACCAAAACTTTCTACGGAGACTTTATATTTTTTATGAAACTCTTCCCAACTTTTACCTTCATACATCGGAATAGACATCTCATGTAATCTATCATCGTAAATAATATTTGAAAATTCTATCCCGATAACTTTGGCAACAATCTCAGCTGTATCTTTTGTCCTAACAAAAGGTGAAGCAATAATATAATCAATCTTTTGATTTTTTAATTTTTCAGCAGTTTTTTTAACTTGATCCTCCCCTTTACTAGTTAAATGGTCCTCATTATTAACTACTGTACTTATTTTTTGCTTAAGATTGCTTTCTGTTTCCCCATGTCTCATTACAAAATACTTATTTCCAGATTTTTCTACTTTTGATTTTAAGTTGTCAACACTTTCGATAATTTCAACCTTCTGACATTTGTCACAAGTCCAAACAGGAAGTGGTGTCCCCCAATAACGCTCACGAGAAATTGCCCAATCCTTTATACCACGAAGCCATTCACCAAATCGCCCTTCTTTTATATGAGTAGGTTCCC
>CAYTHY010000030.1:0-3109 GCA_964437715.1 uncultured Candidatus Saccharibacteria bacterium
TAATAAACTTCTCACTCTATGTAGAGGAAATAACATGCGTATACTGAATGGGCGCACTTTTGGCGATTCAGGTGGAGCCTACACTTGTTTTCAATACAATGGCAGTAGTGCTGTTGATTACATAATTGCTAGTGAGATCATTATGTCAATTATTCCGGTCATGAAGGTATCCCCTCCAACTCACTTATCAGATCATGCAAGTATTACATGCACTCTGAAATTATATAGCAAGTCAACTGATAATGATCTTAGTAATAATAGAGGACAAAGATCTTGTAATTTTAAAACTTCAAACCTTCACCGATACAGATGGAATAATGAATCAAATGAAAAATTTATTGCAACATTAAAACTACCAGTTTTTAAAGAGAAATTAGATCAGTTGCTATCCCTGAACACGGAATCAAGCCAAGATAAAACAAACGTACATGTATTGAGCCAAAAACTCACGGATATATTAAATGAAGCAGGTAGAATATGTCTAAAATCATTACGTAGCTCTAATAACAGTTCATCCAAAAAGCCTTATAAAATTGGGTTTGATAAGGACTGTAAATATCTAAAAGAACATACTCTGAGTTTAGGAAAGCTGGTAAATAAACATCCAAATGACCCAATAATTTATGGAAAATTCATTAAAGTTAAAAAGAGCTTTAAAAAATTGGTAAAAAAGAAACAAAAAGAAGCCAAAGATAAGATATTGTCCCAAATTATGTTATGTGAAAAAAATAATCCACAAATGTTTTGGAAATTATTAGGAGAACTAAAAAACAATAATGTCAAAAAGAATTCCAATCCGATTCGGCTAGAAGAGTGGTCATCTTATTTTACAAAATTACATAGCTCCAGACAGTCTTGTGATGTAGATGTTAAATTTCAGAAATTAATACTAAGAAAACTACAGGACAAGATACAACACCAAAAATATGTGAAAACAATTGATAAATTCTTTACTCATGAAGAACTAGTTGGTGGTATAAAACTTCTTAAGAATAATAAAGCCAGTGGACTAGATTCTCTAAATAATGAAATGTTGAAAGCTGGAACAGACATTATAGTTCCTCATCTCTGTAAATTATTTAACCATATCCTTGATAGCGAGTGTTACCCAGACACCTGGTCAAATGGATATATCATTCCCATATATAAAAAAGGTGAAATAACTAATCCATCAAACTATAGAGGTATATCAATAGCAAATTGCATCAGTAAATTATTCAGCTCATTATTAAACAACAGGCTTCGAAATGTACTTGACCAAAATTCCACTATTTCAAAATTCCAGATTGGATTTTGCAAAAACAAGCGCACTTCTGATCACATTTTTGTTTTAAAGTGTATTATTGAAGAAGCTAAAGCAAAGAAACAACCCATTTATTGTTGCTTTATAGATTTTGAAAAAGCTTTTGATTCTGTATGGATTGATGGTTTACTTTATAAACTTCTATACAAATACAATATCAGTCCAAAATTTGTCCGGCTAATTGATAGCATGTACAGTAAATTAAAATCTTGTGTTTACAGCAATGGTGAGCTTGGTCCACCATTTAACATTATGATCGGAACTAGGCAAGGATGTAACCTTAGTCCTTCCTTGTTTAACCTGTTTATCAATGATTTGCCCAACATTATAGAAAAAGGAAGTTGTGATCCCGTTAGACTGGACTCCATAAACATAAACATGCTAATGTATGCTGATGACACACTCATATTGAGTAAGTCTAAGCGAGGTCTTAAGAAGGCACTTCAAATTTTAGAAATTTACTGCCAAAAATGGCAATTGAAAATAAATGGAGATAAAACTAAAATAATGGTCTTTAATAAGACAAAAACTGCTGATCTGTCAATACAAATCAACGGGAAATCAATTGATATTGTTAACATGTATAATTATCTAGGATTAAAAATTAGTAGTTCTGGTGGATTTTCCACAGCTATAAAAGAACTATCTAATAAAGCTATCCGTGCTTATTTTGCTTTGAAAAGCAGCTTTATAAATATCAATGTAAATCCTAGGCTATTTATGAGATTATTTGATACTCTTGTCAAGCCCATAGCTCTATACGGGTGCGAAATATGGGGAGCATTTGGTCATAAAACCAGTATTCTTTCTAATTCCATCTTGTTTCAATTATATATGAAAGATAATTATCCATTTGAACAGTTGCATTTGAAGTCATGTAAACAAATACTCCAAGTCTCCAAAAAAGCTTCCAATTTTGGAGTAAGAGCAGAGCTAGGTAGATTTCCTCTTATATATAATATTTTTCAATCGATTTGTAAATACCGAATCAGACTAAAATTATTCAAAGAAGGTGACTTATTGTATCACGCCTTGACCTCTCAAACAAACCTCAAACATAACTCTTGGAAAACTGCCACTTATTCACAATTCACCTCTAACTTATTAAAAGAATTAGAGGCGTCTAATATTCCTAACCTTAATAGTGACATTACCAAGACGAAAACTAACCACCTTACCAAACAATTAAAAGATAAATTAAAAACAAAATATTTGGATATATTTCAGGAGAGGATTTCACAATTAAGAAATTGTACGGATACAAAATTGTCAATCTATAGCAAATTGAAAAATGTTTATAAATATGAAGCATATTTGAACTATATACAATGTAGTAAATATATAACCAAATTTAGGCTTTCTGATCATTACCTCCCTATAGAACGTGGACGATATCATAGGCCCAAATTACCCCGTGATTTGAGAATATGTCCTTTCTGTAAATCTTGTATATGTGATGAGATTCATGCTTTTTTTGAATGTCAACACCATGACATTAAAACTATTCAATCTACATACATGAAGACAATTTATGATATTTCACATCAAATTGAATATCTCTCACACAGTGACAAATTACTTTACTTTTTGAAAGGCATTGACTTTTTAATACTGCCGATAGTGAATGAATGGTTTGGAAAAATCAATACTATGTTCAAAAATGCTCAATTTCCCAATAACTAGAAACGAAGCAGAGTTTGTTCTATATCTTTATATATATAACCTGGATATGTATTAAGATATTTACACTTAGATTCCGTGAAGGACAATATCATTGATGTAACTTTTATTTGATATTTAAGGACC
>CAYTHY010000031.1:0-3054 GCA_964437715.1 uncultured Candidatus Saccharibacteria bacterium
TTAAAGCATGGGAGGAAAAAAATATTTCTTACACAGTACGAAAAAAACGGTATGCATTTTTTAATGGCGGTGACAGCCAAAATACGGGGAATTATGAGGCATCCTAAAAGGTGCTTTTCGACAGCCTAGAATAGCCCTGGCTTTCAACCAAGCGCAGCAAGGAGACTTCTTCCTTTAGTTTTTTGATGTCTTCGTCTGCTATTCTGGCCATATTCGTATTCCTCCCAAAACCTGTCAAGCTCTTTTCAGGTTTTTTTTGTGTTGATTTTTCTGTCAATAATATGTACGATTAGCGGACATATTACACAAAGAACGAATGCCGTGCAACCTATATGAACGAAAACAGGGTTTATACTATTGGACATACCGTACAGAGGAGTTTATGTATGTCCAAAAAAATAAATGAACAACTAAGTGTTTTTGGTAAGCGATTGGCAAAACTACGCAAAGCGGCTGGGTACACTCAGCAGCAACTAGCTGATGAAATTAATGCAACACGACGAATGATTGCTTACTATGAATCGGAAAGCCAACATCCACCCGCTAATATGCTGGTAGATTTAGCTAGAGCACTGAATGTTAGTGCTGATGAGTTGCTGGGGATTAAACCTATTGAAAGTATGCCTGTTAGTAGCCGACTGGAACGCCGAATTAGGCAGATTGAAAAACTCAGTCCCAAACCTCGACAACAAATCACACAGCTAATTGATACCTTTGTTGAAGCTGAGCAACTAAAACAAAAAGCTAACGCTAATTGATAACGAGAGAGAACTATGGAACAGATTGCTAATTTACATATTGAGAAATTACCAGAAGGCGTTTATCTTGCCACTTGTGATGATATTCCTGGTCTTATCGCCCAAGGTCGCACGATTACTGAAACGGTAGAGATTGCCCGTGATGTTGCCAAGAAATTGCTGGAGGCACAAGCTGAACGACATCAACAAAACAAGCTTGTCTCGGTAAAGGATTCGTTTGATTATCCGCTAATTCTGGGTAGCTAATGGGAAGATTAGCAGGGTTTAAATATCGGCAGATTATCAAGAAACTGAAAAAGCAGGGGTTTGAGTTTGATCGACAAGCCGCTGGTAGCCATGAAATCTGGTTCAATCCAGCGACTGATAAATACACCACCATTCCTAATCATCCTGGTGATATGCCTGAGGGAACTTTGAGGGCTATTCTCAGACAGGCGGATGTTTCTACTGAGCAGTTTTTGAGGGTTTAACACTATACAAACCCCCACGTTGTGATGCTTATTGTCAAAACAGATCTTTAATATTTAGAGTTCTTCCTGAAATATTTTTTTCTTTTCCAAATTGAATATGTTTATAGCTTCTGGTTCTCCATCAAAATAATCTTCCCAAAACCCTGATCTAATCCAGGGTTTTGGGGCTAATTCAAAATACACCCCATCTTCATAATTACAAACCCAACTTAGCGCTAATTTGTTACTTAAAATTTTAAATTGGCTGGCTTCATATATACCAGGAGTATATCCATCATCCGATAGTAACCTATATTCTACTGAGCTACTATCTGCTATAAGAACAGATAAAACTTGGTAAACGTTCCCCACCGTCAACCAAGAGTTTTTCTCTATAAAACTCCCTGTCTCAGGGTCAGTAATTTTTATACACTCAACTTTCATTAATGATTTCCTGATACAGAATTAAATATAGCCTTGAAATCTTGACCATAAAATGTTGCTCCAGTTTTATCATTTTTATAAAAATGCACCTGAAAGTTACCCGAAGGTGATTGAAAGGTCTCAGTTGTATATTTACTAAAACCTTTTGGGATTGCTGTATTCTTAATCTGAGAAGAATCAATAATTTTTGTAGAATTTTTAATAGCTCCTTGTGTTAACCCACCACTTTTATTAAATGCCGAATTCGCTGACTGAAGGCGTAATTGTTTCGCAAGTTTTGAGCCATTAGCAATATTACTTGCTCCCCTCTTTGCAGCAAGAGAATAAGGCGATTACGACCGCAAACCATCAACCAATGTACAATTTATCAATCAGCAGATCCAGTTTCTTAAGCTTTTCGCCCTATATGTCTCTGACTCGGTCTACCAAGCTGGTCAACCTTTACTGGCCTGACGTCTAATGGTTTTTTGAGCGCATCTAGTTCATCTGCACTCCTAACTCCACGATTAATTTTCTGGTTAACACTGTGGCGAGAAATGCTAATGCCACTTTGAGTTGTTCTCTTTGTGGCACCGAATTATTGGATCAATAATTTTTTCCGCAACTCTTTTATAACCTGCATCATAGCCATAATCGGGTCAATGCTATCCTGAGCATATATGCTACATGAGGCCATATCTTCTGGATAACTGAACTGTGAGTATACCTCTTGAAGTTTGTCTATCTTCTCTTGCTCACTACTATCTGACTCCGAAATACAAAGTAAATACGCCAAGCGCCATTTGTCAAGATCGGCACCAGTATCTTCATTTTTTGACAGGACTGACACCATATCCAATAACTCATCATCGCTCAAGGACTCTCCACCTGCTATTACAGCAATATCCTCATTATCACTTCCGGCCACAAGAAGACTAACTGCATAATCAATTAAATCCTGTCGGCTCATCCAACCATTCTTCAATCCTATGAAGATAGTTGACCAACATATTAATCCTAATTCCTGTAACTTTTTAATCGAGGTCATGAGCAGACTTCCTACTTCCCTGGAATCTGGTTCGGCAATCCTGTAACAGACCCGCCTGGGATAAAACGCCGATGGGTTACATTTCCTTGATCAACAATCCACTCAAAAACACCATCAGTACCATTGTTGCTGCCTTGTATTTGCCTCAACTCAGACGTTCTAACAACTTTTCCACCAGGACCTTTAGTGGGAATATCGAACTTAGCTGCATCACCAGCATAGTTATCAACTATATTATTAAAACCATGCTGCCCATCTGGAAGTTTATTTGCACTTCCAATACGCGGTTTGCCAATAACAGAGTTGTCTATTCTCTTTGTGGCAACAGGGGAGCCTGACGTGGCATCGTAGCTAAAATCTATTTTTCCCTGATCTA
>CAYTHY010000032.1:0-2905 GCA_964437715.1 uncultured Candidatus Saccharibacteria bacterium
CAGTTTACCTGCTTAGTTGCTGGTGCATCTAGAGGGATTCGAATCTTACAGATTCGGGTATTTTTCAATTTACTCTTGAGTAAATAATGAAAAATCTTTCGAATCCCTCTCGCAGGTAAAGCAGTTTACCTGCTTAGTTGCTGGTGCATCTAGAGGGATTCGAACCCCCAATAACGGTTCCGAAGACCGTCGTGATATCCATTTCACTATAGATGCAAATACTCTTTCATTATAATTAATTGATTGAAGAATAGCAATAGCCATAATAACTCAGTATTAAAAATAAAATTGCTTTTTATTGATAAAAATATTATAATCTTATTCGTTAATTTAATACTTTAACGCGGGGTTGGTTTAGTGGTAGAACACGTCCTTGCCAAGGATGAGACAGGAGTTCGATTCTCCTACTCCGCACAATATTTTTCCTACTCCGCACAAAATATAATTATATGGCAAACTCGCCTACAATCAATTTATCTAATATCCCCGAATATGTTACACATGTAACAGAAGCTTTAGAAAAAGCTGGATTTGAGGCTTTTCTTGTTGGGGGCAGTGTCCGAGATCTGCTTATGGAAAGCCAATCAGCTGAAGGACCGAAAGATTGGGATATTACGACAAATGCTACACCAGAAGAGATTATGCCTTTATTTGATAAGACAATATATGAAAATACCTTCGGAACTGTAGGGGTTTGTATTCCCAAGGTTTCATGTGGAACAGAATATCATATAGTTGAAGTAACTCCATATAGAATTGAAGCAAAATATGAAGATTTTCGACACCCTAAAGAAGTAAAATTTAGCAAAAAGATAGAAGATGACTTGAAAAGAAGAGATTTTACTATGAATGCTATGGCTTATAGTATTTCTAAGGGACATCTATTAGACTTCTATAAAGGACAAACAGATATAAAGGACATGGTCATTAGAACTGTTGGTGTCCCTAATGAAAGGTTTAAAGAAGACGCCCTAAGAATGTTAAGAGCCGTTAGGTTCTTTGCTCAACTGGGTTTTTCTATTGAATACAATACGATAGAAGCTATTATAAACAATGCTCATTTGATAAAAAATATTTCTAAAGAAAGAATTCGCGATGAATTTGTGAAAATTATAGAATCAAAAAGAAGCGCTATTGGGGTTGGAATGCTCTCAAAATTAGGTCTTTTGAAATATATTATTCCAGAATTAGAAGAAGGAATAGGGTGTGAACAAGGAGGAGCCCACATTTTTGATGTTTTTGAACATTGCTTACAGGCCTTAGAACATTCAACAAATAAAGGATTATCTCTAGAAATACGCCTTGCTTCATTATTCCACGATATTGGGAAACCTCATTCTCGTCGTAAGGGAGTAAAAAAGGCCTATACATTTTATGGACATGAAGTAGTTGGAGCTAGAATGACTAGAAAAATAATGGAAAGGCTAAAATTTTCCAAGAAAACAACAGATATGACTGTTTCTTTGGTTAGGAATCATATGTTTTTTTCTGACACCGAGCAGATTACACTTTCAGCAGTTCGTCGTGTTATTCAAAAAGTTGGCAAAGAACATATTTGGGAATTAATGAATGTCAGAGAGTCCGACAGGGTCGGTATGAAAAAAAAGGAAGCCCCGTATAGGCTTCGTAAATATCACGCAATGATAGAAGAAGTATTACATGATCCAATTTCAGTTGGACAGCTTGCTATAAATGGTGAGTATTTAATAAAGGTGTTACACATGAAACCAGGACCTCGTATGGGCTGGATTCTAAATGCGTTGCTTGAAGAAGTTTTAGATGATCCTAGCAAAAACACAGAAAAACAATTAACTGATCTTACAAAATCCTTGAATTTACTGGATGATAATAAATTAAAAGCATTAGGGGAGAAGGGCAAAGAGAAAATAGATGAATTAGAAAAAGAAGAAATAGGGAAGTTACACAAGAAACATGGGGTGTAAGACGATTCAGAAAAGCAATGGTTAACATATGTTAACCATTGCTTTTCTAGTTAACAATATGTATAATATAGGTATGGAAAATAAAGAGAAAAAAATATTTTTTAGTTCAACAGAAGTAGCAAAGCTTCTTAATATTTCAAGAATTAGTGTATTTAATAAAATAAAAAAAGGTATTATTAAGGCTGAAAAAGTAGGTAGAAATTATATTATTTCACAAAAAGAAGTAGAGTGTTTATTAAAGGATAATGAAGATCTTACAAAAAAAGATAGACTTGAAATAGGCAATGCTGTTGAAAGAGCTATAAAAGAATATGGACAGGCGATTAGAATGCTTGGAAAAGAGTGATATGAAAATAGCAAAACTCTCAATTAAAGAAATAGAATTAGTGGCCTATGATTTGGCTCAAGCTCATATGGGGTGGGGTGAGCCAATTCCTGACTTTTCAACAAGGTTTCTTAATGTCCTTGAAAGATGTATTGAAGCTCCATATCAAACTTTTAGCGGGCAACTTTATCCAGGATTAATTAAAAAATCTTCTATACTTTTTTATTTAATGGTTAAAAATCATCCTTTTCAAAATGGAAACAAAAGAATCGCAACAACAACACTCCTATATTTTCTATATAAAAATAAAAAGTGGCTAAAGATTGATAACCAAAGACTTTATAATTTTGCGCGTTGGGTTGCAGAAAGTGATGCCTCTTTAAAAAATGAAACGGTAATTGCTATTGAAAAAATTATGAAAGATAATATAGTTGAGAAATAAAACCCCTTGTGCCAGATAAAGAAAATTAAGTAAAATAACTTAGAATATCTTACATTTTTTGGGCAAAAATAAATAATTTTGAGAATAGGTTCGGACTCAGTAAAACAGAAGCGCGAATAAAATAATACTAATTGCCAAAAATTGCCAAAGAAAAATTATACTAACGCTTTGGTGCTATCGCGCGGATTCGTTAGT
>CAYTHY010000033.1:0-2799 GCA_964437715.1 uncultured Candidatus Saccharibacteria bacterium
GTTTGTCATAGTGGCCGCTTATGGAGATTGTAATAGTGGTGTGACCCCTATTTAGCCAGCTTTTTCTGTCATATTGACTGTGTTTTGGTTTGTTTACAAATCCTGGGGGCCCCTGGTGAGGTATATGGGCATCATGTGTGGATCAGGATATCTGTCTGCTTCCTTCAAATGTTGTTTCATCATGGATGCCAACTTTGTTGTGAAATATTCTTATGTTTTGAGAGAAAACACCGTCCCCTGCCATCATAATGGTCAATGTATTTTATGGACATCATGCAGAGACAAAAGTGGTTATGGCCGTATAAATTTAAAAATTAATGGCCAATGGAAGAATTGGCGTACTCACAGACTCTCGTTTTTACTTTATCATAATTTACAACCAACAGATTTATTAAATAAAGATGTGAGTCATCTATGTCACAACGAAAGTTGCATCGAGCCAGCTCATCTATCCCTGGAGAGTAGGGAAATTAATAACGAACGAAAGGGTTGCGTTCATGCAAATTTTTGCCAGCATCATGCCTCTTTTCCAGATTGCATGTTAACTTTAAAGTTTTGAACTGTATATATCTTATGCATGCTTATAATAATAATTGACAAATACCGGTGAACATGCCCAGGACATGTTTCGAAGCGGCGGCCATGGCATATCAGGTGAGGGCCGAACCTGACGTCGCTGAGACCCGTAGACTGTTGATAGGAAATAGCACAGCTCATGCTAATCAGGTAGTTGATGAGATGATGCATAACTGTTGAAACATCCAAATAATATATGTACAGGTGAGCACCGTTAAGAAGCGGTGATCTGGTTCCTGGTCTCATTCTCTTCTACTTTGACGTCCGGCAGTCCATCTATTAAAGGCGCGCTGTTGGGTTAAGAAGAAAATTTCATATGTAATGGAGTGGCTTGAAATAGGGGTGTTCTTCATGTTCTTTTTTGGCTCGTTTCCTTTTTCTTAGTGAATATGTGTGATTGACCCTCATATTGCCCTTAATGTCAAGTATTACTGGATCTAACTGGCCCTTGCGATAATCTGGCTTGATCCTTTTTGTGTATTTAGCTCGTAGGTAAGCGCGCATTTGCCTGATTTTATTGTAGAGCTTCATACGTCTGGTGGCGTTTTCTTTGAGGTAGCCAATATGGTAGCGAGATCTGACTTGAAAGCTTTTCATTGCCCTTGCAACATACCGACCCTTCGTTATTGGGCTACCCACTGCTTGGAGTTTCTTTATGAGAGAAACTCCTGCCCCGTGATTTAGCCGGTGGATAGTTGAGCTTACACGTGCCCTCGCATTACGACTGTAATTGACATTTTTTGGCAAGCTGGCACTTAGTCCCCTATTGATTGCCTCATTTTTGTTAGTGTTAAGGTTCAGCTTAGTTAGCCTGAGAGCCTCCACCCCAAGTCTCAATTGCAGTAAAGCTTTCAAGGTTGCTCGATCAGCGTCACTGATATTAAGCGATCTTAGTCCACAGTTCCAGAGGTATGGAGATCGGCGCCACCAACTGTTACGCACGCCGCCACCACATAACCGACCCTCTAGATTGCGACGGCATCGTGTGTGATCTCCACTGTAGCAGTCCAGGGTGATGTCTATCACTATGGGCATCTTCCTGGCCACGACACTGATGTTGCCTGCATATAGGTGATGCATTGTACTCAGAATAGCATGGCATCTGGTCTTGATGTCGAGGCCAAGAATCTTCTGCTGTTCTTTGCGTCGTTCCGCTGATTGTCCAGGAAACATTGCCACATCAAAATTTGCCCGTATGGTTTGACGGAACTGAGATTGGCCTAAGTGGGTGGTGTCGGCCTGTCTCTCCACGGTACAATCAGGGAACTTCTTCTTCATGGCCATTCGCATGCCTTCGGCCCCCCGAGCATCACCATCGGTCGTCACAAATTGTACGAGAAGGCCATCATATGCTAGGTCATCTCCGATGCTCTCACCAATACGCTTCTCCGATAATGGCTCATCGGCATTTACATTGGCGGTACATTCAGCATGTCCTGGACACTGAACTTCAAAGCCATTATTCCGAAACCAAGAACCAACCCAGCATAGCTTGTTTTCCATATGAAAGCCTATTATTTGTTTTTGGTCAGTTTGGTTTTCAATGGCGACGCCAATTGCTTGTGAAGCATTCTGGCCCATCTTGCTGCTGCTTGCAATGGTCGTGCTATTGTACCGCACATCCATACTGACATTGACGGCTGCATCAGCAGAAAGCCCTCGTAGCTTGTTTGTTTCATGAATTTCTCGTTTTCGAGTCATCATGTCGTCAGTATTTAAGATGTTTGTCGCAGTACCGACCGCATTTGACAGACGCTGCATTGAGCTGAGGGCTGGTGGAGGGGTATTGGTTGACGCTATCAGCATTCTAGCCTTGGTGTTGCCAATGGGACTGTCTTGTAACCCTACTTGTAATCCCACATTGGTGGCAGCAGTTTTGGCCCCAGGTCCATCTCTTGTAATTTCAGTGTAGAGCTTGTACAGTTGAGATGAATACATACAGTTTGTGCACCTCAAGGACTGTTTCCAGCATAGTCCCTTCTTCATCTCTCTGTCAATGCTGAAATGTGGCTGGTCACATTCTGCCCTCTCTATGTGTTCCCTAATTGAATTGTTCCACATTTCAGCATTTTTGCTGCTGTTGATCAGGCGCATTTCATTGTCGATGGAATCTATTTCTTCCAGATACTGTGTGCTGATCTCGGTGTCAACCCCCTTTATCGGTCTCAGTAGCTTGGCTGGTCCTGGTTGGCCGTCGGCATCCGGAGCATATAGGAGCCCACT
>CAYTHY010000034.1:0-2721 GCA_964437715.1 uncultured Candidatus Saccharibacteria bacterium
GGTTTGAGTTACCTCACTCTGGACCGGAAAGGACCTACTCTGTCAGGAGGGGAACTCTCACATCAAGGGAGGGCGGGGGGGGGGGGGGAGTTACTGGTCATCTATTTAAACTGCCTGTATATCATATAGAGAGACATGGTTGTTTATGAAGCAGTTTACTGGATACATATTTATATTGGGTTATGGTTTGAACTGACATGTCTCGTGTCCACCAAAAATAACATCGCAAAAACTTACCAAAGATTTGATCTCATTTAGAACCAAATAAACCGGTCTGCCAGGATGGGCGGTTCTATATGTCTTCTCATACAGTATAGATGTTGTGCGCATTATAGCGATCGGCACCATCGGCCAACCGCGCAGCCCGATCGGCGGATCGCCCAAAGTGCACCCATCGGCCAATTGGTACACGGTTTGATAATGCCCAGATTATTGACCTATCGCGTAGATATTGAAGAAGAAGAATTACGTTGAATTTGTTCTCTGGGGTTATGGACGCCTTCTTGGACAAAAGCACCGAGTGAAACTGAACTGAACTGAACTGAAGTTTATTTGCAATTTCCAAACATACATCTGTACAATAATAACATACAACAGATATGAAAAGCTTTCATGGCATTACAAAAAAAAGGAAATTGAAGGACCAATGTAGCCTGAGCTGTCTTCCCATTGGCCCATGAAACAAAAACAAACAAAAAACAACAACATTTGAATGTATGTAAGTGTCACATCACTGTCCGGCGCAAGAAGTGGGAGGTGGTGGGGTGGACGAATGATAATCAAGTTCAAATACAAATAGGACCAGGTCAGCAGATAACTACATGTACAAGAAATAACATATCACACCATCAATGCCAAGGTGAAGCTCATGAGTTTTGAATTATTAATTGTTAACATTCTTTGCAATATTTGTTAGAGCATTTCACAGAGTTAGCATAGTGCGATAGTAAATGTCCCTTCAATTGACTTTTTAAGTTGTTATGTGAAGTAAAATCAGTGATGATGAGATTCCATTTGTTCCACATTACAGGGAATGTGTAATATGGTAGTTTGCTGGCATAAACAGAGTTACATCTTTCAATAAATATAAGGTTAGATTGTCTTGTCTGGTGTGCTTCCTGAATTTCATAATTATGTTTAAATGTGTTGTCAAATGAGGATGGTAACTTTTTGCAGACATAGTCATGCATAAACAGAGCTACCTGAGATTCATACAGGTCTTTGACTTTCAAGATGCCGGAAGATTTAAACAATGGTTCTGTATGGCTATTATAATTTGATCTGTGTATGGTTCTTATAGCACGTTTTTGTAGAATTGTAGTTTTTTGGAGGGCAGAAGAGCTGGCATTACCCCAAGCAAGAATACCATAGGTGAGATGAGGATGGACAATAGCAAAATATAGTGTTCTAAGACACTCCATTGGTAAAAAGTTTTTCACTTGCTTGATCACAAAGATGGCATATGATATTTTTTGTTAATATGACTCAAATGGGGTTTCCAAGACAATAGTTCATCAATGTGTAAACCAAGGAATTTTGTGGATTTCTCATTAAAATTTGCCCCTATTTGGGTTAGGGGAATGCCATCTATGCACAGTTCTAAGCCTGTGGTATTTGGCGGGTTGTTTGGTGTTCTCAATATTATGAATTTGGTTTTGTTATGGTTTAGTGATAGCCAATCGTATAATTTATTAAGTTGTATATTTGCATTTGAATAAAAATTGTCAATATTTGAATCCGATAAATATAGAGAGGTATCATCAGCAAAGGATAGAATGTTTCCATTTGATGATTGTGCAATGTCATTAACATAGATTAAGTATAGAAGCGGACCCAGAATCGAACCCTGGGGAACACCACATTTTATTTTTAGGACTTGAGATTTGTTATTTTCTATTTCCACAAATTGGGTTCTATCTGACAGGTAACTTACAAGCCAATTTTGTGCAATTCCACGGATACCATAATGATCAAGTTTTTTAAAAAGAATGCTGTGGCTTATAACGTCAAACGCCTTTGATAGGTCACAAAATATTGACATTGTATATTTTTTGGGTTGCATGTTGTTATTTTCTGCACATTTATTAAGTAGATGCAAAATCGGGTGTATTGTGGAATGCTTGGATCGAAATCCGTACTGGTGTTTATATAAAATATTTTGGCTATCTAGAAATGACATTATTTTATTGAACATAATTTTCTCTAAGATTTTTGAAAAAGCAGGTAGTAAACTTATTGGTCGATAATTTTTTAGTTGGTCCATATCTGAAGATTTATAAATAGGTATAACTTTTGCTATCTTAAGTTGGTCAGGAACAATACCAGTGTTAAGGGATCTGTTTATAATATGGGTTAAAGGCTGAATAATATTTACAATAGTTTCTTTTACCAGCTTAGTAGAGATGTCATCATGTCCACTACTAGTTTTAGGTTTGAGCTTTTTAACTACATCAATGACAATCGAGGGATCAATACTTTCAAGATACATGCTATTAGAGAGAGAATTTTCCAAATAATCAGTGTAATTTTTTTTCGATTTGGGAACATTTTGGCTCGTGGATTCACCAATTTTTGCAAAATAATTATTAAATGATTCTGCTATTTGCATTTTATTTGATACATTTACATTGTCTATTTTAAAAGATTGTGGAAAACCTGATTTATCGCTTTGCTTTCCAATTGCTTTTTTGAGAATTTGCCATGTCTTTTTCATGTTGTGCT